>NZ_JBHMDN010000034.1:130921-377341 GCF_042431195.1 Cohnella cellulosilytica
GCAAGACCAAGAGCAAGACCAAGAGCAAGACCAAGAGCAAGACCAAGAGCAAGACCAAGAGCAAGACCAAGAGCAAGACCAAGAGCAAGACCAAGAGCAAGAGCAAGACCAAGACCAAGACCAAGACCAAGAGCAAGACCAAGACCAAGACCAAGACCAAGACCAAGACCAAGACCAAGACCAAGAGCAGGAGCAGGAACAGTAGCAAGAGCAAGAGGAGGGGAAGAAAAGGAAGAGGAAAAGGAAAAGCAGACGTGAGAGAGGGGATCTGCAGATCACTCAGGGAGCGGAAAAATGAGATACAACAAGATACTACTAGTTAAAATTTTACATTTCGTAAAATAGAAATAATTTCCATATAGGAGATCAATAGGAGAGGGATTACGGGATTACGAGATATGAGATATGAGATATGAGATAGGAGAAATAGCTGTCTATTGCAGATGAATCGGCTGCGGATGGCGTTTTAGGAGGTACTTTTTAGTGAGATGCGTAACAAATGGGGAGTTTGGTTCGTCTGAGGGGGTGAGGTGATGCGGTGATGAGGATTGCGTTGGCGATGTTGGCGTGTATAGTGCTGACGTTTGTAGCGGGGGCGATTGCGGTGCCGGGTAAAGCGTATGCCTGCTCCTGTGCGCCTACGCCGTCGGTTGAGGAGGAGCTGAGCCGCAAGACCGCGGTATTTTCGGGTACGGTTACGAAGGTGGTCAAGCCGGAAAATAAAGAAATCAATAGTTCGGCCGATCCGGTTGAGGTTACGTTCGATGTGGAGAAGGTATGGAAAGGCGATCTGGATAAGCAAACGAAGGTTTATACGGCGGTCGGTGAGGAAAGCTGCGGTTATGTGAATTTTGTGCAGGGGGCCAAGTATATCGTATCCGCGTACGGATCTTCGGAACGGCTGGAAACGGGAGTTTGCGAGCTGACGAAACCGATCGAGCAAGCCGAAGAAGCGGTGGAGAAGCTGGGAGCGGGGAGCGAACCGAACGAGGGAAGCAAGCCCGATGACGCAGTAGAGAAGGTTCGAACGGGAAACGATCCCGATAACGCAGTAGAGAAGGTTCGAACGAGAAACGATTCCGGTGACGAGGTGGAAAAGGTGCCAACGGGAAGCGGGGAGCCCGGAGATGCGGTGGAGAAGCTGGGAGCGGGGAGCGAGCTGGGAGGAGAAGGGGGCGGAGATGGGAATCCGGTCTGGCCGTGGGTCGTTGCGCTTGCTGCGGGCGGCGGTGTTGGGCTGGTTATCGTTCGAACCCGGATGAAGAGAAAGGGAGGAGAGTGAACGATGCGGAAAAAGAGCGTTGTGTTGTTGGCCTTTCTGGTCGTTTTTGTATTGGCGCTGACGGCTTGCGGGGAGAGGCCAGAGACGCGGCAAACGCCTGGAGGGCAGGCTGAAACGCCGAACGCCTCCGGGGAGCCGTCCGAGAATTCGGATTTTGCTTACGAGGGTTATATTGTCAACCTGGAGGACGGAAGAATTTTGGTCACCGATACGGTAGAGAGGGACTTTAGCGATAACGGGGGCGCCCGTCATTTTTACGGAGCGGTCTGGTTTTCCAATGCCGGCTCGGGACTCGAAATCGGCCAGCGGGTCCAAGTTTGGGTGGATGAGGGCATTGCGGAATCCTACCCGGGACAAGGGAAGGCGAGCCGTGTGGAAGTCATCGAGGCGCCGAAGCCGGACGGGGCCGAATTGACGGAAGCGGAGGCGATCCGCAAGGCGCTTGAAGCTTCCGAGCCTGCCGGCATGTTCCCGCCTGCCGTCAAGGAGGTGGAATACGAAGGGGACGCCGGCCAATGGAAAATCGAGCTTGCGCAGAACGGGGAGGCTCAGACGGTCGTTGTCGAGGTCGCGGATAAGCCATAAAAAACAAGGGATAAACGCCAAAGTGCTCCGGCGGTTATCCCTTTTGCTTGTCAGGCCAGCCACTCGTCCCAGCGGCTCTCCAAGTAATTTTTCATCCAAAGGCACACTTCCCATAGGTCGGAGACGGGCTGGCGGGTAAACGGAAGCGTATGCAAGTAGCCCGGAGGGCCGAATTCGGGAACGAAAATAAGCTGCTCCGCTCCTTGATCGCGTTTATGACGGGCGATGGAGCGCCACCAGGCGTCGTGCGCGGCAAGCGCATCGGCATGCTCCGGGGCGGCCGGATGATTGACCTGCGGTCCTTCGGCATAGCCGACGCGGGCATGAACATACGCGGCGCGGGGCGTTATTTTCGCCATTCTTTCGGCCTGGTCCTCGAGCAGCGATTCGCATACGACACACCAATGGCTGAAGTCCGCGCATAGGCGCAGTTCCGGCACATCGTCCAGCAGACGCTCCGTCGTCCACGGCGTATACATTGCGCGTCCGCGGTGAGTCTCGTGAACGACGGGAATTCCGAAGGTGCGTTCGATTTCGGCCGCTTGCCGGTAGAAGCGCAGCTGCTCTTCGTAAGGCATATCGTCCTTCGCGCTGTGCGCGTTGATCAACGCCGGCGAGAACGAGGCCGCCCGCTCGAGCTGGCTTCGGAACGACTCGATGTGATCGCCGCTCGTGAACAGCATCGCGGAGTATTCCAGTCCGTAGCGGTCCAGCAGCGCCCGGAACTCCCCCTCTTCCTCCGGTCCGGGAGGTGCGCATTCGACTCCGGCATAGCCGGCGGCCGCGATAAGCGCGAATCTCTCTTCTAGCGTCTGATGCTCCATGCCCCATAGGGACTTGAATACTTTTAGCTTCATGATTGCGGGTCATCTCCTTCGTTTTCGGAAAGCTCGTCGATCGTTCGTTCGAATCCCGGCGCCAGGTGAGCGAGAAACCATTCGACTTCGGGCAGCTCCAGCCGGAGCAGCTTCTCTTCGGTCTGTCTGCGCGCGGTGGCAAACTCGCGATTGCCGGCGGACATCTCGCTCGTGCATTTCAGATAGGCGTCCAGCAGGTCGGCGGCCTTCAACAGCTTGGCCAGCTCGGGATCGGCAGGCTGTCTGGCGAGCAGCGGGGCGTAGCTGCCGCGCAGCCGTTCGGGGACGTTGGCCAGCAGCCGCTCGGAGGCCAGCGATTCGATCTCGCGGAAGTTGGCGAGAATCCGCGGGTTCTGATGCTTCACTGGCGTCGGGATGTCCCCGGTAAACACCTCGGCGGCATCGTGAAACAAGGCGAACGCGGCGAGCTGCTCGGGCTGGATATCCCTCCCGTATATTTCCCGCGCAATAACGCCCAGGGAATGGGCTATCAGCGCCACGTGATAGGAATGCTCGGCCACGTTCTCCGGTCTCGTATTCCGCATGAGACTCCAACGCTCGATATGCTGCAGCCGGTACAAATACGCCAAAAAATGATTCGCCATGACCCCGGCCTCCTTTTCTCCCAACGCTGCTATCTATGCTATTATATAATGTATAGGGGTTAACGAATAGAGAGGGGATTCCGTACTTATGTCATCTGCATTCGAACAAAGCGTCTATCAGCTCGTCGTCGAAACGTCCACGAATCTCCCGGCGGATGTTCGCCGTGCCATAACCGCGGCCCGCGAGGCGGAAGACCGGGCTACCCGCGCGGGATTGTCGCTGTCCACGATCGCGCAAAATATCGAAATGGCCGAATCCAACGTCTCGCCGATCTGCCAGGATACGGGAATGCCGACGTTTGTCGTTCATACGCCGGTAGGCGCCAACCAGATCGTGATGAGGCAGGAAATCCGCAACTCGATCGCCCGGGCGACCAAGGACGGCAAGCTGCGCACGAACTCGGTCGATTCGCTGACGGGCGCGAATACCGGCGACAATCTCGGGCCGGGCACGCCGGTCATCCATTTCGAGCAGTGGGAGCGCGACGAGGTCGACGTCCGTCTCATTCTCAAAGGCGGCGGCTGCGAAAACAAGAACATTCAATACAGCCTTCCTTGCGAGGTGGAAGGGCTCGGCAAAGCGGGCCGCGATCTCGACGGAATCCGCAAATGCATTCTGCACGCGGTGTATCAGGCGCAGGGGCAGGGCTGCAGCGCCGGCTTTATCGGCGTCGGCATCGGCGGCGACCGGACGACCGGCTACGAGCTGGCGAAGCAGCAGCTGTTCCGCAACGTCGACGACGTCAACCCGATTCCGGAGCTTGCCCGGCTCGAGGAGTACGTTCTGGACAAGGCGAACCGGCTCGGCATCGGCACGATGGGCTTTGGCGGCAACGTGACGCTGCTCGGCTGCAAGGTCGGCGTGGCCAATCGGCTGCCGGCCAGCTTTTTCGTGTCGGTCGCCTACAACTGCTGGGCTTACCGCCGGCAGGGCGTGCTGCTGGACGGCGGCACGCACGAGATCAAGAGCTGGATCTACGAGGGCGGCTCGAACGTGCCGATGAGGGACCAATCGGACGCAGTCGCGGAAGTTGCCGGAGGCAAAGAAATCGTGCTGCAGATGCCGCTTACGGAAGAGGACGTCCGCAGCCTGAGGGTGGGCGACGTCGTTATTCTGAACGGCGAGATGCATACCGGGCGCGATGCGCTGCACAAGCATCTGATGGACCACGACGCGCCGGTCGACTTGAACGGCGGCGTAATCTATCACTGCGGACCGGTGATGCTCAAGGACGGAGACGGCTGGCACGTGAAGGCGGCCGGGCCGACGACGAGCATTCGCGAGGAGCCCTACCAGGGCGATATTCTGAAAAAGTTCGGCCTGCGCGCGGTAATCGGCAAAGGCGGCATGGGGCCCAAAACGTTGGCCGCGCTTAAGGACCACGGCGCGGTGTACTTGAATGCCGTCGGCGGCGCAGCCCAATACTATGCCGAATGCATCAAGAAGGTGAACGGCGTCGACTTCATGGAGTTCGGCATTCCGGAGGCGATGTGGCATCTTCAGGTCGAAGGCTTCGCGGCGATCGTCACGATGGACGCTCACGGCAACAGCCTGCACGCCGACGTCGACAAAGACTCGAAAGCGAAGCTGGAGCAGTTCAAAGATCCCGTATTCGCGTAACGAAGAAGGAGCGCATCCCCGGCCATGACCAAGTTTCGCTTTAAGCTTACCGTTCTGTTCGTGCTGCTGATCGGCTCGTCCGTGCTGGCCGCGGGATTGCTTATGGGCAATTCCTATCAGAAAAACCACCAGGCGGCTTTGCGCGATCATATGATTCGCGAGCTGCACGTCCTGAACGCTGCCGTCCCTTGGCCCGACACGAAGGACAATGCTCAAGCGAGCGAATATTTGCAGCAGCAGGCCCGGCGGTTCAAAGAAATCGCCGGGATGCGCATTACCTACATTCGCCCGGACGGAGCGGTGCTGGGCGATTCCGACCATGCCCCCGGCACGATGGATAACCATCTGAACCGGGAAGAAGTGAGCGAAGCGCTGGCCACGGGATCGGGGAGCAGCATTCGGTACAGCGATACGCTAAAAGAACGAATGATGTACGTGGCGATTCTGGTGAACGCGGAGGAAGGCGAGAACGGTCCGGGAGTCGTGCGATTGGCGATGAGCCTCGGCGACGTCGAGCGCAGCTTGGACAACATGTGGCTGGCGCTTATTTTCGGATTGCTTCTGCTGTTCGTCGTAGCCGGCGCTGTCAGCTATCGCGTCGCGCTTGGCGTAACTCGCCCGCTGGAAAGGATGACCGCGGCGGCGAAACGGATGGCCAATATGGACTATGCGACGCGCGTGCCCGAGGGCGGCAAAGACGAGGTCGGCGAGCTTGCGCGGGCGCTGAACGCGATGGCGTCGAGTCTGCAGGATCAGCTCGACGAAATCCGCGGCAACGGGACGCGGCTGCAGAGCGTGCTCGACAATATGCCGAGCGGCGTCGTCATGATCGCGCCCGACGGGAAAATCACGCTGTACAACCGCGAAGCGGAGCAATTCCTCGGCAGCTCGACCCGCGAGCGCGTCGGCCGCAGCTTCGCGGAAATTCGCCAGCATTACGAGCTGATCCATTTGATCAAGGAAGTGCTGGAACAGCCGGCTTCCGTTCACGAGGAGCTGACGGTGTATTATCCGGAGGAGCGGCTGCTGGAGATTCATATCGTGCCGATGACGATGAATGGCGACGACGAGCGGGGCCTGCTGCTCGTGCTGCAGGACGTGACCGCGATCCGTCGTCTGGAGCGGATGCGCAGCGAATTCGTCGCCAACGTCTCGCACGAGCTGAAGACGCCCGTGGCCGCGGTCAAAGGGTTCGCGGAGACGCTGCTGGCGGGAGCGGTGAACGACGAGGAAACGGCCAGGTCGTTCCTGACGATTATTCAGGACGAGAGCGACCGGCTGAACCGGCTGATCGGGGACATTCTGGAGCTGTCCAAGATCGAGTCCCGCCGCGCTCCGCTGCAATTTTCCCCGATCGACCTGCCGGCGTTTCTCGGAAGGATGGCCGAGCTGCTGTCACCGGAAGCGGCGAAGAAAAGCATCGAGCTCGACGTGCGGTCGGAAGAGGGGCTGTTCCTCGAAGCGGACGAGGACCGTCTCGGCCAGATCGTCATGAACCTGATGCAGAACGGCATCAACTATACGCCGGAGGGCGGCAAGGTGAAAGTGCGCGCGGAAATCGCGGAGGCGGAAGACGGGGAAGAGGAATGGGTGCGCATTACGGTGTCGGATACCGGGATCGGCATTCCGAAGAAGGACATTCCGCGTATTTTCGAACGGTTTTACCGCGTGGACAAAGCCCGTTCGCGCAGCTCCGGGGGCACCGGACTGGGGCTGTCCATCGTCAAGCACCTGACCGAGCTGCATCACGGAACGATACGGGTGGAGAGCACGGTCGGCGCGGGATCGAAGTTTATTTTGGAGCTGCCGCTGCTGCAGCCGTGAAACGGCCGAGCCTATTTTACATTGCGTTAATATTTGCATGACGAAGGCTTTACAGTGGTATGATAAAACTAACATAGTGAGCCAAAAAGGCAGGGGATTCTGCACGATCGGAGGTACTCATGTCGGACAAAGTGTTAATTATAGAGGACGAACCGACGCTTGCCCGTCTCGTCACCTACAACCTTTCGCAGGAAGGCTATGAAACGGATGTGGTAGGGAACGGAGCGGAGGGGCTCCATAAAGCGATGCACGAGCCCTACGCGATTATCTTCCTGGACCTGATGCTTCCGGGCATGAACGGCTTCGAGGTGCTCCAGAAGCTGCGTCAGAACGGCATACGCACGCCCGTGATCATCCTGACTGCGCGGAACGCGGAGGAGGAGGTCGTGCAGGGACTCAAGCTCGGGGCGGACGATTATATTACGAAGCCGTTCGGGGTGGCCGAGCTGCTGGCCCGGACTTCGGCGGTGCTGAGGCGCTCTCGCAACGAGGAGAGCAGGCCGACGAAAGCGGCGGAAGGGGAGAAGGTCATCCCGATCGGAGACCTGCAAATTTTTCCCGACAAGTACGAGGTGTTCTCGGGGGGGCAGTGGATTACGCTGCGGCCCAAGGAGTTCGAGGTGCTGCTCTACTTGGCGGAGCGTCCGGGCATCGTCATTACGCGGGACGATCTGATGAACGTCGTATGGGGGTTCGATTATATCGGCGGCCAGAGAACCGTCGACGTGCACGTCAGCTCCTTGCGCAAGAAACTGGAGCTGAATCAGCAGAGCGTCCAGATCGACTCGATTCGCGGCGTCGGCTACAAGCTGATCGTGAACCGGAAGGTTACGTCCAATTAGGTGAATCGGCATTTTCCGGCAATCATCGCCCGGCCAATCGGCCCGGGCGTTTTTTTCATGGCCGGATTAATGGCGGAAACCGCTTGTCCGAATCTGCATTTTTTTGTTGACCAAATCCTGGAATACTCGTTATGATAGGAACATACATAAATTTCTATTAATGGATCGAATTTTGTCGAATGATGGGGAGGAAGAGGAGAGAAGGCCTCATGGATGTACTCTTCACTAAGGAGATGATGCTTTCGTGCCGCACCGCAAATTAATGGAGCGAACGTTAGAGCGCCAGGCCGAGATGTACTGGTCCGGCGTCATGAGAGGCTGGGAAAGCGAACCGCCGCTGCAGCCCGACGGCTACGGCAAATCCGGAGACAAACGGCAAATCGAGATGAATATACCCGAGCCTGTCGTTGCGAAGATGGATAAGATCTGCAACGGGCGGGAAGATCTAAGAATGATTTTTTACCTGGGGTCGTGGGCGGCCGTGCTGCTCGCGTTTACCCAATCGGAGAGCAAGATCGCCATCGCCGTTCCTGCCGGCGGAGTCGGCGGCGGGGTGGAAGCTTACGACGGCCGAGTCGTTCCTGTCACCTTCGAACGGCCGGACAAGATTACCCGCTTTAAGGACTTGCTGGCGCATGTGATGGAGACGTTCAGGAATAACGACAAACATCTTGCTTATTGGCTGACTCGCTCGGATTCCTGGCAGCTTCCGACCGGGTATGAACGCTTTGGATTTCACTATAACCACTTGCAGGGGAGGGAAATGAAGACCGCGTTCGGGCAGACGAACGAAGCTTTAATGGAGTGCCGGATAGTCGTGAACGGCGAGGGGGGAGGGAGCCTCGTCCTCGTTTACGATTCCGGATATTACAGCCGGCATCTCGCCGGGACGCTCGGAGCAAGTTATCTTGCCGTACTGGAGCAGGCCGTTGACGCGCCCGACCGCGAGCTGATCTCGCTTGAGCTGCGCTCGCCCGCGGAAGCGGCCGATCAAGCGCGCTGGAACGATACGGCGGCCGAATTCGCGGCGGAGCAGACGATTCACGACATGTTCGCGCTAGTCGCGACGGCCCGGAGAGACGCAATCGCCGTCGTATGCGGCAGCGAAACGTTAAGCTATGGCGAGCTCAACGCCAAAGCGGAAAACATCGCGCTTCGCTTGCATGAACGGGGAGTCCGGCAAGGCGATCGGGTAGCCGTCATGCTGGAACGTTCTCCGGCCTGGATCGTCTCGCTGCTCGCCGTGATGAAATCCGGCGCCGTCTATGTCCCTGTCGACCCGTCGTATCCCGAATTTCGGATCGATTATATGCTTAAGGACAGCCAAGCGTCGGCCTTGATTTTACGCGACGACAACGAAGCGAGCCGGGACTTCAACGGAATCAAGATCAAATATGGTGAAGGCTTGTTTCAACGTCGCGAAATGGAAAACGTTTTCAAAAAGAAAGAACGAACATCGTCGGAAGATCTTGCCTATTTGCTGTACACGTCAGGCTCCACGGGGGAGCCCAAAGGCGTAATGGTCGAGCATCGCGGCGTCCTGAATTTACGGCATTACTTTCTGTCCGCGTATCGTCTCGGAGAGGCCGATCGCGTGCTGCAATTCGCCAGCGCTTCGTTCGACGCTTCCATCTGGGAAATCTCCATGGCGCTGCTTACCGGCGCGCAGCTGCATATCGCAACGCCGGACATTGTCGGAGAGCCGACTCGTTTCGAACGATGGGCCGCGGACAGCGGAATTACGGTCGCCACGCTGCCGCCGACATATGCGGACAAGCTTGTCCCCGGGAACCTCGGTCAATTGCGATTGCTGATTACGGCCGGATCCGAATCGAATCGCGAGCTGTTGGCGTCATGGGGAGAACGCGTCGAATACGTGAACGCCTACGGTCCGACGGAAACGACCGTATGCGCTTCGGCCTGGTCCGGGAAACCGGACGACATTGGAGCGACAGGTTCCATCCCGGTGGGCAGGCCGCTGCCCAACACGCAAATTCGGATCGTAAACCGGGAGCTGCAGACGCTTCCGTCCGGCATCCCCGGGGAGTTGGCCGTCTCGGGAATCGGGCTCGCCAGAGGATACTGGAACCGGGAGGAGATGACCGAGCGGAAATTCGTTAAATTGCCTGGCGACGGAACGCGGGCGTATCGAACGGGCGACTTGGCCAAATGGGGAGCGAACGGGAATCTGGTTTTTCTGGGAAGAATCGACCGCCAAGTCAAAATTCGCGGCTATCGGATCGAGACGGAGGAGATTCGGCACGTTCTGACCAGTCTGCAAGGCGTGAAGGACGCGATCGTCGCCGTAAAACCCGATCCGCAGGAGGAGCCAGCGCTGGTCGCTTATTACGTGGGGGATTACGCCGGTGAGGACGAAGCGGCCGCGCTGCGGGAGCGGCTGGCGAATCGGCTTCCGGGCTATATGGTGCCGGCATTCCTGATCCGGCTTGCGACTATTCCGCTGACCGCCAACGGCAAACCCGATGTCGCGTCGCTCCCCGCGCCGGGGGCATGGCTGGCGAATCAGCTGCCGTCGGACGAGCAGCGGCCGCAAGGCGAATGCGAAACGCGGCTTGCCGGCCTATGGCGCAAGGTGCTCGGCGTGGAACGCATCGGCAGGGAGGACGATTTCTTCCTGCTGGGCGGCCATTCCATGAAAGCGGCCAAGCTGGCGGCGGAAATCTACGGAGCGTTCGGCGCCAACATGCCGATCGAATTGATTTTCCGGCACTCCCGGCTGCTCGACATGGCGAGATGGATTGCGGAGATCGGCCGTCTCGAGCGAACGGCCGTTATTCCTCGCGCGCCCGCGAAAGACGCTTACCGGCTCTCCCCCGCGCAAAGCCGGGTGTATATCGCGGAAAGCTCCAGCATCGACAGTACGCTCTACGTTCTGCCTTTCTTGTTTCGACTGGAGCCCGCCCCGGATTTCGCGGCGTTGGAGGAGGCGTTCCGCCGATTGATCGAGCGTCACGAGCCGCTGCGCACGTCATTCGGCTGGCAGGGCAAAGAACCGGTGCAGCTCGTCGCGCCGAAGGCGGATTTCCGTATCTCGCGGATCGAGGGGCGCGGAGAAACGCCGGAGCAAATCGCCGAACGGCTGATCGAGCCGTTCGATTTGGCCCGGGCGCCGCTGCTTCGGGCCGCCTGGATCGACGAGGAGGACGGCTCCGTCCGATTGTTCCTGCAGCTTCACCACATTATCGCCGACGGGCTGTCCCTTGGGCTGCTGCTTCATGACCTGAACGCGATTGTATCGGAGCTGCCGCTGGCCCCCCTCTCGCTGCAATATAAAGATTATTGCGACTGGCTGCACGGCAAGGAAGTCGACGAAGAGAACGAACGGTTCTGGGCCGGGCGTTTCGCGGACTACGAGGGGACGGCGGACCTGCCTCTCGATTATCCCCGGCCGTCCGTTCGCCGTCCCGAAGGCGATACGTTGGCGATTCAATGGGACAGGGAGTTAACCGCGCGAATTCGAAAGCTGTCGGAGGATTGCCAGGCGACGGTGCACATGACGATGCTGGCCGCTTATTACGCGCTGTTGTCCAAGCTTACCGGGTCCGAGGACGGCGTTGTCGGTTCGCTTCATGCCGGCAGAAACCACCCGGACGTCATGGGCATGGTCGGAATGTTCGTCCATACGCTGGCTCATCGCAATCGGGCCGACGGGTCTTTGACTTTTCGCCAGTTCGCCGCTCTAGTGAAGAGCCGGGTGCTGGAAGATTACGAGCATGCGGATTACCCGTTCGAGCTGCTGGCCCGCAAGCAGCAGGCGCGCAGCGCCGCGCGCAACCCGCTGTTCGACACAATGTTCGTCCTGCAAAATCTGGACGCCGCTCCCGCAACGATCGGAGCGTCGCACTGGCTGCCGGTAATCCTTAAAGAGAAGCTGACGCGTTTCGATCTCGTGTTCCAGGCCTGGGAGAACGAGGAAGGCATGCTGTTGTGGGTCACCTACGCCAGCTCGCTGTTCCGTCCGGAAACGGCGGCGGCAATCGCGGAAGACTATCGCAGGCTGCTCGCGATGCTGGCTGAACGTCCCGATGCGCCGTTGGGCGAAATCGGCCTGTCGGTCGATTACCGCCCGATTACGGCGTCGGGATTAAAATTCGATTTTCAATTTTGACGCAAGGAGGAGCTGTCATGGCCGCCAGCCGGATTCTTCCGTTAGCCGTACCGGAGATCATTTCTTACCCGCATATCTCTTATGCCCTGTCCGTCGTGTCGCTGGCTCCCGAGGGCGTCGACTGGGTGTTCAGCAACTACGTGCAGTTGTGCATGCTGGATCACGGCTCGACCGTCGAAATGCGGTATTTCATACCCAACGCGGATTTGTTTCCCTTTCCGGGATTGTTCGGCACGCAGCACATACGAAGAGACTGGATTCTGCACTATTGCCCGAGTTTTGTCGACTTCGTCCGCTTCAGCATCGACCGGGAGTTTTACGTATGGACGTTCGTGGACGAATACTACATTCCGGGGACGCGATCTTATCGGAATCAATCGTTCGAGCACTCCATCATGATCCATGGGTACGACGACGAGCGGCGCGAATTCCATATTAGCGGTTACTTGGAAAGTCAGCGCTACATGCAGTCCACGCTTGCCTACGATGCGGCCGAGCTTGGGTTTACGGAGATGCGCGTGCCGGAAAATCATTACGCCAACAATACGCATTTGCTGACGAGAAGCGTGAACGGCTATGAGTTCAAAACCCATTGGATCATGGAGCAGCTGACCGATTACGGCCGCGCCAGACCTTCCGATGTCCGGATGGAAATCTTCGAGGAACGGAAAGAGTGTCCTTATTATTGGGGGATCGGCGTGATCGACGGCTTGCAGGAAAAGCTGCGGCAGCATATGAGCGGGGAGACGTTCGTCGACCATCGTCCGTTTTTCATTTTGCTCGAGCATAAGAAAACGATGAACAGGCGGATCGCCTATATGGCAGAACATGGCCATTTCGTATTTTCGGACGCGGTGCGGGACGGCTACAGGGAGATCGAGTCGAAGGCGCAGACGATTATGAACCTGGAGCTGAAATATTTAATGACGCGGGAAAACCGGTATTTGACCCAGATGATCGAGCGGCTTGGCGGTTTGAGAGAAGCGGAGGCGCAGACGATCGAACAGATGCTGGCGCAATACGAACGACACGACCAAAGGAGGAAGGAAGGATGACCGCCGGTAAACGATTGCCGATCGCCGTTCCGGACATCACTTCGTACACCCATGTCACCTATGCGCTGTCCATTATGCACACGGATCCCGACGCGCTCCGCTGGGTGTACAGCAACTACATTCAGCTGTTCACCAGGGAATCGGGCCACTCGATCCAGGTCGATCATTATACCCCGACGGCGGAGCACCATCTGATTCCGTGTCTGGGCGGATCGCAGAGGCTGACGCGCAAAACCCTCGAGAAATATGCCGGCGGTTTCGTGAATTTCGCTCGGGAAAGCATCGAGGACGGGTATTACGTCTGGACGTGCGTGGACGAATTTTACATCCCCGGCACGGTCGCGTATCAGAATCGTTCCAATCCGCATGCGATCATGATCCACGGTTACGACGATGCCCGAAGCGTCTTTCGGTTAACGGGCTATTTCGAGAACCAGCGTTACGGAGAAGCCGAAGTCAGCTACGCCGACATGGAACAAGCCTACTACGGCTTCGAACCGAAAGACGACATCCATTGGACGAACTTCGTTCGCATGCTGAAGCTGAACCGCTATTATAAAAAGTTTTACGAATTCAAGACGCATTGGGTTATGGAGCAGCTGGAGGAATACGGGCTGGCGAAGCCCTCCTCGAGAAGAATGGAAGTGTTCGAGGAGAAGTTGGACTTCCCGACCGTGTGGGGATCGGATGCGTACGACCGGCTGCAGCTGCAGATCGACCGGCATATCGCCAAGGAGGGAATCGTCGACCATCGGCCTTTCTACGTGTTATGGGAACATAAAAAAATGATGAACAAGCGCATCGCCTATATGGAGGAAAACGGCTTTTACAAATTCTCGGAGCGATCGAAGGAGGAGTGGCTGAAAATCGAACAATCGGCGCTGCTGGCGCGCAATCTGGAATTGAAATACCTGGTGAGCTTCAACAACCGCTTTCTGGAGCAGCTGAAGGATCAACTGGCGGCGTTAAAACGGGAAGAATCACTGGCGATCGAGCGAACGCTCGATGACTATGCGCGCAGCGGAGGCAAAAGATACCTGCATATTCTAAAGGAGGAAGCTTAATGAGTTTGGATGCGTTGGAAATCCAGAAAATATTGGCCAGCGGCAGGTTAAGCAAGGAAAAAGACTTCTGGTCGGCTCTTCTGGAGGGAGACCGCGAATTAACCCGGATTCCCGAAGACCGCCGACCGGCGGATTCAGAGCAGACGCATGACCAACAAGGGCAAGTCGAATGCGGCGCAAGCTTGTCGCTCAAAATCAACGCTTTTACCGGCGGTTCCGACCTGGCGGCTTATCTCGTATTGCTGAGCGGCGTTCAGATCGTTGCCCGGAAGTACGCGCACGCCGGGGAGACGCTGGTGGTCACGCCGGTGCTGGACGCCGGAGAGCAGGAAGAAGGACGCATCAACCGTTATTTGGTCATTCCTTTCGAGCCGGACGCAAGCGCCTCGTACCGCAGTTATCTGAATTCGTTAAAAGAGAGAGTCGCCTCGATCGCGGAAAATCAGAACTATCCGTTCTCGCAGCTTGTGCTCGATCGGGGCTGGGGAGGAGAGGAGAACGCCGAAGATTTTGTTATTCCGCTTGCGATGGGCTGCAGCCGCATCCATGGGGCGGAGTCGTTCGAGGGAACGAAAACCGACTTCCTGTTCTGGTTCGAGGAACGAGACGGCCTATGGGATTTGCGCCTCCGCTGCAACGCTTCGCGATACTCGGGCGAATTCGCGCAGGCCGTCGCCGCCCACTGGCTGCGCGCGATGGACGTCTTGTTGAGCGATCCGGATGCGCCGCTGTCGTCTCTTGATTTGCTTTATCCGTCCGAATGGGAGAAGATCGTTCGCGGCTTCAATGCGACGGACGGGCAATTCCCGGCGGACAAGACGCTTCACCGCTTGTTCATGGACCAGGCCGCCCGGACGCCGGATGCGATCGCCGCGATCCATAAAGACGAAACGATCACCTATCGGGAGTTGAACGAAAGGTCCAACCGGCTGGCCAACGCGCTTCGCGGCAGCGGCGTCGGACCGGAGACGCGGGTTGCGCTGCTGTGCCGGCGTTCATTCGATCCGGTCGTAGGTGCGATCGGCATTCTGAAGGCTGGAGGCGCTTACGTGCCGTTGGACGCTTCATGGCCGAAGCGCCGCATTCAGACCGTGCTGGACGAGGTGGGGGCTGCCCACATGGTGACGCAGAAGGAGCTGTTCGCTCCCATCGCCGATCTGCTGTGGAGGTCGGATTCCTTGCGCCAGGTCGTGCTGCTTGACGAGGAGGAGGCCGATCCGACCGCTTTCCGCTTCGACCGGCAGGCCATGGTCAAAATGTTCGACGACCTGGCGGCGTCCGCGACGGACCGGGTTTCCGCCGGAGGATTCGTCAGCACCTATACGGGATTGTACTTCACCGAAGCGGAGGTGGACGAGTACCGCGACAGGGTCGTCGAATTGGCCCGGCCGTTCGCCGGCGAAGGGAAAGCCGCGCTCGAAATCGGCTGCGGCTCGGGACTTGTTCTCTTCGAGCTTGCCGGCGCATTCGGTCAATATACCGGCCTGGACGCTTCGCAAGTCACCCAGGAGCGCAACCGGCAGCGCGTGATCGAGAACGATCTTCAAGCCAACGTCAAGCTGTTGACCGGGTTCGCCGACGAGATCGCGGGCATGGAGGATCAACGGTACGACGTCGTGCTTCTGCCGAGCACGATTCAATTTTTCCCGGACTATCTCTATTTGGACAATGTGCTGAGAGAGGCGATCCGGCTCGTTCGGCCGGGCGGAGCGCTGATCGTGTCGGATGTTCCGGACGAGGCGGCCAAGGAGGAATTCCGCGCTTCGCTGGAGGAATTCAAGCGCAATCATGGCGCGTTCTACAAGACGCGCATTCAACTGGATCAGCATTTGTATTGCCATGAAGATTATTTCAACGGCCTGGAGAGGCGATATCCCGGAGTAAAGGTCGAGGTGCGCAAACGCACGAAGGGCTTCAAGAACGAACTGCGCTACCGCTACGATGTCGTCATCTCCAAGCCGGCCGACATACGCTCGGAGGAGCAAGCTTCCGCGAGCAAGCGAATGTTGACGCGCGCCGACTTGAACGCGGAGGACGGCAGCCGCGGGCCGGACGTCGAAGACGATGCCTCGCGTACCGCCTACGTCCTATTTACTTCCGGATCGACGGGAACTCCGAAAGGGGTCGTCGTTTCTCATCGCCCCGTCGTCAACGTGATTGACTGGGTGAACGAACGGTTCGGCGTAAACGAGAGGGATCGGTTATTCTTCATTACGTCGTTCTGCTTCGACCTGTCGGTGTACGACGTGTTCGGAATGCTGTCCGCGGGCGCGGCGATCGACATCGTTGCCGAGGAGGACGTTCGCAAGCCGGAGGCGTGGCCGCAGCGCATGGCGGACAGCGGAATTACGATCTGGGACTCCGCGCCGGCCGCGCTGGGGCAGAGCGTTCCGTTCTTCCAAAAGCATGACGGTCCGCAAGCTCCGCTCCGCTTGTTCCTGCTGAGCGGGGATTGGATTCCCGTGCCGCTCCCGGGACAATTGCGCCGGCTGTTTCCGGAATGCGCGGTCGCCGCGCTCGGGGGAGCGACGGAGGCCTGCATCTGGTCGAACTGCTACGAGGTCGGCGAGACCGATGCCGGCTGGCTTAGCATTCCGTACGGCAAACCGATACGCAACGCCAGGTATTACATTCTCGACCGCGACTTGAAAGCCTGCCCGATCGGCGCCAGAGGCGAACTGTTTATCGGAGGCGAATGTCTGGCGAACGGCTATCACGCAGAAGCGCTGACCCGCGAGCGATTCGTTCCCGACCCGTTCCGCTCGGAGCCCGGGGCCCGCATGTACCGGACGGGGGACTTGGCCAAGTACGGACGGGACGGCAACATCGAGTTTCTCGGGCGCGTCGACCATCAGGTGAAAATTCGCGGCTATCGTATCGAGCTCGGGGAAATTCAGGCGAAGCTGCTGCGCCATCCGGATATTTCGCAATGCGTCGTCATCGACAACGCGGAAGCGTCGGGGCAGAAGGCATTGTGCGCTTATTACGCGGCCGCCGAAGTTCTCTCCGCGCGCGCGCTCAAGGAATTTCTGGCGACGGATTTGCCGGCCTATATGATTCCGTCTTATTTCGTAAGGCTGCCGGCCATCCCGGTGACCTCCAACGGCAAGGTAGACCGCGCGGCGCTTCCCGCGCCGCAATCGCAGGTTCGCTCCGACGCGGCCGCCTACGAACCGCCGGCCAACGACATCGAAGCCGAGCTCGTGGAGCTCTGGAAGCAGCTGCTCGAGATCGATGTCGTCGGCGTCAACGACAATTTTTTCGAGCTGGGGGGACATTCCCTGCTCGCCGTCAAGCTGGATATCGAAATGGAGGAGCGCGGCCTGGTCATCTCGCCGGAGGATTTCCAGCAATGCTACACGATTCGCGATCTGAGCCGGCATACGACACGGTCATGCGACGAGGCTTCCTGAGAATGAGATTGCAGCCGCGAGAGGAGGATGCGGGAAGTGAATGCGCTGTGGGTCGGATTGCCGGGGCTGGCCATTGTCGGAAATTTGATCGGCTTGGGCGCGGTGCTTCGCGGTATTCGCAAAAATAAACGGGTCGGGGAGAGCCAGAGAAGGGCTGCCGTCACCGTTCAGATCGCCTTTGGGGCGGTATTCTACGGATGGTTGGGCTACTGCGTTGCGCGATTATGGGCGGACGCTTCCTTGACGGAACAGATCGCGCTGGGCGGGACGTATGCGGCTTTTGCCTTGTTCGGCGTTTACCTGGCTCTGACGGCGGCTTATCCGAAGCCGAAGGAGCGGCCGTACGGAACGATGCTGCTGCTGAGCATCGCCAGCGGTGTCGGCAATGCTTCGATGATCTTCGTCGTGAACGCGGCCATCGCGGGCAACGGAACGTTCAGCACGGATTTGCTGCCGTTTTTCGTGCTCGGCATGCTGGGGTTCGTGTGCGGACAGAAGCTGCTGAGATCGCGGCTGATCCGCATGACGAACGGGATCGTGTACGACAAGAGAATGGAAGTGCTTAACGTCGTGCTGAACGCTCCGTATGCGAACGTGGAAGCGATGGAGAGAGGGAAAATCGAGGCTTGCCTGAACAACGACACGGAGACGGTGAGCAGCTTCTCCAACCGGATGGTCAGCGTCGGGACGTGGTCGGTCACCATCCTGGCCGGGTTTGCTTATTTGGCCGCGCTGAGCTTGGCGGGTTTTCTTTTCTCGCTTGCGGTCGTATTTGTCGCTTCGGGCGCTTTCTTCGTCATTCTTCGCTCCGCGAACCGTCTGTGGGAGCAGACGCGGGACATCCAAAACGTATTTTTCAAATTCATTCAGGATTTGATCTACGGGTTTAAGGAACTGTACTTGAACCGCCGCAAGGCGCGCGATTTCCGTGACGATATGGAGCTGAGCTGCGCGTCCTATCGCGACAAACGCTCCCAAGCCGAAGTGAAGGTGGCGAACGTCGTCGTTATCGGCGACCTGCTGTTCGCTTCCGTCATCGGGACGGTCGTATTCGCCTTCCCGCATATGCTGCCGGGGATCGGAAGCGGGGAGCTGCGAAGCTTCGTATTCGTGTTCCTGTATATGGCGGGGCCGCTTACCTCCATTCTGAACACGCTGCCGGATCTGTTCCAGGCGCGCATAAGCTGGAGGCGCATTCGCAAATTTACCGACGAGCTCTCCGAGCTGGGCGGCAGAACCGACGCGGAAGCGGGATCGGAGGAAGCTGCGGATCTCAGGCTTCGTCTGGAGCAGGCCATTTACGAGTACAGCCGCGGCTCGGAGCGCAGCTTCTCCGTCGGACCGATCGATTACGAGTTTCGCTCCGGAGAGCTGGTCTTCGTCATCGGCGGCAACGGCAGCGGCAAGTCCACGCTCGCGAAGCTGGTCACGGGCCTTTACGAGCCGAACGAGGGCAGCGTTACGCTTAACGGCAACCGGATCAGCGCCGCCGCGATCGGGGATTACGTGTCGACGATATTCAGCGACGCTTATTTGTTCGATCGTCTGTACGGAATCGATTTCGAGGCCAAGGCGGAGGAAGCGCGGCATTATTTGAACGTGCTGGGCTTGCAGGACAAGGTCGCCATAGAAGGCGGGCGGTTCAGCACCACGAGGCTGTCGACCGGCCAGCGGAAACGGCTGGCGCTGCTGGTCAGCTATCTCGACGATAAACCGATCTGCCTCTTCGACGAATGGGCGGCGGACCAGGATCCGGAATACCGGGAATATTTCTACACGACGCTGCTTCCCGAGCTGAGAAACAAGGGCAAATGCGTCATCGTCATTACGCATGACGATCGCTATTTCGGGATGGCCGATAAGCTGATCAAACTCGAAATGGGGAAAATCGCATGAAGCTTTACTGTCTGCCCTACGCGGGCGCGTCCGCGGCGATCTATTTCAAATGGAAGAAACACCTCGCGCCGGATTTGGAGTGCGTTCCGTTGGAATTGGCCGGAAGGGGGACGCGCGCAGCGGAACGGTTCTACGAAGGGATGGAGGAAGCGTGCGAAGATGTGTTTCGCCTGCTGGAGGCGCGCATGGACGGAACTCCTTACGCTTTGTTCGGTCATTCCATGGGCGGAATGATCCTGTATGAAACCGCGCGGTTAATTCGCGACCGGAATGCGCCGGCTCCGGTTAAGCTTGTTGTCTCCGGACGTCCGGCGCCGGAGACGCCGGACCCGGAAAGTCCGATCCATCGTCTGGCGGACGGGGAATTTGCCGAGCGAATTTTGGAGATGGGCGCCACCTCGGAGGAAATTTTCGCCAGCAGGCCGCTGCGCGAGGTGTTCATGCCGATTTTAAGAGCGGATTTTCGTCTCGTAGAAACGTACAAGTACGAAGCGAAGCCTCCATTGCCCTGGGAGATCGCGGCAATCGCGGGGGAAGAGGAGAAGTGGACGGCCGCGGAGGTGGAGGGCTGGAGAAGGCATACGTCCGCGGATTGCCGCGTCGCGCGGCTGCCGGGCGGTCACTTCTACTGGCAGGACCGTCCCGAATCGCTGCGCGCTTTGTTTTCGCTGCTGCGGCGGGAATTGTTGGGCATCGCCGATGATCAAATCGATTTAATCGTAGAAGGAGGCGCGCGATGAAGCCGTTCACCCAATTGGCGGAAATGCTGGAAAGCGCGGCGGGTAGCGGGAAAGGCATCGTGTTTATCCATAAGAAATCGGAATCCCGGTTGACCTATCGACAATTGTACGAAGAAGGGCTGGCTTTGGCCGCCCGATTGCTGGACCAGGGCTGGCAGGCGAGGGAAGAGGTCGTCATTCGGATCGACGATCCGCGCGCGTTCGTCACGGCGTTCTGGGGCTGCTTGCTTGGAGGATGGATTCCCGTCCCGGTGACGGCGGGAGGCAGCGAAGAAAGCCGGGCCAAGCTGCTGCAAGTATGGGACACCTTGAACCGGCCAAGGCTGCTGGCGGACAGGGCCGGTCTGGCCGAGGCCGAAGAGACGATCGGGGCGGATCGGTTAAACGGCTCTTTGTACGCTCTTGAACTCGAACGATTGCAGCCGGAATCCGGGGGGAATCGGCCGAACGGACTGCCTTACCGCGCGGCTGCCGAAGAGCTCGCCTTCCTGCAATTTTCCTCCGGCTCGACCGGGGAGCCGAAGGGCGTCATGCTCACGCACGGCAATCTGCTGTCGAACATGAAAGCCATCGTTTCCCGCTCGGGAACGACGGCGGACGATTCTTCCTTAAGCTGGATGCCGCTGACCCACGACATGGGGCTGATCGGTTTCCATCTTGCCCCGATCTACGCCGGCATGGAGCAGTACCTGATGCAGCCGGCCCAGTTCATGCTTGACCCGATGCTGTGGTTATCCAAGGCGAACGAGCATCGGATTACCTCCATTGCTTCCCCCAATTTCGGCTATAAGCATTTTCTCGGCTGCTTTAAGCCCAAGGAGGCCGAGGGGTGGGATCTGAGCTGCATTCGGCTGATCTTTAACGGCGCGGAGCCGATCTCCGCGGAATGGGCCGACAAATTCACGGCCGCGTTGGCCCCGAGCGGATTGCGCGCGGAAGCGATGTTCCCGGTATACGGAATGGCGGAAGCGACGCTGGCCGTCACCTTCCCGCCCGTCGGCGAGCCGCTCGTTCCCGTGCCGGTCGATCCGCGTACGCTGCGTGTCGGCGACGAAGCCCGGCTTGCGAGGCGCGACGATGAGGCCGCGATCGTGTTCGTCGACGTCGGTTACCCGGTCGAGGATTGCGAGGTTTCCATACGCGACGAGGCCGACGGGGAGCTGGCCGACGGGTTAACGGGCCATATTCTCATTCGCGGGCGGAACGTCACGAGCGGTTACTACAACGCTCCGCAGCAGACGCGGCAAGCTTTCGCTCCCGGAGGATGGCTGCGGACGGGCGATCTCGGGTTCATGCGCGAGGGCAGGCTGGTCATTACGGGAAGATATAAGGACATCATCTTCGTCCGGGGGCAGAACGTCTACCCGCACGACCTGGAGAAACGCGTCGAGTCGATCGAAGGCATCGGATACGGCAAAGCGGCCGCCTGCGGCGCCCCGCACCCGGACTCGGGCGAGGAAGAGATTGTTGTTTTCGTCCAGCATCGGGGGAAGCTGGAGAAGTTCGTCCGGCTTGCGGATCAGGTCAAACGCCGACTGGCCCGGGAAACCGGCTTCGACATCGGTCTTGTGCTGCCGATTCGGAATATTCCCCGAACGACAAGCGGTAAAATCCAGCGTTATAAGCTGGCCGACAGATTAAGGGCGGGAGAATGGGACGAAACGCTGCGCGAGCTGGCCGGGTTGATTCACGCCGGTTCCGGCGAAGAGGACAACGTTGCGCTGCCGGAGGACGATACGCCGGAGATGGCCGAGCTGAAGCGGCTGTGGCGGGAAGCGCTTGGCGCGGCGGACGTGCGGTCCGACGATCATTTTCAGGAGAGGGGAGGGAATTCGTTAAAGGCCGCCCTGCTGCTGGCGAGCATTCGGCAGCATTGGGGGATCGAGCTGTCGCTCCGCGATCTGTTCGAATATGCGACGCCCAGGCTTCTGCTGGGTAAAATTCGGCAGAGCGCGGGAGTACCGCAACCGACGGATGCGCCGGAGCTGCCGGAGTTGTCCGAACTGCCTGCGCTTGACGGCGCGGCAGCGGAAAGTTATCCGGCATCGGTTGCCCAGACGCGGATGGCCTTCGTCGACCAGGCCGAGGAAATCGGCTGCGCGTATCAGATTCCCGTGGCGTTGGCGATCGAAGGGGCTTTGCGGCCGGATGCCGTGCGGTCCGCGATCGAACAGCTTATCCGGAGACACGCCACGCTTCGCACCGCTTACCGTTGGGAGGAGGGCGAGCTCGTCCAGCAAGTGTTTTCCGCGGAATCCGTCCGCTTCGAATTAAGCGTATTTCCGGCGCGAACGGAGCTTCCGGCCGACGCGGTTACGTTGGCGAACGCGGAAGCGAAAGCGATGCTGGCTCCTTTTGACCTCGGCCGGCCGTTTCCGATCAGAGCGGGGCTGTGGACGGACGGGGCGAACCGGCATGCGCTGCTGTTAAACGTTCATCACGTCGCTTCCGACGGAATCGGGATGAACGTGCTGATGCAGGAGTTTTCCGCCTTGTTGAACGGAGAGGTTCTACCTTCTCCGGGCAAGCCGTATGCCGCCTTCTCCGAGTGGGAGCGGCATCGCCGGGACGCGAAGCCGGACAGCGAGGCGTATTGGCGCAAGGAGCTTGAGCTTCCGGCCCCGCCTCTCGATTGGCCGGACGCCGCGGTCAGACCGGACAAACGAAGCTTCCGCGGAGGCACGGTCCGTCTGGAGCTTTCCTCCGAGCTTATGCGGAGGTGGCGGAAGCCGCTTCAGCAGAGCCATCGCACGGTCGCTTCCCTGCTGCTGGCCCTTCATTCCGCGATTGTCAGCCGGTTCAGCGGGTCCCGAAGCTTCTCGGTCGGAATTTTGCTTGCGGGAAGAACCCATCCCGAGACGCTGAATATGGTCGGGATGTTCAACAATTACGTTCCCGTACGGATGACTGTCGACGGGGCTTTGAATTTTCATGAGCTGTGGGGTCGCACGGGAGATCAACTGTGGGATGCGTTAAGTCATGCGGACGTTCCCTATGAGCAATTAATAGAATGGTCCGGCCGGGGCGTCGACCGGTCCCGCAATCCGCTATTCGACACGATGCTTGTCTACCATAACCAGGCTCAACAATCCCGCGCGAGCTTCGAAGCGGCGGGCTGCCGCTTCGAGCAGGTTCCGGTGGAGACGGGAACGGCGAAGCTCGATTTGAAGCTGGACGTCTACCCCGAGCCGACGGGAGCGCTTTCCTGCGTATGGGAGTATAACGACGAGCTTTTCCGCCGGGAGACGGTGGAACGGATGGCGCGGCATTTTCTGCGGTTGGCGGAACGGGTCGTCGATGAACCGGAGCGGGCGCTGAACGATATCAGCCTGCTGAGCGAGGCAGAACGGCGGCAGGTGACGGAGACGTTTAATGCGACGGAGACTCCGTTCCCGGCGGAGTTGACCTTGCCGGAGCTGTTCCGGCGTCAAGCCGGGCGGACTCCGAACCGCGTTGCCGCCGTGTTCGAGGCCGAGCGGCTGACGTACCGCGAGCTGGAGGCGCGGGCGAACCACGTCGCCCGGCGGCTGCTCGCGCGCGGACTTCGTTCGGGCGAGCCGGTCGGTCTCATGACCGAGCGTTCGCCGGCGATGCTTGCCGGGGTGCTCGGCATCTTGCAGGCAGGCGGCGCGTACGTGCCGCTGCCGCCGGACTTTCCGGCGGAGCGGCTGCGGTATATGGCCGACAACGCGGGCATTCGGATTGTCTGTGCGCAGGCGAGCGGGTTGGACGCTGCGGCGGAAGCTTGTCCGAGCGCGGAGCTGATCGATCTGGACGAATGCTGGAAGCCAGCCGGTGCGGTGGGGAATGGGGAGTCTTTGACGGCAGCGCCGAGGGAGATTTCTCCGGCAGAGCCGGGAGCGTCTTTCGCGGCGGAGCCGGACGGAGCGCCTTATGTCGCCGTCTCTCCCGAACAAACGGCCTACATTCTATACACATCCGGCTCCACGGGACGGCCGAAAGGCGTTATGATCCGGCACCGTTCCGTAATAAACCGGCTGAACTGGATGCAGCGGACGTATGCGCTCGGCGAGCAGGACGTTATCCTGCAGAAAACGCCATACAGCTTTGACGTGTCGGTATGGGAGCTGTTCTGGTGGATGCTGTCCGGCTCAAGCTCAGCCTTCCTCGCTCCGAGGGCGGAGAAGGACCCGGGACAGTTAATGGAAGCGATTGCGAAGAACGGCGTCACGACAATGCATTTCGTGCCGTCGATGCTGGCGGCATTCCTGGAAGCGGCGCAGGGCGAGCAGTCGGAGGCGCTGCGGGAGAAGCTGGGGACGCTGCGGTACGTGTTCGCCAGCGGCGAAGCGCTGCACAAGGCGCACGTGGACAAGTTCTATGCGCTGCTGCGCCGGGCCGGTCTGGGCGGAACGAAGCTGGTGAACCTGTACGGGCCGACGGAAGCGACGGTGGACGTGACGGCGTACGACTGCGCGCCGGACAGCGAGCTGGAGTATGTGCCGATCGGAAGGCCGATCGACAACACGGCGATCTATATCGTCGGCGAAGGGGATCAGGCGCAGCCGATCGGGGTGCCGGGGGAGCTGTGCATCGCGGGCGTGCAGCTGGCGTCGGGGTACGCGAACCAGCCGGAGCTGACGGCGGAGCGGTTTGTGGCCAACCCCTTCGTACCAGGGACGCGAATGTATCGGACGGGCGACAGAGCCCGCTGGACGGCGGACGGGCAGCTGGAATACCTGGGCCGAATCGACGACCAGGTGAAAATCCGGGGTTACCGGATCGAGCTGGGCGAAATCGAGCGAACGCTGCTGGGGCACGAGGCGGTATCGGAAGCGGCGGTGACGGCGGCGGACGACGGAACGGGAGGCAAACGCCTTGTTGCCTACATCGTGGCGGATCGCCCCTGCACGTCAGGGGAACTGCGCAAGCATTGCGGGGAGCGGCTGCCGGACTATATGATCCCGGCGCTGTTCGCACAGCTGGAGCGAATGCCGCTGACGGCGAGCGGGAAGGCGGACCGGAAGGCGCTGCCGGCGCCGGAGGCGGAGATGGAGACGGGGGTGGCGTATGCCGCGCCGACCACGGAGACGGAGCGGCGACTGGCCGCGATGTGGGGGGAATTGCTGCAGCGGGAGCAAGTCGGCATCGACGACGATTTTTTCGCTATCGGCGGTCACTCGCTGAAGGCCGCAATGCTGGCGGCCCGTCTGCATAAAGAATTTGGCCTTCGCCTGGCCATGCGGGATATTTTTCGATATCCGACCTTGCGGGCGTTGGCGCGATACATGGAGCAAGCCGCCGCCGCGGGAGGGGACGACAAGTATGAACGGATTCCGCGTGTCGCCCATCAAGCGCGCTATCCGCTGTCATCGGCGCAAAACCGGCTGTTCGTGCTGCAAGCGATGGATGCGCAAAGCACCGCTTACCACCTGCCGACGGCGATTCGCATTGCCGGTCCGCTTGACCGGGCGAAGCTGCTCCTGGCCGTACGAATGCTGTCGGAGCGCCATGAGACGCTGCGCACATCGTTCGAATGGAGCGACGGAATACCGATACAGCGCATTTCCGGCGAGCCGATCGCGGAGATCGAGTACGAGATCGAGCCCGAGGCCGATCCGGATGCTTGTCTGCGCGAATTTGTCAGGCCGTTCGACTTGAGCGAATCCCCGCTGTTAAGGGTGAAGCTCGTTCGCAGAACGGAGCAGGACCATCTGCTGCTGCTGGATATGCATCATCTGATTGCGGACGGCGTGTCGACGGCCGCGCTTGCGGAGCAATTCGTTCGGCTGTACGAGGGTGAGCGGCTGGCGGTGCTCCCGGTCCAATATAAGGATTATGCGGCATGGCAGGCCGAGTGGCTCGGATCGGACGAGTGCCGCGCGCAGGAGCGTTATTGGCTTGAACAGCTGTCGGGAGCCGTTCCGACGCTGGATTTGCCGACGGATTACGCCCGCCCCGCGCGGCTGGATTACGAGGGGGATTCGCTTACCGTTATTCTTGACGCGGCAAGGACCCGCGAGCTCAAGGAGTTGAGCTCGCGAACGGGCGCAACGCTGTATATGGCTTTGCTCGGACTGTTCGCGACTTTGCTGCAGCGGTATTCGGGCCAGCCGGAAATCTGGATCGGTTCCCCGACAGCCGGAAGGCCGCACGCGGATCTGGCCGACCTGGTCGGCATGTTCGTCAATACGGTCGTTCTGCGCAACCGGTTCGACGGCTCCCGAACGTTCGTAGAATTGCTGGAAAACGTAAAGGGAACCGTCATCGGCGCCTTGGACCACGAGCGTTACCCGTTCGAGGAGCTGGTCGACAAGCTGGGCGTGCGCCGCGATACAAGCCGCAATCCGCTGTTCGACGCGATGTTCATTCTGCAGAACACGGGGATCGGCGAGGTCGGCACGGCCGAGACGCGATTCGAACCGCTCGATCCTCGAAAAACGACGGCGAAGTTCGATCTGACGCTGGAGGTCGCGGAAAGAAACGGCGTTTTGGCATGCTGCTTCGAGTATCGTACATCCTTGTTCCGCCGGGAGACGGTGGAACGGATGGCGCGGCATTTCCTGCGGTTGGCGGAACAGGTGCTGAGCGAACCGGAACAGGCGCTGAACGATATCAGCCTGCTGAGCGAGGCGGAACGGCGGCAGGTGACGGAGACGTTTAACGCGACGGAAGCTCCGTTCCCGGCGGAATTGACCTTGCCGGAGCTGTTCCGGCGTCAAGCGGGGCGAACGCCGGACCGTATCGCCGCCGTGTTCGAGGCCGAGCGGCTGACGTACCGCGAGCTGGAGGCGCGGGCGAACCGCGTCGCCCGGCGGCTGCTCGCGCGCGGACTTCGCTCGGGCGAGCCGGTCGGTCTGATGACCGAGCGTTCTCCGGCGATGCTTGCCGGGGTGCTCGGCATCTTGCAGGCAGGCGGCGCGTACGTGCCGCTGCCGCCGGACTTTCCGGCGGAGCGGCTGCGGTATATGGCCGACAACGCGGGCATTCGGATTGTCTGCGCGCAGGCGGGCGCGTTTGAGGCTGCGGCGGAAGCTTGTCCGGGCGCGGAGCTGGTCGATCTGGACGGCGTGGCGGAGAATGGGGAGTCTTTGGCGGCAGAGGCGAGGGAGATTTCTGCGGCAGAGCCGGGAGCATCTTGGGCAGCGGAGCCGGACGGAGCGCCTTATATCGCCGTTTCTCCCGAGCAAACGGCCTACATCCTGTACACGTCCGGCTCCACGGGGCGGCCGAAAGGGGTTATGATCCGGCACCGTTCCGTAATAAACCGGCTGAACTGGATGCAGCGGACGTATACGCTTGGCGAGCAGGATGTCATTCTGCAAAAAACGCCGTACAGCTTTGACGTGTCGGTATGGGAGCTGTTCTGGTGGATGCTGTCCGGCTCATGCGCAGCTTTCCTCGCCCCGGGGGCTGAGAAGGACCCGGGACAATTAATGAAAGCCATTGAAGCGAACGGCGTGACGACGATGCATTTTGTGCCGTCGATGCTGGCGGCGTTCCTGGAAGCGGCGCAGGGCGAGCAGTCGGAGGCGCTGCGGGAGAAGCTGGGGACGCTGCGATACGTATTCGCCAGCGGCGAAGCGCTGCACAAGGCGCATGTGGACAAGTTCTACGCGCTGCTGCGCCGGGCCGGTCTGAGCGGAACGAAGCTGGTGAACCTATACGGGCCGACGGAAGCGACGGTGGACGTGACGGCTTACGAGTGCGAGCCGGACAGTAAATTGGATTACGTGTCGATCGGAAGGCCAATCGACAACACGGCGATTTACATCGTCGGCGAAGACGATCAGGCGCAGCCGATCGGGGTGCCGGGAGAGCTGTGCATCGCGGGCGTGCAGCTGGCGTCGGGCTATGCGAACCAGCCGGAGCTGACGGCGGAACGGTTTGTGGCCAACCCGTTCGTACCGGGAACGCGGATGTACCGGACGGGCGACAGAGCCCGCTGGACGGCGGACGGCCAGATAGAATATTTGGGCCGAATCGACGACCAGGTGAAAATCCGCGGCTACCGGATCGAGCTGGGGGAGATCGAGCGAATGCTGCTGGGGCATGAGGCAGTGTCGGAGGCCGCGGTGACGGCGGCGGACGACGGAACGGGAGGCAAACGTCTGGTCGCTTATATCGTGGCGGATCGGGCCTGCACGTCGGGCGAACTGCGCAAGCATTGCGGGGAGCGGCTGCCGGACTATATGATCCCGGCGGTGTTCGCGCAGCTGGAGCGGATGCCGCTGACGGCAAGCGGGAAGGCGGACCGGAAGGCGCTGCCGGCGCCGGAGGCGGAGATGGAGACGGGGGTAGCGTACGCAGCGCCGACTACGGAGACGGAGCGGCGGCTTGCCGAGATGTGGGCGGAATTGCTGCAGCGGGAGCAAGTCGGCATCGACGACAACTTTTTCGAGCTGGGCGGAAATTCGCTGCTGCTGCTTCGCATGCACAAGGAGCTTGAGACCGTCTATCCCGGCCTGTTAACGGTAACCGATCTGTTCGCCTATCCGACCGTGTCGAAGCTGGCCGGCAAACTTTCCGAAGGGGCTTCGGCCCCGACGACCGTCCCTGTCGTGCCTATTCGGGTTCCCGAACGAGCAAGACCGCTCGACCGGCACGCGCGGCAGGGAGACCTGCTGCGATTGCCGCTGAACAGCCAGACCGTACGGCATTTGGAACAGATCGGCGAGCTGGAGGACGCGGATTCGGAGCTTGCTGCCATCGCGATCTGGGCCGTCCTGCTCGCGCAAGCGTTTCGTCAGCCCCGATACGACCTGCTGCTATGCGGCATAAGCGGCGGCGCGGGCATTGCGGCGGTCGATCTGAACGCGGCGAAGGGCTACCCGGAGCTGCTGCGATCCATTCGCGAGACACGGCTTCAAGCCGCGCCTCCTTACCCGGCTCTTGTCAGACCGGAAGGCGAGGCCGCGGCGATTGTGCCGCTGTACCGGGGGAGCTATTCGCCCGCTGCGCCCGAGCCGTGGCTGACCGCGGCGGATTTGACGATCGGGTTAAGCGGAGCAGGCGCGGAGAAAACGCTGCTGGCCGAATACGACGCGGGGAAGATCGACAAAGAAAAGGTGAAGGAGCTGCTGCAATCGTTCCCGATCTGGTGCCGGCGGATGGCCGTCGAAGCGCAGGCCAAGGAACAGACCGCTGCGGCGGGCGTCCGGGAGAGGAGAGAATGAAAATGACGAAGGTCGGTTTGCTGTTTCCGGGACAAGGCTCGCAATATGTCGGCATGGCCAAAACGCTGACGGAGCGGCACGCCGCGGCGAGAAGGACGTTCGAGGAAGCCGGGGACTGCCTCGGGTGGGATGTTCTGAGATTATGTCTGGAAGGGGACATCGCCGCGCTCACGGCGACCGCCAATGCCCAGCCGGCGATTCTGACCCACAGCGTCGCGGCTTACCGGGCGTGGACGGAGCTTTACGGAGAGCGGCCTGCCGTCGGCGGCGGGCACAGCCTGGGGGAATTTTCCGCGCTTGCGTGCAGCGGCGTCCTAAGCTTCGCGGATGCCGTCCGGCTCGTCCGGCATCGGGGAGAATTGATGCAGGCCGCGGCCGGAGCGGCGGACGGAGGCATGGCCGCGATCAGCGGAATCGACGACGACAGGCTGGAGCGGCTGCTGGAGGAAATTCGGAGCGAGGGCGCGGTTCTGGTCGTCGCGGGCGTCAATTCCGCTCATCAACGGGTCGTATCCGGGCATCGTACGGCGCTGGAGCGATTGGCCCGCCGGATCGAAGGGCTTCCGGCCAAATATACGCCGCTGAACGTCGGCGCAGCCTTCCACAGCCCGTTCATGGCGGACGCCGCCGCGCAATTCAGGATCCGGTTGGAAGACTGCGTCTATGGCGCCCCCAGTTGGCCTGTCCTGTCCAACGTAACCGGAACGCCGCACGCGGCCGAAGGCGGCGAGGCTTCGTTAATCGAACGGCTGACGCTTCAGATGACCCGGCCCGTGCAATGGGCCGCCTGCATGGAGACGATGCGGGCTTACGGAGTGGAGCGTACCGTGGAGCTGGGACCGGGCTCGGTGCTCACCCGGCTGTGGCAATCTATTCGGCCCGACGGAGATTCGGAATATTCCGACGACCCGCGTTTGCTGGCGAAATCGGATGCCGCCGGTATTCCCAGAACGGCGCAAACGTCGCGCGGAGACGCAGGCTTGGCCAATTTTCTCCCCCGATGCCTTGGAATTGCCGTAGCTACCCGCAATAACCGCGCGGATGCCGAAGCCTATCGGACAGGGGTGCTCGAGCCTTATCGCGCGGTGGAGCGGCTGGTTGCGGCTAACCGGGAGAACGGAGAGCCGCCTTCGGAGGACCAGCTGCGCCAAGGCTGGGACATGCTGCTGAGCGTGTTCGAGACGAAAGGCACAGAAGCTTCCGAAAGACGCATGAGACTAACGACGCTTATTAAAGACACGGGCACGGACAACCTGTTCTCAGTGCCGAAACCAAATGAGGGAGGGTTTGCGTCATGAAAGCCAAAGCATTAACCGTCGCGCGTTCGATCGCGCATATCGCCGTTTATTTGTTCACGTTCTGGCTGGTCTCGGTTCTGCACGAAACGCTCCTGCTGCAAAATTTCCCCGATTACCGGGCGTTTATGGAACGAAATATTCCGATTTTCCTCTGTACCGTATTCGGCATGGCATTCCTGTTGTTTTTGGGGATCTCCAAGCTGCAGAAGGTGCTGTCCAAAGGGAAAATTCCCGGAATTATCCGTACGGCCAACTTCGCTCCGCTGCCGATGAACGAGTGGTACAAGCTTGCGCTGATGGCTCTCGGAGGGGCGCTGCTGTTCCTCGCGGTGATGAACCTGTCGGGCGTACGCGGCAATACGCAAGACTTCGAGGATTACATCAACGTATTCGGCACGGCGGAATCCTTCGTCTACGTAATTCTCGGCGTCGGGTTTTTCGCCGTCGTATTCGAAGAGCTGCTGTTCCGGGGCATCGTCTTCAACGCCTTCCGCAAAGCGATGCCCGTCTGGCTGGCGGTGACGCTCACGTCGCTTATTTATAGTTATTTTCAGCCCTCGTTCTGGATTAGCGTCACTTCTTTTTTCCTCAGCGTGCTGTACTGTCTCGTCTATATTCGGTTGGGCTCGATCTGGGGCTCGATCGGGATCGGCGCTATCGTGAACTGCTTGATCATGATCGCGGACAAGACCGGGCTGGCGGATGCGTTCGCCAACTTGCCGGATGCTCTGCTGCTTCTGTTCGCGGCGGCGGGCCTGCTGCTGATCGTCGGAACGCTGCTCTGGATGTGGCAGGGCGCGGCGGCGATGAAAAAGTACGGGGTGATGGCCGGCAATCTGGCCGTGTACGTCGGCATTTATTACGGATTGCTGCAGGTGCTGGTCACGATCTGGGAGCAGGCCGTGCTGCCGAAATATCCAAGCTTGGCCTCCCACGGCATTATCGGGCTGTATACGAACGCGATTCTGGCGATGCCGCTCTACTATTACGTGCTCAAGATTTTCTATAAAAAAGATTTGATCGCTCTGGCGCAATTCCGCAAAGCAAGCGCCAAAGTTCACGTGCTGAACCTGCTGCTCGCCGTCTGCATGGCCGTATGGGTAATGACGCTGTTCAGTATCCCGGAAGTGATCAAGGCCGCTCCCGGCTTCGAAAATATCGTCGGCTTTTTTCTCGCGCACAACGCCTGGGTGTTTTTCTCCTTTTTCGTCATCAATTCGGTGTACAAGGAAATTTTATTCCGCGCCCTGATCTTCAACGAGTTAAAAAGAGCGCTGCCGCTGCCCGTTGCAATGATCGTTACGGGGATTTTGTACGGCATTCTGTTTTTCTCGGGCGATATTCCGTTGATGCTGTACGGCACGGCGGGAGCGGTTATTTTCGGCCTGCTCTACGTCTGGTATCGGTCGATCCTGCTTACGATCATCAATGAATTCGTTCTGTTCTCCGCGTATTATATCATTCGCCACAGCGGAGGAATTCCCGAAGGCGCGATCCAGTATTCGCTGCTCGGCATCAGCTCGATCGCCATCCTTGCGCTTCTGTACGGGCTGTGGAAGAGTAAAACCTCCTCCTCCGTCGTTCGCCGACCGCAGGAATCCGCCGGAGTCGAGGCCATGTAAGGACGAACAGTCCAAGGACGGAAACGAAAGCAAAGGAGCGAGCGATATGGCGATGGAAAAAGCATGGTGGGAAGCGGAGGAGGAAGAGGAGCTGCCGATGGCGGTGGAGGAAACCTCTAACCGCGATATCGCGATTATCGGAATGGCCGTCCGGCTTCCGGAGGCCGAAGACGTCGCTTCTCTATGGGATAAAATCGCAACGCGATATGACGCCGTAGGTCCGTTCCCCGAACAGCGCCGGAAGGACGTCGAGTCGCTGCTGGCCGGAACGAAGCTTCCGGGCGGCAAAATCTCGTATTACGACGGGGCTTATTTAAGCGAAATCGACCGGTTCGACTATCGCTTCTTCCGCTTGTCGCCCAAGGAAGCGGCGCTCATGAGCCCGAATCAGCGCCTATGGCTGGAGGTCGCATGGAACGCCATCGAGGATGCGGGCTACGGCGGGGGCAAGCTTGCGGGCAGCTCGACCGGGGTCTATCTGGGCTACAACGGCGATGCGTTTCACGACTACAAGCGGCTGATCGCAGAGCGGGAGCCCGAGTCCTTGTCCCTTGCGATTCCCGGCAATTTGTCCTCGATCGCGGCGGGCCGGATTTCGTATTTGCTGGATTTCAAAGGTCCGAGCCTGACTGTCGACACGGCCTGCTCCTCCTCGCTGGTGGCGCTTCATCTGGCTATTCAGGCGCTAAGGACGGGGGAGTGCGAGCAAGCTCTCGTCGGCGGGGTCAAAACCTATTTGCTGCCCGTCGATCTCGGCATCAAAATCGGAATCGAATCGCCGGATTTCCGCGCGCGCACGTTCGACGACGGCTCCGCGGGAACCGGGGGCGGCGAGGGCGCGGGCGCCGTGCTGCTCAAGCCGCTGGGCAAGGCGATCCGCGACAAGGACGCCGTCTATGCGGTCATTAAAGGAAGCGCGATTAATCAGGACGGCGCTTCGATCGGCATTACGGCGCCGAACGGACGGGCGCAGGAGGAAGCGATCGTGAAGGCCTGGCAGGACGCCGGAGTCGATCCGGTCACGATCGGTTATATCGAAGCGCACGGTACGGGGACCAAGCTCGGCGACCCGATCGAGATCGGAGGAATTACGCAGGCGTTTCGGCGATTTACCGATCGCCGTCAATTTTGCGCAATCGGCTCGATCAAGACGAACTATGGGCACCTGGATACGGCGGCGGGAATTGTCGGGTTAATCAAGGCGGCGCTTGCGCTTCGCTATCGCCAATTGCCTCCGATGCTGCACTTTCGCGAGCCGAACCGCGAAATCCCGTTCGCGGATTCTCCGGTATACGTAAGCGACATGCTCCGTACGTGGCCGGAGGAGGGCGGCGAGCCCTTGCGGGCCGGAGTCAGCTCGTTCGGGATGAGCGGCACGAACGCCCATGCCGTGCTCGAGGAGGCGCCGCGAGCGGCGGCTGCGGCGCGGGCGAAGGACGGCGGGATGCAGCCGTTGACGCTGTCGGCGAAAAGTCCGACGGCGCTGCGGGCGATCGCCGCGAGCTATCGCGAATATGCCGAACGATGGGCGGATGACGAGGCGGAAACGGGCGATTTCTGCTATACGGCGAATACGGGGAGGGGACATTACGAATTCAGAGCGGCCTTAACGGTTCGATCGACAGATGAGCTGAAGGACAAGCTGCTGCGTCTTGAAGGCGAACTCGCTAAAGGTGCGGAAGAGAAAGACAGCGCGCGTTGGAAGGAACCCGGCGAGCTGACGGACGAGAACGGGCTTGCGACGGGGATATGGCTGGGGAAGGCCGATTTCGCGGCGGCGATCGAAGACGTCAAGATTGCCGCGGACCTCTCGGATAGCGAGCCGGAAGCGCTTTGCTCGGCATACGCCAAGGGAGGGAATCCGAATTGGGAGGCGTATTATCGCGAGCGCGACGTCCGGAAAATCCATATTCCCGCTTACCAATTCGACAGGACGCGCTGCTGGCTGGAGGAAACGGAAGCCTCCCGTTCGGACTATGCCTACCCGTTCGGGTCCGCTGCGTCTGCCGAACCCGGCCGGGCGCCGGAGGCGGCCAAAGGCGTTGTTCTGAAGGGACGGGATAACGGCCTGTATACGAAGACGGAGCAGACGGTGGCCGACGCCTGGGGACGCGGATTGGGCTTCTCCGCCTTGGACGTGAACGAGCATTATTACGAACTGGGAGGCGATTCGATTCTCGCTCTGACGATCGTCGACGATTTGAGCAGGCAAACGGGGCGCGAGATCGGCGTGGCCGACCTGCTCGGTTATCCGACCGTTCAAGCGTTGGCCGCGCATCTGGAACGAAGCGGTCTTCCATCGAACGGCAGCGCCGCGGAGACGGAGGGGGCGGCTCCCGCGGAGGATCGCGAGTTTGCGCTGTCCAGAGCGCAGCTGCGCATTTTTCTTGGCGCGCAGCTTCCCGGCGCGGAGCGGCATCACCATATGCCGATGGCCTATATCGTGGAAGGCCAGCTGGACGTTGCCCGGCTCGAAGAAGCGTTCCGGAAGCTGGCGGAGCGGCATGAAAGCCTGCGTACGACGTTCGATTGGTCGGAGGCCGGGGAGCCTCGACAGATCGTCCACCCTGCTTCGGTCATACAGGTAGAGACGGAGACGCTTGGCGGGGAGGAGGAGTGGCCATCTCACGCCTCTTCCTTCGTGCGTCCGTTCGAGCTGTCCCGCTTGCCGCTGTTGAGGGTCGGGCTGGCAAGCGTCTCCGCCGAACGGCATTTGCTGATGCTGGATTCCCATCACCTGATCGCCGACGGCTCGTCGCTCGCCCTGCTGCTCCGAGAGATGCAGGCGCTGTACGGGGGCGCTTCGCTGCCGCCGAAAGAAGGAGACTACCGGAGCTACGTCGCTTGGCAGCAAGAGCGGATCGGCAGTCCGGAGTGGCAGGCGCAGCGGGCCTATTGGCTGGACAACGTGCTGGCCTCGCCCGCCGCTCCGCTGCGGCTGCCGCTTGACGAAGCGCGGCCGGGAACGCGTTCCGGGGAAGGGCGATCCTATCGGTTTACGGTATCTCGCCGGTTGACGGAGGATTTGCAGCGTCTGGCCAAGCAGCGGCAGGTGTCGCTGCACACCGTGCTCTATGCGATCTACGCCGTCCTGATGCAGCGGTATACCGGGCAGGAGGATCTCATCATCGGATCGCTCGTGAACGGCAGAGACCGGCCCGAATTTCGGCAGCTGGTCGGCGTCATGATCAATTTCCTGCCCGTCCGGGTGACCGTGCCGGAAGCTCTGGACATGAACGGCCTGCTCGACCGGGTAGAGAAGCTCACCCGGGACGCCTATGCGAACGGGCAGTTTCCTTTCGACGAGATGGTCGAGGCGGCCGCGGCGCGTGGAGACCGTTCCCGCAACCCGCTCTACGATACGATGCTAGTTTTCCACAATCATGCCGCGGGAAGCGACCGGCTGCAAGCCGGCGGTCTTGTTTTTCGCGAATATGGATTGGAGAAAACGACCTCGGCGCTGGATGTCAAGCTGGACCTGTTCCCCGGGGCGGAGGGCGAATTAAACGGCCTGTTCGAATACGACTCGATCCTGTTCCGGGAAGAGACGATTGCCCGAATGGCCGGGCATTTTACGGCCATAGCCGAATGGGCGGCAAGCGGAAAAGGCGGCACAATAGGCGAACTGACGCTGTTCGAGCCGGAGACGGCAGCCGGGCTGGAGCGCCGGAGAGCGCTTAACGACAGCGCCCGGTCGGCTGCGCCGGAGCGGCAGCTCCAAGTTCGGATCGCTTCCACGTTCACTTCGGAGCCGATTGCGGGTACGATCCGCCACTGGCTTGAAGCGTTCGGCAGCCGGGCGCAAGTCACGTTCGCTCCGTACAATCAAATTTTCCAATACGTGATGGAAAATCGCGAGGGATCGTCCGGCCAAACCGGCGTTACCGTGCTGCTGATTCGCCCCGAGGATTGGCTGTCCCCGGGCGCGGCGGCCGCGGAAGCCCGATTGTCCGCGCTGGAGTCGGAGCTGGAGAAGCTGCTGCTCCTGCTCGACGCCCGGGACGGCGGCGAAGCTTATTTCATCGGATTGCTGCCGTTCTCCGCGGACGGCCCGCTGCGCGGGCTGCCCGAGTCGGCGGGGCAGGCGTTCCGGGAACGCTGGAATGCGCGGATCGCGCTTGCCGCGAACCATGTCTCGGCGCTGGACTTCTCCGCGGCCGCCGAGCGTTACCGCGTGGAGGAGATCGAAGACAGGATCGCGAACGAGGAGGGGCAAATCCCGTACACGCCGGAATATTTCGCGGCGATCGGCACGGAGACGGCGCGGGCGTTGGCCGGATGGCTGCAAAGTCCGTTTAAGGTCATCGTCGTCGACGCGGACAATACGCTGTGGCGCGGAATCGCCGGCGAGGACGGAGCGGCGGGAGTACAGGTTACGCCTGCGTTCGCGGCCTGGCAGCGGCTGCTGCTTCGCAAGCGAAGCGAAGGGATGCTGCTGGCGCTCTGCAGCAAAAACGACGAGCCCGACGTATGGGACGTATTCGAGCGCAACGGGGACATGATTTTGCGGAAGGAGCATTTCGCCGCATGGAGAATCAATTGGCGGCCGAAGTCCGACAATCTCCGCGAGCTGGCGGAGGAGCTGAATCTGGGGCTGGACAGCCTGATTTTCGTCGACGACAACGCGGCGGAATGTCTGGAGGTCATGGCCCGGCTGCCGGAAGTGCTGACGTTAAGATTGCCGCGGGAAGAAACGATGACGGATTTCCTGGATCACGTATGGGCCTGGGATCGGCATCGGGTCACGGAAGAGGACCGGAAGCGGGCAAGCAGCTACGATGCCGAGCGGCAGCGCAAGGAGGCGGCCAATCGGCCGGGCGCAACGCTGGAGGATTACTTAAGCGGATTGCGCATAAAAGTCAGCTTCCGCCCGCTATCCTCCGAAGAGGCGGAGCGGGCGGCGCAGCTGTCGGCCAGAACGAATCAGTTCAACCTGAACGGGATTCGCCGCTCGGCCGCCGAAATCCGCCGTGGACTGTCGCTCCCGGCGGAATGCCATTGGATCGTGGAAGCCGCCGACCGGTTCGGGGATTACGGAAGAATCGGTTACGTCTCCGGCCTTGTGCGCGAGGAGACGCTGGAAATTCATACGTTCCTGCTCAGCTGCCGGGTGCTGGGCCGCGGCGTCGAGCAGACGATATGCGCCGGATTAAAAAGGTTCGCGTCGGTCCGGGGCTGTACGAAGCTGTTGGCCAAATTTCGCCGTACAGCGAAAAACCGTCCTTTCGAACAATTTCTTGAGCAAGCAGGCTGGCTCGGAGTTGGGGATAGCCATCGGGAAGAGGTAGACTGCTTATTTGACTTGCATCAGATTTCCGAGGCGCCTTCCCACATCATCTTCTATGACGGCGAGCCGTACGAACCGGAAGAAGCGATCGAATTGACGGCGGCTTCCGTAGAAGCGCCGAGGGCGGAGACGCTCGAGTCCGACCGCTTGTACGTTGAGAAACCTTCCAACATAAGCGACCGCAGCGATTGGGCGCTCCCGAACGAACGCGAAAAGGCTTTGCGTCATCGGGCTTATTTGCTGCCGCTGCGCTTCCCGGACGCTTCCGGCATTGTCGCCATGACGAAAGGAAGGGGAGCCGGAGCCGCCGCGGACGCAAGGAACTTGTACGCGCCGCCGGTCGGCGACACGGAATCCGCGGTCGCGGCGCTATGGGAGAAACTGCTTGGAGGCGGGCCTTACGGCCGCGAAACTCATTTCTTCGACGCCGGGGGAGATTCTCTGCAAGCCGCTTCGCTCGTCTCGCTGATCGTGCGGACGTTCGGCGTTCGCCTGACGCTGGTCGATCTGTTCGACCATCCCCGGCTCAGGCAGATGGCGGCGCTCGTAGACGGCGCGGGAACGACGCCATTTTCGCCCGTGCCGGCAAGCGGCATTCCGCGGGCGGAATTCGCCGAACGGTATCCGGTATCGCCCGCACAAAGAAGAATGTATTTTTTGCAGCTCTTCGAGCCGAACGGTACGGCTTACCAGATTCCGTCGACGCTTCGGTTGACCGGGAAGCTGGATCGGGAGCGGCTGATGCAAGCCATCGCCAATCTGACAGACCGGCACGAGGCGCTCAGAACCTCGTTCGAGCTGACGGAAGGGGAGCCTTTTCAGAGAATACATCGCGGGGTCGCGCAAGCGATGGAAGAGCGCGAGGTTCGCGAAGGCAGAGAAGCGCTCGAGGAGGAGCTGCGCGCGTTCGTCCGGCCCTTCGACTTAAGTTGCGCGCCGCTGTTTCGGGTCGGCTTGTTCCGGGAAGCCGAGGATCGCCACGTGCTGATCTTCGATATTCATCATATTATCGCGGACGGAGTATCGGTAAACGTGCTTACGGACGATCTGATGGCGTTGTACGAAGGACGGGATCTCCCCGACCAACCGATACAGTATAAGGATTACGCGCTGTGGCAGAGAACGGAACCCGAGGCTGCCAGGTTGGCTAGACAAACGGATCGGTGGGTCGAACGATTCGAGGCCGCCGTTCCGAAGCTGGAGCTGCCCGCGGATTACGCTCGTCCGGCCGTAAAGGGCACGCAAGGCGCCCAGACGGTCGCGTATCTGGATGCGGCGCGGACGGAAAGCTTGAAACGCCTGAGCCAAAGCGCGGATTCGACGCTATTCATGGTTCTGCTGTCCGCCTATGCGTTATGGCTGTCCAAGCTGTCCGGGCAGGCAAGCGTTGTCGTAGGCACGCCGGTGGCGGGAAGAAATCACCCCGATGCCGAGAGGCTGGTCGGTGTATTCGTGAACCCGCTGCCGATCCGGATTTCTTCCGATTGGAAATGGACGTTCGAGCGGCTGCTGGCGGCCGTCAAGGAAGAAGTGTTGGGGACGCTGGACCGGCAGGAAGCGCCGTTCGAGGAAATCGTGGAACGATTGCAGCCGGAGCGGGATCTGGGCCGCAACCCGCTGTTCGACGCCATGTTTTCGATGCTGAATATGACGCACGCCGATCTGGGCGCGACCGATCTGATCGTAGAGCCGCTAGTCGTCGATTACGGGGTTTCGCAGTTCGATGTCGGTCTCTACGCCATGGAGGAAAAGGGAGGGGTAACCTTCATTATCCAATACGCCACGGGTCTGTTCCGGGAGGAGACGATGCGGCGGTGGGCGGACGGCTTCATCGCGCTGCTGGAACGGATCGCGGAAAACCCGCGGACGGAGCTGTCCCGCATCAGTCTGCTGCGCGAGGCGGAACGGCGGCAGGTGACGGAGACGTTTAACGCCACGGAAACTCCGTTCCCGGCGGAGCTGACCTTGCCGGAGCTGTTCCGGCGTCAAGCCGGGCGGACGCCGGACCGGATCGCCGCCGTGTTCGAGGCGGAGCGGCTGACGTACCGGGAGCTGGAGGCGCGGGCGAACCGCGTCGCCCGGCGGCTGCTCGCGCGCGGACTTCGTTCGGGCGAGCCGGTTGGTCTGATGACCGAGCGTTCGCCGGCGATGCTTGCCGGGGTGCTCGGCATCTTGCAGGCAGGCGGCGCGTATGTGCCGCTGCCGCCGGATTTTCCGGCGGAGCGGCTGCGGTATATGGCCGATAACGCGGGCATTCGGATGGTCTGCGCGCAGGCGAGCGGGTTGGAGGCTGCTGCGGAGGCTTGTCCGGGTGCGGAGCTGATCGATCTGGACGGTGTGGCGGAGAATGAGGAGTCTTTGGTGGCAGTGCCGAGGGAGATTTCTGCGGCAGCGCCGGAAGAGTTATTGGCAACGGAGCCTTATGGAGCGCCTGATGTCGCCATCTCTCCTGAGCAAATCGCCTATATTCTATACACGTCCGGCTCCACGGGAAGGCCGAAAGGCGTCATGATCCGGCACCGTTCCGTGATGAATCGGATTCACTGGATGCAGCGGACGTATTCGCTCGGCGAGCAGGACGTTATCCTGCAGAAAACGCCGTACAGCTTTGACGTGTCGGTGTGGGAGCTGTTCTGGTGGATGCTGTCCGGCTCCAGCGCAGCTTTCCTCGCCCCGGGGGCGGAGAAGGACCCGGGACAGCTGATGAAAGCCATTGCAGCGAACGGCGTCACGACGATGCATTTCGTGCCGTCGATGCTGGCAGCGTTCCTGGAAGCGGCGCAGGGCGAACAGCCGGAGGCGCTGCGAGAGAAGCTGGGGACGCTGCGGTATGTGTTCGCCAGCGGCGAAGCGCTGCATAAGGCGCACGTGGACAAGTTCTACGCGCTGCTGCGCCGGGCCGGTCTGAGCGGAACGAAGCTTGTGAACCTGTATGGGCCGACGGAAGCGACGGTGGACGTGACGGCTTACGAGTGCGAGCCGGACAGCGAGCTGGAGTACGTGCCGATCGGGAAGCCAATCGATAACACAGCGATCTACATCGTCGGGGAAGGGGATCAGGCGCAGCCGATCGGGGTGCCGGGAGAGCTGTGCATCGCGGGCGTGCAGCTGGCGTCGGGGTATGCGAATCAGCCGGAGCTGACGGCGGAGCGGTTCGTGCCCAACCCGTTCGTACCGGGAACGCGGATGTACCGGACGGGCGACAGAGCCCGCTGGACGGCGGATGGCCAGATCGAATATTTGGGCCGAATCGACGACCAGGTGAAAATCCGAGGCTATCGGATCGAGCTGGGCGAAATCGAGCGAATGCTGCTAACGCACGAGGCGGTCTCGGAGGCGGCGGTGACGGTGGCGAACGACGGAACGGGAGGCAAGCGCCTCGTTGCTTACATCGTAGCGGATGGCACCTGTACGTCGGGGGAACTGCGCAAGCATTGCGGGGAGCGGCTGCCGGACTATATGATCCCGGCGCTGTTCGCGCAGCTGGAGCGGATGCCGCTGACGGCAAGCGGGAAGGCGGACCGGAAGGCGCTGCCGGCACCGGGGGCGGAGATGGAGACGGGAGTGGCGTACGCCGCGCCGACTACGGAGACGGAGCAGCGACTGGCCGCGATGTGGGCGGAACTGCTGCAGCGGGAGCAAGTCGGCATCGACGACGATTTTTTCGCCATCGGCGGGCACTCGCTGAAGGCCGCGATGCTGGCGGCGCGCATGGAGGAAGCATTTTCCGTCCCGGTCCCGGTTAAGATCATGTTTCTGCATCCGACGATACGCCGGATGGCTCAAAAAATAGAGAGAAGCGAACCGGCCGAATCTGCCGCTAGGCCCATTCCCCGGGCGCCGGAGCGGCCGTATTACGCGGTCACTCCCGCGCAGAAGCAAATGCTTCTTCACGAATACCGCCATCCCGGCAGCTTGTCTTATCATATGCCGTCGGTGCTGGAGCTGGACGGGAAACTGGACGTGGACGGGCTCAAGGAAGCCCTGGCCCGGCTCGTAAACCGGCATGAAGCGCTTCGTACCTCGTTCGGCCAGTCGGAAGGTCAGCCGGTTCAGATCGTTCATGCGGAGACGAGCGTTGATCTGGAAACGTTGGACGAGAAGGCTTTTTTATCAGAGATGGACGGGGGCTGGGAAGCTGCGGCGCAAGCTTGGCTTCGTCCGTTCGACCTGACGCGTTCGCCGCTATTTCGGGTAGGACTCGTCCGGCTGGAACCGGAGCGCCATCTGCTGCTGCTCGACATCCACCACGCAGTATCCGACGGGGTGACGTCGGGCCTTCTCGTTCGCGACCTGCTGGCGTTCTATGAGAATCGGCCATTGCCCGAGGTGAAGGCGCAGTTCAAGGATTACAGCGAATGGATCGCCAAGCTTCGGATCGAAGCGGAATGGGAGCGGCAGCAGGCTTACTGGATTTCGAGGTTCGCGGACGGGGTGCCGGAGTTCGATTTGCCTTATGACCGGGACAGACGGTCAGTGTTGGATCTTTCCGAGTTGGACCAAGCCGGACGGTACGCGTTCGGCTTGGACGCTTCTCTCCAAGCCGAGCTGGAGCGTTTTGCCGCCCGCACGGGAACAACCTTGTTCATGGTCATTCTGGCCGCGTACCAAGCGCTGCTGGGATGCTGGTCCGGGAAAACGGACATTGTAACCGGCGTTCCGTCGGCCGGCCGCAATCATCCCGATTTGGCGCAGACCGCCGGGTTGATGCTGCAGACCTGGGCGATCCGCAATCGTCCCGACCCCGCGCTGTCCTTCGAGGCTTGGCTAAGAGAGGTTAAGAGAAGCCTGCTGGAAGCGTTCGAGCATCCTTGGTTATCCGCAGAGGATCTGGCCGACCTGCTGAACGAAAAGGGGCTTATTCGTTGGGAAGGGAATCGCAATCCGCTATTCGAGACGATGTTCGTGATGCAGAATATGGCCCCTGCGCCGTCCCGTGCGGACGGTTTGGTTTGGCGGACGCTGCCATGGAGCTTCGCCGCGGCCAAGCTTGATCTTGTGCTGCAAGCGGAAGAAAAGGAGGGCGCGTTAGCGCTCGGCTTCGAATATCGTCGCTGCTTGTTCCGCGAGGAGACTATCGCCGAGATGGCCGAAGCGCTGCTGAACCTGCTGGCCAAAGCCGCGGCTTCTCCGGAAGAGAGCCTGGGCAAGCTTACCGGAATCGAGGCGCTGCGCGAATCCGCGGATAAGAAGGACGAGCTTTTCGGCTCGGGGTTTTCGTTTTAGACGCCAAGAGAAGGGGCGGATGCCGCCCGGACGGCAGCAATAGTTGGTAGGGAGGAAGATAGCAATAGTTGGCAGGGAGGAACGGGGGAACAAAAATCGGCTAGGGGACGGGGCGGGAAGACGAGAGGGGGGACCTGGCCCGGGGCCGCCTTACCCCCGTCCCCAGGCCAGCATCTTGCGCTGAAACTCTTTTGGCGAGCAGCCGTTGAAGCGCTTGAACATTTTGTAGAAATGAGCCATGTTCGCCATGCCGATCAGGTCGCCGACTTCGCTAACGCTGATATCCCGGGTGAGCAGAAGCTGCTCCGCGCGTTTGATTTTACGGAAGTTGACGTATTCGGTGAACGATTGTCCCATAATTTTCTTGAAAAATTTCACGAAGTAATAATAGCTCATGTTCGCCAGTCCGCACACTTCCTCCACGGCAATCCGGCCGTCGATGTTCGCTTCGACGAAGTCGAGCACCGGCTTAAGCCGGATGCGCTCGATCCGGTCCTGGTCGGCGAGCAGCCCCCGGGTATCGTTACGGATCAGGATGAGCAGCAGCTTCTTGATCAGCATGTTGACCGCCAGCTCGTAGCCGCTTTGTTTCTCGGACGCCTCGCGGTGAATCTGGCTGATGCATTCGGCCACGCTGCTGCGGGCTTCGGGATTTTCCCGGAAAATATAGTTCATGGCGCTCAGCGGCACCTTGGTCTCGTTAAAGTATTGCAAGTATGGAATCGTGCTCTGATCGAAATAATTGGTAAGGTCGAACTGCAGCACGATATAGCGCAAAATCCCCTCGGCGGAGTGGTCTCTGTGCAATTGGGAATTGCCCAGTATGACGATGTCCCCCGGTCCCAGCTCGAAGGTCTCGTCGCTCAGGTCGACGGTCAGGTTGCCTTCCTGGATGAGCATCAACTCGCATTCGGGATGATAATGCCAGGACACTTCCCCGTGGTTGCGCCTCGTCGACTGCCAAATCTTGAGCGATAGCAGAGGATTCTCGTATTCGATCTTTTCTCTTAACGGTTGCAAGGGATCAGCCCCTTATAGAGGTGGTGGGCGGTAAAAGGCAAAATCGCATACAATCCTCGCAGATCCCCGAATGGGATTCTAAATGAAGTATGATACACTATATTGTAGTTTGAATATGGATAAGCCGCAAGGAGGACAAGCGCTTTGTCAAAAGTTAACGTAGGCATGATCGGCTGCGGCGGAATCGCCTTGGGGAAACATCTGCCATCGCTTGCCAAAATCCCGGAAGCGCAGGTGGTCGCGTTCTTCGACATTTCGGCCGACCGGGCGCACGAGGCGAAGAACCGGTTCGGCACGCACGACGCGAGAGTGTACCACGACGTGTACGAGCTGCTGCGCGATCAGGACGTTCAGGTCGTGCACGTCTGCACGCCGAACGATACGCATGCGGAAATTTCCATCGCGGCGCTGGAGGCGGGCAAGCACGTGCTCTGCGAGAAGCCGATGGCCAAAACCGCCGAGGACGCGCGCAGAATGCTGGAAACGTCCGAAAGAACGGGCAAGAAGCTCAGCATCGCGTATCAGAACCGCTTCCGCGCCGACAGCCGCTGGCTGCATCAAGCCTGCCGCGAGGGCAAGCTTGGCGAGATTTACGTCGCCAAGGCGCATGCGGTGCGCCGCCGCGCGGTGCCGACCTGGGGCGTGTTCCTCGATCAGGAGAAGCAGGGCGGAGGTCCGCTGATCGACATCGGCACGCACGCGCTTGATCTGGCGTTGTGGATGATGGACAACTACGAGCCGAAGACGGTGCTTGGTTCCTCCTACCGCAAGCTGGCGGAGCAGGGCAGCAACGCGAACCTGTGGGGGCCTTGGGATCCGGCGAAGTTCACGGTGGAAGATTCCGCCTTCGCGATGATCACGATGAAAAACGGAGCGACCGTCTGGCTGGAGTCGAGCTGGGCGCTGAACACGCTGGACGTGGACGAGGCGAAGGTGTCCTTGAGCGGTACGAAGGCGGGAGCCGATATGAAGAAAGGGCTGCGCGTCAACGGCGAGGAGCATGGCCGCCTGTACACGCAGGAAATCCAGATGGCCGGCGATTTCGGAGGCAATCCGGTGCCGGACGACGCCGCCGAGCAGGAGGCGCGCGCCTGGATCGAAGCGATCGCCTACGATCGCGAGCCCGTCGTGACGGCCAGGCAGGCGCTTGTCGTGCAGGAGATTCTCGAAGCCGTCTACGAATCCGCGAGCAAGGGGCAGGCGATCAGCTTCGCATAGGCCGCCGGCGGGAGCGGGGAAATAGCGGCCCGCCGGACCGTTAACGGGTGTAGAAGACAGCGGTCCGAGGAAATAACGGTCTGGCAGACCGTTAACGGGTGTAGAAGACAGCGGTCCGAAGAAATAGCGGTCTGCCAGACCGTTAACGGGTGTAGAAGAGTACATTCCGAGAAATAATGGTCTGCCAGACCGTTAACGGGGGCAGAAGACAGCGGTCCGAAGAAATAACGGTCCGCCAGACCGTTAACCGGCACAGAAGGCTGCAGCCCGGAGAAATAGCGGTCCGCCGGACCGCTATCGGGGGCGAGAGCCGTCCCCAAATGAAATAAGAGTGGCAAAATGCCCCTCGTTTCAGGTAAAATAGAAGGTGATTTATGAACGCGCGTACATAAACGTGCAAAGGTTTCCATTTTTAATGAGAGGTTTGGTGAATATCCAGTGAAATCCGGCGTATTTATCGTTCTATTCGCTGAGCAATCGTTCGAACAGGCGCTTGATACCGTTAAGGCGGCGGGATTGCAAGCGGTGGAGATCGGCACGGGAGGATTTCCCGGCACCGCGCATGTCAACGCGAAGGAGATCGTGAACGACGAGGCGGCCGTTCGCCGCATTCGCGAAGCGGTCGATTCCCGCGGCCTGACGATCAGCGCGCTGAGCTGCCACGGCAACCCGCTGCATCCGGACAAGGCTACGGCGCAATCCGATCACGAGGATTTCGTCGCGACCGTGCAGTTGGCCGAGAAGCTCGGCGTGGAGACGGTCGTTACGTTCTCCGGCTGCCCGGGAGACTCCGAAGGCGCAAAGTATCCGTCCTGGGTCACTTGCCCATGGCCGCCCGATTTCCTGACCGTGCTCGAATGGCAGTGGAACGAAGTCGCGATTCCGTATTGGAAGGAACAGTCCGCGTTCCTGCGCAAGCATAACGTCAAAGTGGCGATCGAAGCTCACCCGGGCTTCCTCGTGTACAATACCGAAACCGCTCTGCGCCTGCGCCAGGAAGCGGGAGACAACATCGGCGTCAACTTCGATCCTTCCCACCTGTTCTGGCAGGGCATGGACCCGATCGAGTGCATCAAGGCGCTCGGCGACTCCATCTACCACGTGCACGCGAAGGACACGAAGATCGACAAGCGCAATACGGCGCTGAACGGCGTTCTCGATACGAAGCATTACGGCGATATTCTGAACCGTTCCTTCGTGTTCCGTACGGTCGGCTACGGCCACGACGACGAATTCTGGAAGGATATGGTGAGCACGCTGCGTCTTGTCGGCTACGACGGCACGATCAGCATCGAGCACGAAGACGGCATCATGAGCGTGAACGAAGGCTTCACGAAAGCGGCCGGCTTCCTCAACTCCCTGATTCTGAAAGAAAGCGCGGGTGAAATGTGGTGGGCGTAAACAACAAAATCAACGTCGGCATGGTTGGCTACAAGTTCATGGGCAAAGCCCACAGCCATGCGTATAAAGACGTCGGCATGTTCTTCGATCCGGCCGCCGACGTCGTCATGAAGGCGATCTGCGGACGCGACGAGCAAGGCGTCAAGGCGGCGGCCGACAAGTTCGGCTGGGAATCCTACGAGACCGATTGGCGGAAAATGGTCGCGCGCGACGACATCGACTTCGTCGATATCAACGCTCCGAGCGACGCGCACAAAGAAATTACGATGGCCGCGATCGCCGCGGGCAAGCACGTCTTCTGCGAGAAGCCGCTCGCGCTGAACCTGGCGGACGGCCGCGAGATGCTGGAGGCGGCGGAGAAAGCGGGCGTCAAGCACGCGGTCTGCTTTAACTACCGGTTCCTGCCGGCCGTTCAATTGGCGAAGCAGATTATCGACGAAGGCCGTCTGGGCGAGATTCATCATTATCGCGCCACCTACCTGCAGGACTGGCTCGTCGATCCGAACACGCCGATGGCGTGGCGGCTGAAGAAGGAAGTCGCCGGCTCCGGCGCTCACGGGGACATCAATGCGCACAGCATCGATCTCGCCCGCTTCCTGATCGGCGAGTTCGACCGCGTTGTCGGTCACAACCGCACGTTCGTGAAGGAGCGTCCGCTTGCGACGGATGCGGCAGGCGGATTGTCCGCCGGCGCCGGCTCGTCCACGCAGAAGGACGAGGTTACCGTCGACGACGCGACGGGTTTCCTGGCCGACTTCAAGAACGGCGCGATGGGCATGTTCGTCGCCTCCCGTTTCGCGGCCGGACGCAAAAATCACAACACGTTCGAGATTCACGGCAGCAAAGGCTCGCTGCGCTGGGATCTCGAGAAGCTGAACGAGCTGGAAGTGTACTTCCGCGAGGACGAGCCTAATCTGGCCGGCTTCCGCCGCATTATGGCGACGGAGCCGTCGCACAAGTATGCCGGCAACTGGTGGCCGACCGGTCACATTATCGGCTACGAGCACGCCTTCGTGCATATTGTGTACGAATTCGTGCAGCACATTAAGACGGGCTCTCCGTTCGCGCCGACGTTCTATGACGGCGTGAAGTGCCAAGAGGTGCTCGAAGCGGTCGACTTGTCGATCGAACGCGGCTCCTGGGTCGGCATCGACGAAGTGTAACGGTTGTTCTTCATAAAACAATGGCGGCGCGGGGAGCGAACCTCCCTGACGCCGCCATTGTTTGTACAGGGGATTATCCTTCGATATCCTTGCGCAGAAAGATGCGAAGCGACACCCGGTAAGAGACGGATAACAGCAGCAGTCCGGCGATGGGCAGCCCGGCGGCGAGCCGGGTCCAGGACGACTCGCCGAGGCTGAGCGCGTCTTTGAAGTTGCCGAGTCCGCCGATAATCGCCGCGGTCAGAAAGATGACGAGAAACGAGATAAAGGACGAATTGCGCACGCCCAGCCAAAATTGCACCGGATAGTAGAGCGCTGCGAAGGCCATCGCCAGCGCGGCGGACAGCGACAGGTGCAGCGCAGTGAAAGGGAAACGGGTATCCATCACGTATTCGTTAAACGCGTAAATCGCGGCGGCCAGAAGCATGCCCAACGCCAAATAGACGAAGAGGCTGACGTATTTCGCCAGGACGATTTCCCGTCTGCGGACGGGCAGGCTGCCGATGAACAGCAGGCTTTTGTTGCGCAGCTCGATGGTCGAGGAGAACACCGTCATCATAATGGCCGGCAGCATGCAGATCATCATAGGGGAGAAGGGCGACACGAAGAAGACGCCGAACGCGACGGCATAGACGGCCACGAACAAGAAGTACATTTTCAGAGCGATAACGTCTTTGCGAATCAGATTAAGCATGCGCCTCGACCCCCTTGGCCGTAAAAAACATAATGTCCTCGAGAGTCGGACGCTCGATCCGCCCATAACCGGCAAAGAGCCGTTCGGCCTCCCGCCGATCGCCGGTCAACCCCTCGAAGCCGGACGACGTCTCGCGAATGCCGACGAAGATGCGGCGAACGTCCGCATCCAGCAATTCCTTGTCCGCTTTGACGAGAGCGTACCGCTCGAACACCCGTTCCTTCGACTCGTTGAACACCAGCTCCCCCCGATTGAGAAAAGCGATATAATCCGCGACGCGGTCGAGATCGGTCGTAATGTGCGTGGAAAACAAAATCGCCTTGCGTTCGTCCAGCATCAGTTCGGCTAAAATTTCAAGCAGCTCCCGGCGGAAGACGGGATCTAGACCGGCGGTCGGCTCGTCCATGATCAGCAGCTCGGCCCGGTGCGACAGGGCGAAGGCGAGGCTCAGCTTCATCTTCATTCCTTTGGACAGGCTGCGGATTTTCGCCTTGGGCGACAGCTCGAACCGGTCGATGTACCGGGCGAATTGCCGATCGTCCCAACGCTTGTAGAACGGTGCGCAGACGCTTCTCATCGCGTCGACGGTCAGATGCTCGTAATAGCTGCAATCGTCGGCGACGTAGCCGATCCGCTCCTTGATCTCGGCTTCATGGCTCGCATAAGCTTGGCCGAACACCCGCACATCTCCGCCGCCGGGCAGCGTCATGCCCATCATCAGCTTAATGAGCGTGCTCTTGCCTGCGCCGTTTGCCCCGATCAGCCCGGTGATAAAGCCCTGTTTGACGTCCATGGTGACGTCCTTCAGCTCGAAGCGCTTGTATTTTTTGCTTAGACGGCTAACCTCGACAACCGCATTTTCGTTCATCCTTCTCCCTCCAATTCCTCGTACAGCAGCCGAATATGCGCGAGCAGCTCCTCCAGGGGCATCTGCAGCGAACGGCTTTCCTGGACCGCTTCGATCAGCTTGCCCTCCAGCAGCCGCAGCCGCTGCTCCCGAATAAATTGCGGGTTGGCGCCGGAGACGAACGACCCCTTTCCGACGACGGAATCGATCAACCCTTCCTTCTCCAGCTCCTCGTAGGCCCGCTTGGTCGTAATGACGCTGATCTGCAGTTCTTTGGCCAGCAGCCGGATGGACGGAAGAGGCTGGCCGGGCGTCAATTCCCCGTTAAGAATCGCCTGACGGATTTGACGGACAATCTGCCCGTAGATCGGCTCGTCGGACGCGTTGGATAAAATGATGTTCATGGCGCCTCCGTGCTATGTGTATTTACTGTATATATATAATATATACACATGGGGCGAAATTCGTCAACCGTTCAAGCCGATCGGCCGCCTCGACTGCCCATCGGAGGGCGTTTGCAGCCCGGCAGCCTGCCCGAAGGACAAACTTTACCGTCAGTTAACGGAAGACGAACGAATGGAAAACAATCTTCTGTTACTTTCAGACTATAGGAAAAACCTTCCCGTCAAGCCCAATTTCTATAGAATGAGGTGTTCTGATGGCAACGAGCATGCTTCTGGAGAAACCCGGAACTGCGGACAGCCCGCAGCAGGAGGCCGGTCTTCGCCGCACGGTCCGGGCCGTTCCTTCCGTTAACGAAATTTTTCAGCCGATTGCCGTAAAGGATTGGGCAAGCAGTTGTCCGGTCATCGATCCGTCGCAGCGCAGCAACGATCTGGTCGACTTGTTCCGTCGTCAGAAGCAGCACGAGTGCGTCGTCGTATGCGATGAAGCGAAGAGGCCGCTCGGCCTTATTATGAAGGATCGGTTTTTTCGCAGCCTGGGCACGCTGTACGGCCAGTCCGTATACGGGAAAAAAGCGGCGTCCGTGCTGATGGACCAGGCTCCGATGATCGTCGATCTGGCGATCGATCCCCAGGAGCTGATCGATCGCGCGCTGTCGCGAACGGAGGAGACGTTCTACGACGCGGTGCTGCTTACCGACAACGGGAAGCTCGCCGGAGTGCTGACGGTGAACGATCTGCTTAACGTCTCGAGGCTGCTGCAGAAGGAAGCGGTCAGCCGGCAGATGCGCACGATCGGCGATACCGAAGCGATGATCGAGGACATTCACGTGTCGGTAGAGCGGGTGGCGAAAGCGACCGGCGAAGTAAAGGAATGCAGCGAACGGATCGGGGAAATTACGGACCAGGGCCGCCAACAGCTGGGGGAGATGCTCGATCTGTTTAAGCTGTGGTCGGCGAACGCGGACAAGCAGGAGAAAGCCGCCGGCCAGTTAACCGAGCGCACGTCGGCCGTCGACGGCATCGTCCGGCTGATCGCCGAGCTGGCCGATCAGTGCAACCTGCTGGCCGTGAACGCCGCGATCGAGGCGGCGAGGGCGGGCGCGCACGGCCGGGGGTTCGGAGTCGTCGCCGGAGAGATTCGCGCGCTGGCCGATCAGACGAAGCGGTCGGCCGGGCAGATCGCCGGACAGATCAAGGCGATGACGGAGGCGGTGAAGCTGTCGGCCGGGCTGGCCGGGGAAGGCAAGCTGGGAGCGGACAGAGGGGTGCACTCGGTGAAGAAAACCGAGGATACGATCGCGCAGCTGTGGAGCTCGTCCGAGCTGAATCAGGAAGCGGCGGCCTTGCTGCTGTCGGCGTCCGCCGCGGCGAGAGACAGGTCCAAAGAAGCAAGGGACGAGATCCGCAAGCTGGCCGGACAGATGAAATCCTAAATTTAACAATCGGAAAACGGGCCGGAAATCGCCGCTTTACAAACCGGGACTATACTCACTGTAGCCTTATAAGAAAAATCTACCATAATCCAGAAGGGTGATCGGTGTCGATGGTGCTAAAGAAAGCGTCCCTGGCAACTGTGTTGGCTTTGGCGGTCGGAGCGGCTTCCGCCGGCGCGGCATTCGCCGCAAACGAAAAGACGAACAGCGCGGTGCAGCTTGCGAATTCGGTTTACATCGTTAACGGAACGGCGGTCAATTTCGGTACGATCACGGAGAAAGGCAAAACCCTCGTGTCTCTGCGGGAAATCAGCTCCAGGCTGGGAGCCAAGCTGCAGGTTTCCGGCGGCGGAGTCCAGGCGAAGCTGAACGGACATACGGTGGAGCTGAAGTCGGGCAGCGCCGTGCTGAAGGTCGACGGCGCGGAGCGCGGACTGGACGTTCCGGTCAAGAGCGTCAAAGGCGTGAACTACATAGAGCTGGAAACCTATGTGGATGCGTTGGGAGCGAGCCTGTACAAGGACGAGACCGGCACGAACTGGATTGACGCCAAGCTTCTGGCGAACGTGGACCGCATTCAGTGGGTCGACGCCGGAAGGTTTATCGCCACGCAGGAGAACGAGACGGGACGCGCGGATTATCTTGTCGAGGCGGCTACGGGCAAGTACCGTCTGCTGGACGTCGCAGCCGACGCTTCCGATCTTGTCATTGCTCCGGACGGCCGGAAAGCCGCTTATACGAACGCCAACGGACAAGTATCCGTGCTGGATCTTTCGACGATAAGCCGCGCGGTTGTCGTCAGCGTCGACACGAGCATCAAGCCGGAGCTTGTATGGTCGGCCGACGGAACCGGCATTTACTTCCTGCAAGGGGACAAAGGCAGCGTCATCGCCAAGCTGGACCCCGAGATCGATAAAATCACGAAGATTCTGGACGACAAGGTAGACTACAAAGCGAACCTTGAAGTGTCCGCGGACGGCCAAACGTTCACCTACACGGTAACGAAGCCGGGCGCCGTCGTCGCCGACGCGGACAAGCCGGTCGAAGCGGACGACGTCTCGATCGACACGAAGGGCACGGAGCCGCAAATCTTCCAATTTACGGTCGAGCCCGCCGCGAAGGAAAACAAAGCCGTGCAGCTGACGACCTCCACGGACGACAAAGTATTCATCCATGCGGCTTCGGACGGCAAGAGCGTCGCATATGTCAGCGTTAGCGCCGACGCCGCGGCGAAATCGACTTTGATTAAGGTCGGCGCAGACAAGAAGGTTTCTCCTCTGTACGACGAGAGAGATATCTATCAAGCGGAATATTCCGGCGGCAAATGGTATTTGCTGACGGAGGGCGACGGGGACGAGCAATTCGTCTACGAGGTCGACCCGGCGACGGGCGCGGCGAAGCAGCTCTACACGCTGTCCGGCGCGGCGAGCGGAATCGTCGCCAAGGAAGGCGCGCCGCTGGCCATCGTGCAGGACGGCCGCGTATTCCTGGATGTGAACGGGCGCTGGAAGCCGGCGTCCCGATAATCGAACCGAGAGGAGAACATTTTCCATGAAATGGTTTAAAACGCTATCCGTCGCCGCCATGGCGATCGCCCTGGTCTCGGCCTCCGTGCCCGCGGCCGGAGCGGCAAGCTCCCTGAAGGGCAAAATCGTCATCAACGGTTCTTCCGCGCTGCTGCCGCTGACGCTGCAAGCGGCCAACGAATTCAAGAAGCTGCACCCGAAGGTGAAAATCTCGGCGTCCGCGGCGGGCTCGATCACCGGTCCGCAGTCGGTTCGCAAGGGCATCGCCGATATCGGCGCGGTGGACTGGGACGCTTCCCAGGACGTTCCGGGCTTCAAGAAATTCGACGGGCAGGTTGCGCATAAGGTCGCGATTATTCCGTTCGCGGCCGTCGTCAACAAAAACGTCAAGGTCGACGATCTGACGACGAAGCAGCTGCAGGACATTTTCTCCGGCAAGGTGACGAACTGGAAGGACGTAGGCGGACAGGACGCCGACATTATCGTCGTCAACCGCGCGTTCGGCTCCGGCACTCGCGTCAACTTCCAGCTGAAGGCGCTGCAGGGCACCGATTTCATCAGCAAAGGCAACAACTACAAGGAAGTCAAGTCGAGCGGCGACATGAAGACGGCTGTAGAGACGACGCCGAATGCCATCGGCTACATCGACCTCGTGTACGTAACGAGCAACATGAAGGCGCTGAAAATCAACAAAGTCGCGCCGACGGAAGCGAACGTCGTCAACGGCACGTACAAAGTATGGGGTTACGGCTACTATATGACGAAGGGCCAGCCGGACGGCGCAACGAAAGCGTTCATCGAGTACATTCAAAGCGCCAAGTTCCAGAACGGCTCCCTGAAGAAGCTGAAGTTTATCCCGATTTCCGCGCTGAAATAGCCTGACTTATTGCGAATAATCGACCAACTCTACATTTCGGCAAGAAACCAGCGAAGCGAACCGTCGCCAAGCTGGTTTCTTCATGGGAGGAACCTGGAGCTATGCAACTGGATACGTCGGCGCGCCCTTCGCTTGCCGGTGCGAAGGCGAACGATCTGGGCGGCAGCATCAAGGCCGGCTCGGGCAAATCGTTCGACCGGAAGAACAGGCTGCTGATTTACAACCGTTTTTTCAAGCTGCTCTGCATCGCCAGCGCCGCGTTCGTCTGCCTGATTCTGTTCGGCATTCTGTTTCTGATGTTCCGCACCGGGGTGCTGACGTTCCGCGACGTATCTCCGGCGACGTTCTTCTTCTCGACGGATTGGATGCCGGAGGACGACCGCTACGGCGCTTTCGTGTTTATATTCGGCACATTCGCTCTGACGCTGCTGACGCTGCTGATCTCCGTGCCGCTGTCGGTGATCATCTCCGTCTTCCTGGCCGAAGTCGCGCCGGGCTGGCTGCGCAATCTGCTGCGTCCGATCTTGGACCTGCTCGTCGGCATTCCGTCCGTCGTCTACGGCTTTCTGGGACTGACGATCCTCATTCCGCTGCTTCGGGACGTGACCGGCACGAATATGGGCGACGGCATTCTGGCCGCGGCGATCGTGCTGACGATCATGGTGCTGCCGACGATCAGCCGCGTCAGCGACGACGCGATCAGCGCCGTTCCGCGCAAATACCGCGACGCCTCTTACGCGCTGGGCGCCACGAGATTCCAGACGATCTTCAAGGTATCGATTCCGGCCGCCCGCAGCGGCATTCTGTACGGCGTCATTCTGGGCATGGCCCGGGCGATCGGCGAGACGATGGCCGTCGTCATGGTCATCGGCAATACGCCCCAGCTTGCCGACGCGCTGTTCAAGCCGACGTCGGTGCTGACGAGCAACATCGTCATGCAGATCGCCAACGTGCCGTTCGATTCGACCTGGAACAACGCGCTGTACATGATGGGCTTCCTGCTGCTCGTCATCTCTCTGTTGATGATCGTGCTCGTAAGACTGCTGCAGCGGAAGGGAGCCCATTCATGAGAAACGCGATCGGATCGGCCCGCAGATCGTTCGCCTCGGGCCGGAGCGTCAACGCTTTTAACAATCGGCTGTTTACCGTATTCGTCTGGAGCGCATCCGCGGCCATGGTGCTGTTCATTCTCGGATTGCTCTACCTGATTCTGCAGAAGGGGCTGCCTTCCCTGACCTGGGATTTCATTTTCGGGCTGCCGAGCGAGATCGAGGAGGGCGGCGGCATCGGCCCGGCGCTGTTCAATTCGTTCTATATGCTGCTGATCTCACTGTTCATCGCGGTGCCGCTCGGCATGGCCGCCGGCATCTATCTGGCCGAATTCGCGCCCGACAACAAGCTGATCGGCTTCGTCCGCATTTGCGTGGAGGGCCTCGCCTCCGTGCCTTCGATTATTTTCGGCCTGTTCGGGATTGCGCTGTTCGTGGAAATGTTCCAGGTCGGCTTGACGATTCTGGGCGGGGCGGTCAGCCTGGCGTTTCTGAACCTGCCGGTCATGACCCGCGTCACCGAGGAATCGATCCGGGCGGTGCCGGGAGAGCTGAAGCAGGCTTCGTTCGCGCTCGGCGCGACGCATCTGCAGACGATTCGCCGCGTGCTCGTACCGACGGCGATCAACGGTCTTGTGACCGGGATTTGCCTGATCGCGGGCCGCGCGTTCGGGGAGAGCGCCGTCATCATTCTGACGGCGGGGGTTACGACCTCGGGCGAGATGTGGGACTTCAACCTGCTGTCTCCGGGCGAGACGCTGGCCGTTCATCTCTGGTACGTCCAGTCGGAAGCGATCGTGCCGGACGCGGTGGAAATTTCCGACAAGGCGGCCGCCGTGCTCGTGTTCGTTATTTTGCTTTTTAACGTGCTGTTCCGCATTCCGCTCTGGATCAAGGATCGCAAGAGCAGATAACGAAGATTACGGGAAGAGCGTCCGCACGATCCGTTCGGCCAGCTCCCCGTAACCTTCCCGGACGTGCCAGCTTGCGTACAGGGTCCAGCTCTCGGGGCGGTCCGGCCAATCGGCCGCGACCGCCCTTGGCGCGGAAGCGGGCAGGGCGCGCTCCGGCAGGACGGCGAGGCCCAGACCGTCGCGAACGGCTTGCGCGATCAGTTCGACCGAATCGAACGAGACGTTGACGCGGGAGACGCCCATGCGCGCAAGCCAGGGGGAGACGAGCTCGCCCAGCGATCGCTCCGCATGCTCGACGAACGGGTAACGGTGCAGCCGCTCGGCCAGGGCGGGACCCGAGAGACCGTCCAACGGATGATTGGCCGGCAGCAGCAGCTTCCAGGGGGAGACGAGTAGCTCCGCGGAGCGCAGCCGCTCCGGGTCGACGGGCTGCCAGCCGCCGATCGCCAAGTCGAGATCGCCGGATTCGAGCCGCCGAAACAGATCGTCGTCGTTCTCCTTCGCGACGTTGACCCGAATGTCCGGAATCCGGCCGATCTCCGCCAGCCATCCCGTCCCGGCCAGCGCCGCCATCGCGCAATCGGTGCAGCCGATCCGCAGCAGCCTCCGTCCGTTGTCCCGCAGCTCGCCGACCGCGGCTTCGGCTTCCGCGTGCAGCGCCGCGATCCGCCTGGCGTAGGGCAGCAGCGTTTTCCCCGCCTCCGTCAAATAGATGCGGCCCGCCCTCGTCTCGAACAGCTTGACCCCCCAATCGCTCTCCATTCTCTTCATATGAAAGCTGATCGTAGGCTGCTTCATATGCAGCGCGTCCGCCACGGCGGTGACTTGCTTATAGCGATCCAGAAGCTCGACGATTTTCAATTTTAATAGACTCATAACCGTTTCCCCCCGATTCCGCGCTTGTCCCATACAATACTTCAATAATAATAGCATTTATATTTAATAAATGTATGAACATTTTTCGCCGAGTTAACAAAACGAAAACATTGCACGAATGTCGGCCTTCTACAATATGAACTGTCAAGAAAAAACAAACAAGAGTTGGAAGGGGAACTTTACGAAATGAAGAAGACGGTATTGTTGATGATGGTGTTTGCGCTGACGGTGGTACTGGCCGCTTGCGGTCAAAACAACAACAGCGGCGGAGCGAGCTCGGCTCCGGAAAGCTCGGCTCCGGCAAGCACGACGCCTGCCAGCGAAAGTCCGGCAAGCGAAAGCCCGGCCGCGGAACTGTCCGGCTCGCTGCTCTCCACGGGATCTTCGGCGCTGCTGCCGCTGGTCGAACAAGCTTCGAAGAAATTCATGGACCTTAACAAAGGCGTATCGATCCAGGTGCAAGCGGGCGGAAGCGGCACCGGCCTGACGCAGGTGTCCGAAGGCCAATCCGACATCGGCAACTCCGACGTATTCGCGGAAGAGAAGCTGGATGCCGACAAAGCGGCCGAACTGGTCGATCATCAAGTCGCGGTAGTCGGCATGGCTGCGGTCGTTAACCCGAACGTTGCCGTCGACGACTTGACGAAGCAGCAGTTGGTCGACATCTTCACCGGCAAAGTGACGAACTGGAAAGACCTTGGCGGCGACGACCAAAAAATCCAGATCATCAACCGTCCTTCGAGCTCCGGTACTCGCGCAACGTTCGAGACTTACGCGCTGGGCCAGAAGTCGGAAGACCTGCAAGGCTCGATCCAGGAGGATTCCTCCGGTACGGTACGCCAACTGGTCGGCGAAACGCCGGGAGCGATCGGATACTTGGCGCTGAGCTACCTGGACGAATCGATCAAGGTGCTGAAATACGAAGGTGTGGAAGCAACGGTGGACAACGTGGCGAACGGAACTTATCCGGTATGGGCTTATGAGCACATGTACACGAAAGGCGAGCCTAACGAGCTGGCGAAAGCGTTCCTCGACTTCATGCTGAGCGACGAAATTCAGAATGCCGACGTCGTCGAGCTGGGCTACATTCCGGCAAGCCAAATGCAAATCAAACGCGATGTGAACGGCACGATCACAAAATAAAGGTTCCATATCATAAGCCGATCAAGAGGCGCTGCAACAGGCCTCTTGATCGGCTGTGTAAAGGGAGAGGTCTATGGCTCAGCCGTTAGAACGACAGCAAGCAAAGCCGCATCTCGCGGAAGAATGGGTCGGCAAAATCTACACTTTGCTCTGTATCGCGTTTCTTATTCTCACCATCTTTTCGCTTGTCTATTTCGTCGCCTCCAAAGGGCTCAGCACTTTTTTTGTCAATCGTGTGAATTTCCTCGACTTACTTACGGGTTTAAAGTGGGCTCCCGACGGGAACCCCAAGCTGTTCGGGGCGCTGCCGTTCATATTCGGCTCGTTCAGCACGTCGCTGCTCGCCGCGGTGATCGCCGCACCGCTCGGATTTTGCGCGTCGGTGTTCATGGTCGAGATCGCGCCGAAATTCGGACGCCAATATTTGCAGCCGGTCATCGAGCTGTTGGCGGGCATTCCGTCCGTCGTCTACGGCTTCGTCGGCTTAAGCGTCATCGTTCCTTTTTTCCGGGACGTGTTTCCCGGACAAGGCGTCGGCATCGCGGCCGGAGCCGTCGTGCTGTCGATTATGATTCTTCCTACGATTACGACTATCGCGACCGACGCGTTGGCCGCGCTGCCCAAGGGCCTGAAGGAAGGCTCTTACGCGCTGGGCGCCACCCGTTGGCAAACCATATACCGCATCGTGCTGCCGACGACGCTTCCGGCGTTGATGACGGGCATCGTGCTCGGCATCGCCCGCGCGTTCGGCGAGGCGCTGGCCGTGCAGATGGTCATCGGCAACGCGCCGCACATTCCGCGCTCGCTGTTCGAATCCGCTTCGACGCTGACCAGCGCGATTACGCTGAGCATGGGCAACACCGCCATGGGCACCGTCGAGAATAACGCCCTATGGTCGCTGGCGCTCATTCTGATGCTGATGACGTTCGTCTTTGTCTTTATTGTTCGCTGGCTGGAAAGGAGGTCGAAGGTATGAGCGCCAAAATGGCCAACAAAATCGCGACTGCCGTTATCGTCGCGGTCGCCGGTCTGATCGTTCTCGTCCTGGCCGGCCTTCTCGGCTACATTATGATCCGCGGTCTCGGCCATATCAGCTTCGACTTTCTGACGTCTCCGCCGGAGACGATCCGCCGCGGCGGCGGCATCGGCCCGCAGCTGTTCAATTCGGTGTTCCTGCTGTTCCTGACGATGATTATTACGATTCCGCTCGGCCTGGGCGCCGGCATCTACATGAGCGAATACGCGCCCGCCAACAAGGTGACGAACGGCATTCGCCTGATCGTCGAAGTGCTGTCGTCCGTGCCTTCCATTATCGTCGGCCTGTTCGGACTGCTCGTGCTCGTCAACCTGTTCGGCTTTGGCTTCTCGCTGTTCGCGGGCGCTCTGGCGCTGACCGTATTCAACCTCCCGCTGATGGTGCGGATTACGGAGCAAGGGCTGAAAAGCGTGCCGAGGGAGCAGAAGGAAGCCAGCCTGGCGCTCGGATTGTCCAAATGGAAGACGATTACGTCGGTGATGCTGCCGATCTCGATGCCGGTTATTCTGACCGGAACGATTCTCGCCGCGGGCCGGGTGTTCGGCGAAGCCGCCGCGCTGCTGTTCACCGCCGGCATGAGCTCGCCGCGGCTCGACTTCTCCGACTGGAATCCGTTCAGCCCGTTCTCGCCGCTGAACCCGTTCCGCCCGGCCGAGACGCTGGCGGTGCATATTTGGAAAATCAATTCCGAGGGCCTCGCGCCGGACGCGAAGGAGATCGCCGCCGGAGCTTCCGCCGTGCTGGTCATTACCGTGCTCGCGTTTAATTTCGCGGCCAGATGGCTGGGCCGTTACCTGTACCGCAAGTTCACGGCCATTAAATAAAGGGGAGGAAACCGGATGACCGCCATCGGCATGTCCACCAAAAATTTAAGCGTCTATTATTCCGACAAGCAGGCCGTCAAGAACGTGTCGCTGGATTTCCAGGCGAAGCAGGTGACGGCGCTCATCGGGCCTTCCGGCTGCGGCAAGTCGACGTTCCTGAGAAGCTTGAACCGGATGAACGACCTGATTCCCGACTGCAAGATCACGGGGGAAATCTGGATCCGGGATCGCAACGTCAACGGTCCGGATACGGACGTCGTCCTGCTGCGGCAGCGCATCGGCATGGTTTGGCAGAAGCCGAATCCTTTTCATAAATCGATCTACGAGAACATCGCCTTCGGTCCGCGCTATCACGGAACGAAAAACAAGAAGCAGCTGGACGAGATCGTCGAGCAGTCGCTGCGCAAGGCGGCGCTGTGGGAGGAGACGAAGGACCGGCTGCACAATTCCGCGCTGGCGCTGTCGGGCGGCCAGCAGCAGCGGCTGTGCATAGCCAGGTCGATCGCGGTCAGGCCGGACATTATTCTGATGGATGAGCCCGCGTCCGCGCTTGATCCGGTGTCGACGTCCAAGATCGAGGAACTGATCGCCGAGCTGAAGCGGGAATACTGCATCGTCATCGTGACCCACAACATGCATCAGGCCGCCCGCGTGTCGGATAAAACGGCGTTTTTCCTGACGGGGGAAGTGGTGGAGTACGACTTGACGACGAATATTTTCACGAATCCGCAGAAGCAGGAGACGAACGACTATATCACGGGACGGTTCGGATAACGCGCATTTCAAACGAACAAGAGGAGAATGGCCATGAACTCCATTATCGAGATCAATGATTTGAACTTGTACTACGGAGATTTTCACGCTCTCAAGAGCGTCAACATGGAAATTCCCGAGAAGGCCATCACCGCGTTTATCGGTCCTTCCGGCTGCGGCAAATCGACGCTGCTCCGCACGTTTAACCGGATGAACGACATGATCGCGGGAACGCGCATCGAAGGCAAGGTCGATATCGCCGGCACCGATATCTACTCCGGCGAGGTCGACGTGGAGACGCTTCGCAAGCGCGTCGGCATGGTGTTCCAGCAGCCGAATCCGTTCCCCAAGTCGATCTACGACAATGTGGCGTACGGGCCTCGCCTGCACGGCATCTCCGACCGCAGGAGGCTGGACGAGATCGTGGAGACGAGCCTGCGCTCCGCGGCGCTGTGGAACGAAGTGAAGGATCATCTGAAGCGCTCCGCGAACAGCATCTCCGGCGGTCAGCAGCAGCGGCTGTGCATTGCCCGCGCGCTTGCGGTCGAGCCGGACATTCTGCTGATGGACGAGGCGACCTCCGCGCTCGATCCGATCTCCACCTTAAAGATCGAGGAGTTGGCCCAGGAGCTGAAGGATCGGTATACGATCGTCATGGTCACGCACAACATGCATCAGGCGGCGCGGGTATCGCAGCAAACGGTCTTTTTCCTGAACGGAGAGGTCGTCGAATATTCGGAAACGGAGCGGCTGTTCTCCAATCCGACCGATCAGCGCACGGAAGATTATATTAGCGGAAGGTTCGGTTGAACCCCGGGGAGGATGGCGGAATTATGGTAAAAAGGCTGGAGTTCGATCATGGACTGGAGGAAATTACGAATCTGCTGATCGAGATGGGCAAGCGGGTGGAAGCGGCGTTGACCGAATCCATGGACGCGCTGAAGGATTCCGACGTGGAGACCGCCAAGCGGATCGTCAAGTCCGATATCTCGCTGAATCAGCTGGAGGAGAAGGTCAGCGAGATCGGCGCCAAGCTGATCGCCACGCAGCAGCCGGTCGCGAAGGATCTGCGGCGCATTCTGATCGCCTTCAAAATCTCCAGCGACCTGGAACGGATGGGCGATCTGGCCGTCGACATCGCCAAAGTCGTCATCCGGCTGGACGGACAGCCGCTGATCAAGCCGCTGCTCGACCTGCCGCGCATGGCCGAGCTGGTGGAGGTCATGATCAGCGAGTCGCTGCAATCGTACGTGGACGAGAACGCCGATCTGGCCTACAAGAGCGCCAAGGACGACGACCAGGTCGACGCGCTGTATTCGCAAATTATCCGCGAGCTGTTCTCGCTGATGGTCGAGAATCCGAAGACGGTCGGCCAGGCGATGCTGCTGAGCTTCGTCGGGCGTTACATCGAGCGGATCGCCGACCATGCAACGAACATTGCCGAGAGCGTCGTGTACTTGATCACCGGCAAGCGGCCGGATTTGAACCAATAAACAAAAAACGGAACGGTACCTTCCGGTCTGTCGGACGAACGCCTATACGCGCGCGGCGAATGCCGCATACGTTGGTAGCACCGATAATTGCCCAAGGGAGGTACCGATTTGCCGTTCCCCAGCGACAGCCAATACGTTCCCCTGAGTCTGACGGCCCTTCCTTCGGCCGGCGAGGCCGGCAGCGCCAATCCCGCTTATGTCGACGTCGTCGGCACCCCCTCATCTCCCGCCGCTTATTACGGCTATGACGGCATCAACGTTTATTTCCGGATTCGCCTTAAGGGCGACCCCCGCTTCAAAAGCGTCTTTCGCAACGCATACTGGGGCGTGCTGTTCGATACGGACGGACTGCTCTCCGCGTACGAATGGCTGCTTCGCGTGAACGGCACGGATCATTCCGTCGAGCTTGTCCGCAACAACGCCTCCCGGGGAACGGGCATCGCCGCTTTGGCCGCAATCGCGAACGGAACGTCCGCCGCGGGCTCCCGGACCGCCATCGTCAATTTCGATATCGCCCGCGCCAAGCCGGCCGACGACCGCCCGGGCTTGCGCGGCGATTATTTCATCGATTTTTACGTTAACGCGGGGGTTCTGTTCGGGGAGCTCGGCCTTGGGGCGGCTTCTCCGCTTCGGCTGCTGTTTTTCTCGGCGGAAACGGAAAACGGCGCCGGCAGCGATCTTCCTGTTTCCGGCACCGGCGCCCTCTCGAACGAGGTCGCGATCTCCGGCGGCAACGTCCGGGCGGAGCTGTCGGTCGCCCAGACGCTGAACGGAGCGCCGTTCCCGCAGGATCTCCCCGCCGGTCCGCAGCTTGCGCTGTCGGGGACGATCCAGGTGGCCAATACGGGCCGGAGCGCCGCCACCGCGCTGTTCGCCAATACGCTGTTTCAGATCGACCGGACGCTGGTCTCCTTCACGATCGATTCGGTATCGGCCGGCAGCGCGACCTTTACCTCCTCCAATCTGACGCTGAGCTGGACCGTCGGCAACCTCGAACCCGGTTCGACCGCGGAGCTGCGCTATACCGCGCAGGTCATCTTTGCCGGGGCGGGCAATCGGATTTTCAATACGACGCGGGTTCGCGGAGTCGATTCGTTCACGGGCAACCAGCTGGCGGAGCTGCTTGACATTCGGTCGGTCAATATTGTGCAGGTCCGCTTGGCGGGCTTGTCCGGACGGATTCAAAGCCGGGCGACCGGAATGTCCGTCCCCGGCGCGCAGATCGAGCTGATCTCCGGCGGGCGGACGACGGCCGGCGCGGCATCGAACGGATCGGGCTATTACAGCTTTACGGGCATCGTGCCGGGCTCCTACGCGCTGACGGTGTCGGCACCGCTGTTCCAGACGGCGACGGCGGACGTAACGCTGGCCAACGGGGAGGTGGCGATGCGGAACGTGCAGCTGGTTCCGCTTCCTTCGGGGCTTCAGGGAACGGTGACGGCGTCCGATACCGGTCAGCCGATCGCCGGCGTCTCCGTCCAGCTGAGCGATGTCGTGGAGGTAACCGCCGCGGGCGCTACGAGCGACGCTTCGGGTCTTTACCGGCTGACCGACGTCACGCCCGGGACGTATCGGGTCAGCTTCTCCGCGCCGGGCTTCCAGCATAACGATCAGCCGGTTACGCTCGAGCCCGGGGCCGTCCGGACGCTGAACGTCGCGCTTGCCCCGAATCCGGGCACCGTCTCCGGAACGATCTCCGATACGTTCGGCAATCCCGTCGCGGGAGCGCTGGCCGAAGCGCTTGACGACCGCATCAATCTGATCGCCCTGACGAACGCCGACGACTTCGGCGTCTACGCGATCTCCAGCCTGTCCCCCGCGTCTGACTATCGGCTGCGGGTCACGGCGCCGAATTACGCGACCGCGCTGCTCGGCTTCTCCGTGGCCGCCGGACGGGTGACGACGGTCGACGTTGCGCTTGCGCCGCTGCCCGGCTCCATTGCCGGCTCGGTGACCGATTCGTCGACCGGAGGTCCGATCGAGGACGCCTGCGTCCGCGTATACAATTCGGCCGGCCTCACCATTCAGACCGCCCGGACCGACGGGAACGGCCGCTACGAGGTCGGCTCGCTGGCTCCCGGAGCGTACAACGTTCTGTTCAACGACACCGGCTACGCGAACCGGACCGTCGGGGCTTTCGTGCGGGCCAACGAGCAGACGACGCTCGACGTCGCGCTCGACCTGCTGTCGGGCTCGCTGGAAGGCGCCGTTCGTTCGTCGGGCGCTGGCGGGGAACCGATTCCCGACGCGCTCGTGCGCGTGTATGCCAACAATCTGGTCGTCGCCCGCGCTTCGACGGACGAGAACGGACGTTACAGCGTGACGAGTCTGGCGCCTCGCTCCTATATTTTGACGGCGCGGGCGACCGGCTTCGGCGGGCAGACGCTCGGAGCCGTAATCGTGGCGGCGGCGACCGCAACCGTCGATTTCTCGCTGCAGCCGGAACCGGGAAGCCTGGTCGGAACGCTGACGGATACGAACGGAAACCCGGTTCCCGGCGCCGCCGTCGCCTTGATGAACGACCTGGCGGGGGGGCCGGCGGTCGTCGCGCGGGTCGTCTCCGGCGATGACGGCGCCTACAGCGTCGACGATCTGGAGCCGGGAAATTATGCGATTTGCGTAACGGCCGAGGGCTACCGGAACGCGGTGGCCGGCGTCATCATCCGGCCGGGCCGGGAATCGAACCAGTCCTTCGTCCTGCTGGCCGCGCCCGGCTCCTTGTCCGGCACGATCACCGACACGCTCGGGGTTCCCCTTGCCGGGGCGGAGGTGGAAATTCGCCAATCCGCCATCGGCGGGACGTCCGTCTCCTCGCAATTTGCCGATGCGGCCGGGAGATTTATCGTCGATAACCTGATGCCGGGAAGCTATACGTTGTTCGCCTCGCTGGTCGGATACCGGACGAATACGATTATCGCGACCGTAAGGGCCGGCGCCGTCACGGAGGTCGGAATCATGCTGGCCGCGCTGCCCGGCGCCATCGAAGGCAGGATTACCGACGAGACGACAGGGGCGCCGCTCCCGGGCGCGTTCGCGCGGGCGCTTAATCAAACCGGACTGCAGCCGGCGACGGCGGTAAGCGACAGCGAAGGCCGCTATCGGATGGACGGCCTCGTTCCCGGCAACTATACGGTCGTCGCCCAGGCGCGCTTCTATCAAAGCCGGTCGATCGGGGCGATCGTCGAAGCGGATGCGACGACTCCGATCGACCTTGCGCTTGCGGAGCTTCCGGGCAGCATTGCCGGAACGGTCAGCCTGCCGCTGCCGGGCGTGCTGATCGAATTGTACAATCGCGCCAATCTTCCGCTCTCTTCGACGTACACGGATAGCGCAGGCCGCTTTCGCTTCGATAATTTGCAGGTCGGCTCTTACGTGCTGACCGGATCTTTCGCGGATTACACGCTGGACACCGCGGGCGTTACCGTTCGGCCGGAGCAGGAGTCCGAGGTTCTGCTGACGCTGACCCCGAACCCGGCTGCCGTCAGCGGACGCGTCGTCGATCCGGCGGGCTCGCCGCTGGCCGGCGCCTCCGTCCGGCTGATCGATCCGGGCGAGACTCCGCGGGCGGTCGGACAGACGGACGCGGAAGGACGATTTGCCGTGGGAGGGCTGCCGGTCGGCGTTCTGATCGCCGTCGTGTCCGCTCCCGGCTATTCCACCGTCACCGTCAGTCTGCGATTGTCTCCCGGCCTTATGGTAGAAGGATTGCTGTTCACGCTGCAGCCCAATCCGGGAGGCATCACGGGGACGATCCGGGACGCCGATACGGGAGAAGCGATCGCGGGAGCGGCGGTGGAGGCCCGACAGTCCGACGCTTCCGGCGTCGCGATCGCCGTGGTCGCGACCAGTCCGTCCGGCAATTACATGTTCGAGGGGCTGCGTCCCGGGACGTACGCGATCGTCGTCTCCGCCGCCGAATACGTGACGGCTTCGATCGGAGCGATCGTCGCGAGCGGGGAGACGACGGACGGCAGCTTAACGCTGGAGAAGCAGGCCGGGGGCATCGAAGGCTCGATTACGGTGCGCGGCAGCGAACGGCTTGCCGGCGCCAGCATCTTCATTCGCGTGTTCACGTCGGGAGGGACGCTGGTCGTCACGCTGTTCGCCGGCGACGACGGCCGGTTCGAGGCGGGAGGATTAAAGCCGGGAGTCTATTCGGTAACGGTGTCGGCGATCGATTACGAGGCGACCGCGCAGACCGCCGTCGTGCTGCCCGGACAGGTGAAGAGGCTGGCGTTCGAGCTGATCCCGTCCAGGGCCGCGCTGCTGGGCCGGGTAGTCGACGAAGCGACGGGGACGGGCATCGACGGCGCGCTGATCAAGGTGAACCGGAGAGAACGGCTTCCCCTGCTGACGGCCGTCTCGGACGCCGCCGGCGAATTCGCGATTACCTCCCTGCCGATCGGCGTCTTCACTCTGACGGCGTCGGCCCAAGGCTTCGGCGCGGTCTCCGTCGGCTTTGCGACAAAAGCGGGGCAGACCGAGCGCGTAACGCTCCGTCTGGCTTCCTTGCCCGGGACGGTGTTCGGATTCGTCAGCCGCTTCGACAACGGCGCCAACCTTCCGGGGGCGGAGATTCGCCTCTATAACGGAGCGGGCGTGTTGGTCGCCACGGTGCTCAGCGACAGCGACGGATCGTACGCTTACGGCCTGCTTAAGCCCGGCGAGCATACCGCCGTCGCCGCCGCGGACGGGTTTGCCTCCGCGAACGGGGGCTTCGTCGCGGCGGCCGGCCAAAGCACGCGCTTCAGCTTCTCTCTGCAACCTCTGCCGGGGACGCTCTCGGGCCGCGTCGCCCGTTCGGAAGACGGAGCGTCGTTGGCCGGAGCGCTGGTGGCGCTGCGGCTGTTCAACAATTTCGGCGAAATATTGGCGCAAACCTCGACCGCAGCGGACGGAGGATATGCGCTGGAAGGGCTGGCCGCCGCGAATTATACCGTTGTCGTCTCGCTGGAGGGCTATGTCGGCCAGCAAACCTCCGTCTACGTGGGCCCGGGCGGCTCCGTGTCGTTAAACGTCGCGCTGGCGCGCGGCCTGCGTCGTCGAGGGCTCCGTTGCGACGGATAAAGGAACGCCGCTGCCGGGCGCGCCGGTAACGGCGACGGACGCGAACAGCGTCGTCATCGGCAGCGGCGTGTCGGACGAACAAGGAAGCTATATTCTCCCCGACCTGTCCGAGGGCGAGACGACCGTCACCGTTATCGTACCGACAAACCGCGCCCGCTCGGAGACGACGATGCTTGAGCCGAACCATCCCGACACGATACAGGTCCGTCTGCCGGCCGGCCCGCTGTCCGTCGTCGGCGCGATCGTCGAAGGCGGCACCGGGGCGCCGGTGCCGGGCGCAATCGTCACCTTGATCGATGCCTCCAACGTTCCGGTTGCGACCGTCGTCGCCGACGGCGCGGGCGTCTTCCGCTTCGACGGCCTTGCTCCCGGCTCGTACACGATCGCCGTATCGGCTCCGCTGTACGGCTCGGTCTCGAAGCCGGTCGCGGTGTCGGCGGAGCCGCCGGTAACCGATGCCGGAAAGCTGGTCGTCACCGCGGGATTCGGAGCGCTGGCCGGTTCGATTCGCGACGAATCCGGCCGCCCGATCGCTAAAGCGCTGGCGGAGCTGTTCACGGCTCCCGCGGCCGCCGCGGGAAAGGCCCGCCCGAGCGCTGCGGTCGCCGCGAGGGCTCCGCGGACGGCGACGGCGCTGGCAAGACCGCCCCAGTCGTCCATTCTGCGCTCCGTCATCAGCGACGAATTCGGCCGGTATTCGCTCACCAATCTGCCGCCGGGTGCGCTGCCCGCCTATTTCTCCTTTCCGGGCAAACGCTCGGAGCTGCGCGCTCCCGTCATTGTCGACGGCCGTACGACGGTGCTGGACATCGTGCTGCTGGACGAAGAGGAGGAGTGAGCCTCTGGCGGAAGGGGCTGTCCCCTAAGTGGTTCAAGTTGCTCTGAATGATGATCCATACGAAAGATGCCAGGGGTATGTACCTCCTTCCGATGCTATACGCTCCTAAAATGGGAATGATAAACCCGTTACAATGTAATTTTAGGAGCGTATGAGGCATCTCCAGGAGGTACATACCCCTTCTTTGTTTATCTATCCTCTCAAGCAACTCCACTTATGGGACAGCCCCTTAGCTTAACGACATCCCGAAAGTAGTCCGCCCGCTCCGCACTTTACCTTCCGTTAACAAAGTGTGGGATCAGAAATGACGAATCCGTGTTAAGGTGAAGAAAACAAGCGGATCTCGCAAACCGGGAAACGCCGGGCGGAGGTTAGACGTCATGAAGGAGACCGGAGGTTGGTTAAGCGGGGACATTTTGCGGCGGTGGCAGAGCAAGGACGGAAGCCCGGGACATTGCGGGCTGTTTGTCGTGCGGTGGGAGGGCGATCCGGAGGCGCCCCGCGGCTTCTCGCTTCGCGCCGCGCGCCTGCTGCGCGGAATAGGCATGCGGCTGGCGAAGCTGACGGATTCGGTGAGAGGCTGGACGCTGTCCGGAGACGATCTGATCCTGGCCGTATCGTTCGCGCCGGAGGAGAACGACGATTGGGCGTCCGGCGACGTTTCCTCGGGCCGGATGGCGTTTCTGATTCGCGATACGGCGCAGCGCCTGCTGCTGGAATTCGGAACTCCCGAGGCGATGCGGCCGGGCGGGGGCATTCGCTGCGGCTTCGGCTGGGCGGCGGGGAAAGACGGCCGGACGATTCCGATGCCCGGCAGCCTCCGCGAATGGGAGGCCGCGCTTCTGAACGCCTACGAGACGGCTTTGAAGCGGATGCTGTTCTCACCCGCGCCGCTCGTCCGGTTTCCGCTGGAGGAGCTGCGAGACTCCCTGATCGGATTCGAATTCGAGGTTCGCTATTTGCCGATCGTCTCGCTGCTGGACGGATCGCTGTACGGATACGAGGCCGTCCCGGTCGACGCGCTCAGAGGCAAACGGATCGAGCTGGAAGCGTTCTACGCCCAGGCCGACCAATCCGGCAAGCTGTTCGAGTGGGACCGCCGCTTCCGGGAGGCGGCCATTCGGGGGCTGCCGTCCGGCAACGGCGACGTTAAGCTGTTTCTCCCCGTGCCGGCCAAAATCATTTTCGATCCGCGGCTTTATCCCGGAAGCACGCTGCGCAGAATCGAGGCGGCGAACCTGCGGCCGGAGCACGTCGTGCTCGTCCTGATCGAAGGGGATAACGATTCCGCGGCCATGACGGGCTCGGCTTTGAAGCATTACCGCAATCAAGGCTTTCGCATCTCGATTCCGGGAATCCGTCCCGAGCTTGAGTCGCTGCGGAAAATGGCCGATCTGCACCCCGACTACGCGCGTCTGGACGTGGACTGGATTCGCGGGGAGACGACCGACGCGGTGGAGACGAGCCTGCTGCAAGCGCTGATCGCCCTGGCGCGCAAGGAGCAGATCGTCTTTATCTCCGGAGGGCTCGACCGGGAGCAGCTGCTGCCGGGGCTCGTCGCCAGCGGGATGCATTACGCGCAAGCGGAGAGGCTGTCCGAGGACGGAGGGGGCGAAGAGTCCGGGGCGGACGAACGGATTGCCCGGCTGCAAGCCCGCATTCGGACGGAGGTCGGCCGGAAATTTCGCGGGGCGTCCGGCACGATGGCCCTGCTGGCCAATCCGGTCAAGCAGTTCGGCCGGAATACGCCGGTGTCGGAGGCGTCCCGTCACTTCGAGCTGCACCGCGAAGCGCAGGGTGTCGTCATCTCGGAGGACGGCAAGCCGGTCGGACTGCTCATGAAGGAAAAGCTGCTCCAGCTGCTGTCGGGCCAGTTCGGATTGCCGCTTTATTGGAACAGGCCCGTAGGCAAAATTATGGACACCCACCCGGTCATTGTCGAAGAATCCGTCTCCGTGGACCAGGCGTCGCAGATGGCGATGGCCCGCGAGCCCGACAAGCTGTATGACGAGATGATCATTACCCGGGACGGACAGGTGACGGGGACGGCTTCGGTCCGCTCGATGCTGGAATGGGTATCCCAGGCCCGCGTGAAGGACGCGCAGTGGGCGAACCCTCTGTCCGGGCTTCCCGGCAACGAGCCGATCCGCAAGGAAATGAACCGCAGGCTTGCCGAAGGCCGTCCGTTCGCGGTGCTGTACGCGGACCTGGATCATTTCAAATGGTTTAACGATCAGTTCGGGTTTCAGCGGGGGGACGACGTCATTCGCTATACGGCCGAGACGCTGGTGCAGTCGGCCAGGGAGTGCCCGAACGGCGATTGCTTCGTCGGCCACATCGGCGGCGACGACTTTATCGTGATGTCGTCCGGGATGGACGCGCTCGAAGCGGCGCAGGGGACGATCGCCAGATTCGAGCAGGGGAGCGGTGCTTACGTCTCCGCCCATTCGGGCGTGGTGCTGGACCGCTCGGGACAGCCGCTGGAGGCGCCCGCCTTGTCCTTGTCGCTGTCGCTGCTCCTGTGCCGCTCGACGGCGGGATGGACGGCGGAGGCGCTCTCGGAGAGAGCGGCGCTGCTTAAGAAGCGGGCGAAGCGCCAGCGCGGCAATTCCATCGCCTGGGAAGAGCTTGGAGAACGGGACCAGACCGAACCGGCTTCGGAAATGGAGTTAACCGGGCATTAACACAAACGCGAAATTGCGTTAACAAAACTTTGTTACATTTATTGATGCGGTTATTTTTACAAGGAAGCTGGTGTTCAATCGTATGGCAACGTCCTGGTTCGGCATAGAGCAACTCATCGATCGAATCGAACATCATCCTTCTATCGGTCTTATTGGCATCGATCTTTCCGAATGGAGCGGCGGGCTGGCGTCCAAGTTCAGGGAAGAGAGCTTCGAATGGGAAAAATGGCTCGCCAAGTCGATGAACCGCAGCGACCTGTGGTTCGGCGACGAGGTGTCGGGCCATCTCTGGCTGTATGCCGGCCTGCCGGCTTCCGTGCCGGAGGACGAGAGGGATCCGTATTTGCGGGCGATGGCCAAACGCGTCCGGGAAGCGATCGCCGCGGAATCCGTAGGAAAGGCCGGGCAGCCGTCGGCGACGTCCGGACAGAAGGAACGGGGCATCGGCTATGCCAGCCTGCAGGGGCTGGGAACGGGCCGGATCAAAGATGTCGTCTACGACGGCGTCGTCAAGGCCGCGGAGCGAATTCGGGAATCGCTCAGCGGACAGCGGGAGTGGGAGCTTCGCTGCGAGCTGGAGCGCCTGCTGGCGGAGAGCAGCATCAAGAGCGTCTATCAACCGATCGTACGCCTCGGAGACAGCAAGGTGTTCGGCTACGAAGCGCTGACGAGGTGTCCGGAGGGCAGCCTGTTCGACGGACCGCTCGCCTTGTTCCGATTCGCGGAGAAAAATCAGATGGCTCTGGCCCTGGACCGCCTCGCGAGGGAAACGGCGATCCGGCATTCGCCGGCGCTCGCGGCCGTCCAGAAAATTTTCATCAACGTGACGATGAGCATCATCAACGATCCGCATTTCGTGTCCGGCCAGACGGTGCGCTGGCTGAGCGAGAGAGGGATGTTCCCGGGCCAGGTCGTATTCGAGCTGACCGAACGAAGCTCGATCGACGATTTCGACGCGGCGAAAAAAATATTGGCGCATTATCGCAGCCAAGGCTACGAGATCGCCATCGACGACGCGGGAGCCGGGTATTCGTCGCTGCAATCGATCGTGGAGCTGAACCCCGACTACATTAAAGTGGACCGCTCGCTCGTCAGTCTGGCCGACAAGGACGAGATGAAGAAGCATATGCTGCGCACGTTCGTCCGCTTCGCCAAGAAGATGAACATCCGCACGGTAGCCGAAGGAATCGAGCGCCCCGAGGAGCTGCGGCTGCTTCGCGCCATGGGCTTCGATTACGCGCAAGGCTACTTGATCGGAAGGCCGAGCGAATTTCCCGCGGCCGCCAATCCGGGAGTCCTCCCCAGAGCTTGACAGCTCCGGCGGGGGCTCTTTTCTCATTGTGGAGGGAATACCTGCGGGGTGCGGCTCGTTCGGCAATTATGTTATGATGAGGCTATGACAAAAAGTCGGCGAGGTGGACGAACGGGCATGGCTAATGAGAAGGACAAGCTGGTTCTGATCGACGGGAACAGCATTATCAATCGGGCTTTTTACGCGCTGCCGCCGCTTACGAGCAGCAACGGATTGCATACGAACGCCGTTCTCGGGTTTACAACGATGCTCCTGAAGGTGCTGGAGGAGGAGAAGCCGAGCCATGTGCTCGTCGCTTTCGACGCCGGCAAGGTGACGTTCAGACACGAAGGCTACTCGGAATATAAAGGCGGCAGACAGAAGACGCCCCCGGAGCTGTCCGAGCAATTCCCGCTGCTCAAGGAGCTGCTGCAAGCGTTCTCGATCTCGCAGTACGAGCTGGCCGGCTACGAGGCGGACGATATTATCGGCACGATGGCGAAGCAGGCCGAGGAGCGGGGCAAAACCGCGATTATCGTGTCCGGGGACAAGGATATGCTGCAGCTTGCGACCGATCGGGTAAGCGTCTGGATTACGCGCAAGGGTGTCAGCGAGGTCGAGCGGTTCACGCCGGAAGGCATCGGGGAGAAGTACGGGCTGACCCCCGGGCAGATCATCGATCTGAAGGGCTTGATGGGCGACGCGAGCGACAACATTCCGGGCGTTCCCGGCGTCGGGGAGAAGACGGCGCTTAAGCTGCTGCACGAATTCGGCACGGTCGAAGGCGTGCTGGAGCATGTCGAAGAGATCAAGGGCAAACTGCGCGAAAATATCGAAGCCAACCAGGACAGCGCGAAGATGAGCAAGGAGCTGGCGACGATCTATCGCGAGGTTCCGCTTGAATATTCGGTGGAAGAAGTCGCCTGGAAGGGCTACGATCCGGCGGCTCTGGCGGGGGCGTTCCGCAAGCTGGAGTTCAAGGCGCTGATCGAACGGCTGAACCTGGGGATGGCGGACGAAGCGCTGGAGCAGCAGACGGCGGAAACCGCCTCTCATTACGAAGTCGTCCAGGTTGCCAAGGCGGGCTGGGACGGCCTGTACGGCGCGTTGACGGACGCGGAGGCGGTTCTCGTCGACGCGGCGGGAGACAACCCGCATCAGAGCGAAGGGATCGGACTGGCGATCGCGGCCGGCGAGACCTGCTATGTCGTTCCGTACGCTTCGCTGCTCGGCCCGGAAGCGGAACGGCTGAGAGCGTGGCTGGCGGACGCGGACGCGCCCAAGACGAGCTACGATCTGCATCGCGTCGATCTGGTGCTGGCCCGCTCGGGCATCGAGCTGCGGGGACATTCCTTCGACGTGCAGCTGGCGGCGTATTTGCTCGATCCGACGGAGGCCGATCCGTCGCTGCACAAGCTGCTGCAGCGTTACGGGCTGGCGCCGATTCCGTCCGACGAAGCAGTGTACGGCAAGGGCGCGAAATTCCGCGTTCCGGCGGCGGACGAGCTGGCCAAGCATCTCGCGGCCAAAGCCGACGCGGTGCGCCGGCTGAAGGAGCCGCTGTCGGAGCAGCTTGAGACGCTGGGCATGCACCGGCTCTATTACGAGCTGGAGCAGCCGCTGTCCGTCGTGCTGGCGGACATGGAGAAGATGGGAATCAAGGTGACGCCGGGGACGCTGGAGGAGCTGGGCACGGAGTTCCAGCGCCGTCTCGAGGAGATTACGGAGAAGATCTATGCTTGCGCGGGCTTCGAATTCAACATCGGCTCGACGCGCCAGCTCGGCGATGTGCTGTTCGAGCGTCTGCGCCTGCCGGCCGTGAAGAAAACGAAAACCGGCTATTCGACGGATGCGGAAGTGCTGGAGAAGCTCGAGTCGCATCACGAGATCGTCAGGCTGATTCTGCATTATCGCCAGCTGTCCAAGCTGCAGTCGACCTATATCGAAGGCCTGCTGAAGGAAATTCGTCCCGAGACGGGCAAAATCCATACGTTTTACCGGCAGACGATCGCGGCGACGGGAAGGCTGTCAAGCCAGTTCCCGAACCTGCAGAACATTCCGATCCGCCTGGAGGAGGGCCGCCAAATCCGCAAAGCCTTTGTACCGTCCGAGGCGGGCTGGAGCATTCTCGCGGCGGACTATTCGCAGATCGAGCTGCGGGTGCTGGCGCATATTTCCGGAGACGACGGGCTGAAGGAAGCCTTTTTGAAGGAAATGGACATTCACACGAAGACGGCGATGGACGTGTTCGGAGTGCCGGCGGACCGGGTGGACGCCAATATGAGACGCCAGGCGAAGGCCGTCAATTTTGGCATCGTATACGGCATCAGCGATTGGGGCTTGTCGCAGAATCTGAATATTACGCGCGGCGAGGCCGCGGACTTTATCGAGCAATATTTCGTGGCGTTCCCGGGAGTGCGCCGCTATATGACCGACATCGTGGAGCAGGCCAGGAAGGACGGCTACGTGACGACGCTGCTGGAGCGGCGCCGTTATTTGCCGGAAATTCGCCATTCCAACTTTAACCTGCGCTCCTTCGCCGAGCGGACGGCGATGAACACGCCGATCCAGGGGACGGCGGCGGACATTATCAAGCTGGCGATGATGCGGATGAGCGAGGAGCTGTCCGCGCGCGGCTTGCGCAGCCGGATGCTGCTGCAGGTTCATGACGAATTGGTGTTCGAGGTGCCGGAGGACGAATTGGAGACGATGCGGAGCCTTGTGCCGGAGACGATGAAAAACGCGTTAAAGCTCGACGTGCCGCTGCTCGCGGAAGTGAGCGTCGGTACCAACTGGTACGAAGCGAAGTAAGCGGCAGAACACAGCGAAGAGACGATCCCATGAAACGGGGAAAGGGACAGGGAGAAGGAAGGGGAAAGAAATGCCGGAATTGCCAGAGGTAGAGACGGTGCGCCGCACTTTGAACCAATTGATCGCGGGGAAACGGATCGAACGCGTGACGGTGAATTTACCGCGTATTCTGCAGAAGCCGGACGATCCGCAAGTATTCGCCGCCATGCTGGAAGGAAGAACGTTCCAATCGGTGGAGCGCCGCGGCAAGTTTCTGCGGCTTGTGCTGGACGGGCTGGTGCTCATCTCCCATCTGCGGATGGAAGGCCGCTACGGCTTGTACGGCAAGGGAGAGCCGGTCGAGCTTCATACTCACGTGCTGTTTCATTTTACGGACGGCACCGAGCTGCGTTACAAGGACGTCCGCCAGTTCGGAACGATGCATCTGTTCGCTCCGGGAGACGAATGGATCGCCGCTCCGCTGAATAAACTGGGATTAGAGCCGCTGGACGAGAGCTTTACGCCGGACGAATTCAGGCGGGTTCTCGGACGGAGGAAGACGAAGATCAAGCCGCTCCTGCTCAACCAGGAAGTCGTCGTCGGCCTGGGCAACATCTACGTGGACGAGGCTCTGCATGCCGCGGGCATTCATCCGGAGACGCCAGCCGACGAATTGAAGCGGAAGGAGCAGGAGAAGCTTCATGCCGCTATCGTCGCGACGCTCGCGGCCGCCGTGGAAGCGGGCGGCTCCTCCATCAAGTCGTACGTGAACGGGCAGGGCGAGATGGGCCTGTTCCAGCACAGCTTAAGGGCGTACGGCAGAACGGGCGAGCCTTGCCTTGTATGCGGCTCTCCGATCGAGAAGTCGGTCGTCGACGGAAGAGGCACCCACGTGTGCCTGAAATGCCAAAAGCCGCCTCGCGCTTCGCTCGGCTCGTTGGCGGATGCCGCGCCGCGGCGGCGTTCCAACGCAAATGCCAAAGCCAATGCCGTCAAACGGCGGTTGGACGGGGCTGAACGATAGCCCAGATATAAGCGGGGCATTGCGGCCGTCGTCTGCATAGGATGGAAGGTACCCGGTTTCGGAATCGGAAGACCGGGATCGCATCCATGCAGGGGGAAATCCGCTATGATGGCATCTGTGGCGTCTCTTCTTTTGTTGTCTTTTGCCGTAAGCCTGGACGGCTTCGGCGTCGGTATGACCTACGGCGTCAGGAAGATCAAAATTCCCGTATCGTCCGTGGCGATTATTTCGGCCTGCTCCGGTCTGATCATTCTGCTCTCGATGATGGTTGGCGTCGCGATGGCGCGGTGGATTCCGCCGCGAGGCGCTTCGGCCGTAGGCGCGGTTCTTCTGATCGGCATCGGCATATGGGCGCTGGTCCAGTTCGTCCGAAGCGGAGAACGCGACGGGCGCGACGCAGGGAGCGGCGGAGCGGGATCGGGAAGGGCGGATACGGTCGGCGATGCTCCCGTACTCAAGATGGAGCTCAAAATATTCGGATTCATCATTCAAATTCTGCGCACGCCTTCGGCCGCCGACATGGACCGGTCGGGAACGATCAGCGCGGGAGAAGCGTTCCTGCTGGGAACGGCGCTGTCCCTGGACGCCTTCGGTGCCGGCATCGGCGCCGCTCTGGTCGGTTTTCCGCCGTTAGTTACGGCCGTTCTGATCGCGGCTTCCAGCGGACTGTTCCTCTGGTCGGGCACCAAGTTCGGATTATGGGCGTCGCGCTGGCGCTGGATGAAGCAGTTGTCCATGCTGCCCGGCATCATTCTGATTACGATGGGAATATTCAAATTGCTGGTATAGGGAAGAGGGCTTATGAACATTGGTTTAACGGGGGGCATCGCCACCGGCAAGAGCACGGTCGCCAAGCTGCTGACGGAGCGCGGGGCTCTGCTGATCGATCTGGACAAAATCGCCCGGGAGGTCGTCGAGCCCGGGCAGCCGGCCCTGCTCGCGATTGCCGAGCGGTTCGGACAAGCCGTGCTGCAGCCGGACGGCTCGCTGGATCGCAAGAGGCTGGGCTCGATCGTGTTCGCGGATTCGGCGGAGCGCAAGGCGCTCGAGGCGATCACGCATCCGGCCATTCGAGCCGTCATGAAGGAGCGAATGGCGCGCGGCGAGACGGAGGAGCCGGACAGGCTGGTCGTCGTCGACGTTCCGCTCCTGTACGAGTCGAAGCTGGAGTCTTATTTTCACCGGGTAATGGTCGTATATGCGCCTCGCGAGACGCAGCTGGACAGGTTGATCGAACGCGACGGCCTCTCGCGGGAAGAAGCCGAGCAAAGGCTCGCGGCCCAGATGGATATCGAGGAGAAGAAGCGCCGGGCGGACGTGCTTATCGATAACGGCGGAACGCCGGAGGAGACGAATCGGCAGATCGAACGCTTCTGGCGGGAAACGGGGTTGGGATGAAGAGAAGGGTCAAACGCAAACGCTTCATCCTGCCGTTGGTCGTTATCGTATTGGGAGCGTTGTTTATCCGGTCGGACTGGCTGGGAAAGCGGATTTATCCGATCTCTTATCAGGAAGAAATCAAGCGGAACGCGCAGCATTACGAGCTGGACCCGCTCTTGATCGCGGCGATCATCCGGGTCGAATCGAACTATAAGCTTGCCGCGGTGTCTCGCAAGGGAGCGATCGGCATTATGCAAATTATGCCCGATACGGCGGAATGGATTTTGAAGCAGGACGATTTCGGAGCGATCACGGTGAAGGACGCGGGAACGCAGGCGCATGCGGGAATCGCGCTCGGCTCCTGGTACGTGAAGGACCTGCACAGGCAGTTTGGCGGCGATCTGACCAAATCGCTTGCCGCCTATAACGCCGGGCCGGGCAAGGTGAGATCGTGGCTGCAGGAAGGCGTATGGGACGGCGACGAACGGACGATTAGCGATATTCCTTACGGAGAGACTAGACATTACGTACAGCGTGTGTTGTATTATTATAAGAAGTATCAGGATATATACGAAACCTTGTAGCCGACGACGCCGCAAAAGGAAGCCTTGAAACGCTCGCGCGTCTCAAAGCTTCCCGATATTAAGTGCTTCAGCCGACTGTCAGGTCGAATTAACGGCCCGCCAGTTGTTGTTCGGCGATTTGTACCAAACGGCGGGTAATGTGACCCCCGATGGAACCGTTGTCCTTCGTCGTCATGTTACCTTGGTAACCGTCTTGCGGGATGGCAATGCCAAGCTCTTGGGCCGCTTCGTATTTCAGTTGGTTCAGGCCTGCAGTCGCTTGTGGTACGACCAATTGGTTGCTGTTGTTGTTTTGTCCGGCCATGTGTGTTCACCTCCTTGCGGTTGGTAACTGTATTATGTGCTTTATCCTACCGATCATGTAAGGGAAGGCTTGGAAAATCAAACGTATTCGAAGGAGGCGAGAGCGGCGACATGAAATGCCCTTTCTGCGATTACAACGGAACGAAGGTGCTGGATTCCCGGCCGGCCAACGATAACAAATCGATTCGCCGCCGGCGGGAGTGCGAGAAGTGCTGCCGTCGATTCACGACTTTCGAGACGGTCGAGGAAACGCCGCTGATGGTGATCAAGAAGGACGGGAGCCGCGAGGAGTTCAGCCGGGACAAGGTGCTCAGGGGCCTGCTCCGCGCCTGCGAGAAACGTCCGGTATCCGTCGGCCAGCTCGAAGTCATCGTCTCCGAGGTGGAGCGCGAAATCCGCAACACGGCTTCGGCCGAGGTCGAGAGCCGGATTATCGGGGAGCTGCTGATGGAGCATATCTATCCCGTCGACGAGGTCGCCTACGTTCGCTTCGCGTCGGTATACCGTCAGTTCAAGGACATCAATATGTTCTTTAAAGAGCTGAATACGTTGATGAACAAGCATGGCATTTAACGCGCGTACAAAAAAGCCAGCTGGAGCGACGTCGGACAAGGGGGCCGGAATGGAACGTTTATCGGTTCCGTCGGTTTCTGTCCTGTGCGCGTCTCTCCAGCTTGATGGCTCCGATTTCGGCCGTTGCGACGGCTAATTTTCGAATCGTGTATGCCGTCGATCGATGCTCCGCTAAGCGTCGATCGAGTGCCGGAAAGACGCTTTTCCGACGGAAGAAGCAATCGGCACGTTTATGCGCTCTTTTCGCTCGAAAAGGCATTGACAACCCTCCCGCCCTCATGGTAAACTCATTTTTGTCGCCAATTCTTACGGGGCTTCGGCAATGTATCGGTATTTTAGCTTCAGCTGGGAGTACGACATGGTCGGCTACACTGCCCTAAGAATTATCAAGTTTTATATCCCGGGCCTTTAGCTCAGCTGGGAGAGCGCTTCGCTGGCAGCGAAGAGGTCAGCGGTTCGATCCCGCTAAGGTCCACCATAATGTAAACATTGCAACCTGGAAAGGTTGCTTTTTTCATTAAGGGAACTTATCAGCATTATCAAAAATCTTTTTGATATACGGGTTGGTTCGTCGCTTGGGTGTGCTGGTGATATTGAAGTTATATCGTAATTTTGATAAAATAAAGATAAATTACTGTGGGGGATGATCGATATGCCTACGATACGGCGAAGTTCCGATTTGCGGAACAATTATAATGAGATCTCCGATTTTTGCCATCAGTACGATGAGCCTGTCTATATTACGAAGAATGGTCAGGGTGACCTGGCTGTGATGAGTATTGAAACGTATGAGAAATTAGTCGGTAAATTCGAATTGCATAAGCTATTGGATGAAGGTATGGAGGCTATGCGGAATAAAGAAGTAAGACCTTTTCGCGAGGCGCTTGCAGATATTGAACAGGGGATTCAGAAGTGAGTATGAGGTTTCGTGTAGTCATTACGGAACCGGCAGAAAGTGATCTGCGCGGTATCGCCAACTATATTTCCCATGAATTGCTTGAACCTGTAACTGCGCGTACAGTAGTTGCGAATATTTCGGAGGCGGTACTACTACTGGAAACGATGCCTTACAGGCATGAATTAGTCAGGGATCAACGATTGGCTGGACAACATATTCGGAAAGTGCTTGTAGATTCCTATATCGTGTTCTATGTCATATCGGAGCAGGAAAAGACGGTCACGATCGTTCGGATTTTATATGGAAAAAGACATTGGAGCAGTATATTATGAACAAATTTGGTAGTGAAACCAGCGAATGCGGAAGAGCCCATCGCTGGCAGCGATGAGGTCAGGGGTTCGATCCCCCTAATCTCCACCATAATAACAAATTAACCCTCCATGTTAATGGAGGGTTTTGATTGTTGTGCGGTCGTGGCGGAATTGGCAGACGCGCTGGCTTAGGGTCCGTGTGAACGGCTCGTGCGGGAAGGGCAGCTGAAGCGGTCCGTAAGTATCTGCACAAGCTGTGCATCCAAAAACCAAGGAGATGCTGGAGGGATAGACGACAAAGTCTACGAGATTAGCGTCAAGGTTGGCTTCGAAAGCGTCAAGCACCTCACATGTATTTTCCGAGAAATTGTGGGTGTTACTCAGTTGGAATACCGGGTGCTGAAGCGGTTGTTGAGCCCCGAAAAATAACCTGCGAAGCAATCGATATGACTTCATAGGGAACATTCGGATATTTGATCCGGAACAGAATTTGTTGCGCCAGTCGAAAGCCGATATGCGAATTGGGCACCTGCACGGTGGTCAGGTCATCGGCCAGCGAATATTCTTGGTTGGCATCGAATCCGGATACGGCCACATCCTCGGGAATGCGCACACCGCGCCCCAGCAATAGCTGCATTAAAATGCAAGCGACATGATCGTTGGCGCAGACAAAGGCGTCCGGCAGACCGGGAAGCGCAGCGACAAAAGCGGATATTTCCTCTTTGTAGGTATCCCGGCCGATAGGGCCTGTCAGGCTGCGCTGCGAATCCATTGACAGACCATGCTGAGCCAGCGCTTTGGTAAAGCCCTCAAATCGCTCGTGGTTCGACTGGGCATAATCGATGTCGCCGATAAACCCGAAACTTCTCCGCCCGCTCGCGATCAGACTCTCCGTAATTTGGGCGATGCTGGCCCGATTCTCCGTCAGAACCAGATCGCCATTCAGCTCCGACGAAGGCACTGCGGTTGAGGTGTCGAGAAACACTTTGGGTAAGTGCGACGCCGCAAGCAGTCGCAGCAGCTGTTCGTCATAGACATTGATGATAATGATTCCATGCGTACCTCCGTTGGTGAGCGAAGCCGGCAGGGTATAACCTGCGCCAACAGACGTAGGCAGGTACGTATAGATCAAGTTCACCTGATGCCCGGACAGTTCCTTGGCAATCCGGTGAATGATCGCCAACCAGAAAGTGGAGGTTTCCGGGCGGCAGACGGCCAGAGCGATATTGAGCGGAGCTTCGGCAGCGGCATCCGCTGCCGGGTAGGATCCCTCCGGAATGGTATAGTTCAACTCTTGGGCTTTAGCAATGATTTTACTCCGCAGATCTTGGGAAACCCCTGTCTGACCGCCAAATACTTTCCAGACCGTGGTGCGGGAAATGCCGAGGGAATCGGCGATTTCCTGGATCGTAACCTTCCTCATATTTGCCTCCATAACTTCCACATCGATCAGGGAACATGTTAGTTTATTGTTGGACAGCCGTTCATTTTACTTCTACCTTACCGCTCGAATAAATCACGATCGTCCTCAACTGATCAGCGGCAGGGCAGGAGATTACGAAGGTTTGGGAGGTTGTTTCAATGCGGTACGGCAGCGCCTGGATCGCGCGGTTCTCATCGCTCGGCGCGTAGGCTCGCAAAATATCCGCTAACTCTTCCAGCCGATCGCTGTAGCGCTTGTGCAAGTCTAAATAAATTTGCTGAGCGTAATAGAGTTTTCTCAGCTCCCACTTGCGGTATTCGTCTTCCGGGATGACGCCTGCGGCAGTTGCCGGGCCGGAACCGACAAAGAAGAGGAAGCCCCATAACTCCGGATAGTGAATATTGACGACACCGGTCGGCGCCCACACCCAGTTATCTTCCGGCAGCGCCCGGCCGGTCGCGGGATCGGTTTGCTTTTTGTATTGCCCGTCCACGATATCGGTTTTCCAGTGTACTCGCGAGAAATTGACCCGATAATAGTCGCCTGCTTGCGGCGACCGTTGCTGCGGCAGGCATTCGGTGATGGCGGCAAAGGGGATGACGATCTCCGCTGACCAGCTGCGGTTAGCCGCGGAGGGTTGGTTGATCGCTCCATCGACAAATACAGCAGTGCGCAATCCGCGAATATCATAACCGTTCAGGGCGCTGCCGCCATCCCGGTAAGCGACCGGGAGAAACAAATCCCACACCGTGTTTAACACATTCATTTCAAACTCATAGTACTGTTGGGTATCGGAATCGGGATCAATGAAGACTTCGAAGTCGTTATCCTGGAAAATAATATCGTCACGCCGGGTGACCGAGCCCCAAATCTCATCTCCATCAAGCTGAGCGCCAATATACAGGTTTTCGTCATCCCAGAGCAGTTTCACCCGAGTGCGGAACCGCGCGCCAGGCATGTGCGACCCTTCAATGTCGAGGAAATCGCTGGTGAAAGGTACGTCTTGCCAAAAAGGCTTGTCGAGCTTTCCGTTTAATTGAAAGGGAACGGCAGCTCGGCGGCAGGTATAGATGGGAGGGTTAAATCCAACTGCAGGGAGGGGGATTCTGACAGGTTCCATAAGGACCTCGATTCCGCGTCGGATGCGCAATATTGTCTATGGGTCGAATTATAGCATGGAAAGCGGTAAATTGTAAAATAAAATGAACATATGTGAACTTTATTTAACCAAAAATGTGAACAAGATTATTGAATAAAGGCCATTGAAGAAATAAATATTGGAAAAAAAGCAAAATTGAAAACGCTTATAAAAAGTATTGACAAAATATTTGAACACATGTTAGAGTTTGTTCATTAACATTTCCTGTGAATTTTTGAACAATAATGAACGTGATTAAACGAGGAGGGGAGTCCATGAATTCTGCAGCGATTAAGCGGAAAGGCCATGTTGGGCGGGTGCTGAGGAGAGATGCCTCCCTCTGGCTGTTTTGTATTCCTGGCATCGTACTGACTTTTATTTTCAGTTACATACCGATGTATGGCATACAGCTGGCTTTCAAAAGATTTAATGCCACAGCGGGCATCTGGGGAAGCGATTGGCAAGGGCTGTACTATTTTAAGCGGTTTTTTGAGTCGCCTTATTTTGAATCGACCATCTGGAATACCTTGGTTATCAGCTTCTACGGTTTGCTCGTATCGTTTCCGATTCCAATTATTCTGGCGCTGCTGCTGAACTCGCTTCATCACAAGCGCTACCGCAAACTGATTCAGACCGTCACTTATGCGCCAAATTTTATCTCGGTCGTTGTCATGTGCGGCATGATTATCCTGTTTCTATCGCCGACTGTAGGCGTTATCAATAGTGTCTTGCACTTATTCGGCATGGATCCGGTCAATTTCATGGCCAAGCAGGAGTACTGGCGGCACATTTATGTGTGGACCGGTGTCTGGCAAACCGCCGGCTGGAGTTCCGTTATCTTTTTTGCAGCTTTGGCCGGGGTCAGTCCGGAATTGCATGAGGCGGCCCGCTGTGACGGAGCGACGAAATTCCAGCTGATCCGGCACATCGACTTCCCTTCCATATTGCCGACAGCGACCATTCTGTTGATCTTGAACTGCGGCAGCATTCTCTCCGTCGGGTTTGAGAAGGCTTACTTGCTGCAAAACAACCTGAACTTATCGGTTTCCGAGATTATTTCGACCTATGTGTACAAAGTCGGTCTGATCAACAACGATATCTCCTATTCGACAGCGATCGGCCTGTTTAATACATTGATCAATCTGGTATTGCTCCTGATGGTTAACAAAATTGCCGACAAGCTTTCAGGCAACAGCTTGTGGTAGGGGGAAGATGAGAGGATGAAGCCAATCGCGGCCAGCCGTCTTAAAGTAAAACAGAAGCGCAGCAAGGAAGATGTCCTGTTTGACACAATCAACTTTACGGTGCTGACCTTAATTTTGTTAATTGTGGCGTACCCCCTCTATTGGGTCATCATTTCCTCCATTAGCAACCCGGGCGCCGTATCGAGCGGTCAGGTTCTGTGGCGACCGATCGGGTTTACCTTGCGGGGCTATGCTGAAGTGTTCGCGGACACCGCGGTTATGCGCGGTTTTTGGAACGCCATCGTCTATACCGTTTGCGGTGTGCTGGTGAATCTGTTCGTCACTTTACCGACCGCGTATGCCCTGTCCCGCAACAATTTTAGCGGCAGAAAGCCGATCATGATCTTCTACATGATCACGATGTTCTTTGGCGGCGGTTTGATCCCTACCTATTTGGTAGTAAAAAATCTCCATATGATCAACACAATATGGGCGCTGATTCTGCCTGGAAGTTTAAGCGTATTCAATATGATTGTCGCCAGAACTTTCTTTAAGACGAATATTTCCCAGGAGCTGTATGAAGCGGCGGAAATCGACGGCTGTACTCAGGGGAGGTTCTTCTTCGAAATTGCTCTGCCGCTGTCTAAAGCGATCGTCGCCATCCTTGTGCTGTATTACGGCGTGGGACACTGGAACGCCTATTTCTCGGCATTGATCTATATCTCGGACAAAAACATGTATCCGCTGCAACTGGTGCTGCGCAATATCCTGATCACCAATCAGGCCGCACTGGCTCAGGCGGCGACCTCGGAGGCGGCAAGAGCGGCGCTGCGCGAGAAGCAGGAACTCATCGCCCTCATGAAATACTCGCTGATCATTATAAGCAGCATCCCGGTGCTGGCTATGTATCCGTTTATCCAGAAGCATTTTGTAAAGGGCGTCATGATCGGTTCCGTAAAGGGTTGAGCGCAACGCTGTCGGGTAGTCTGCCGGAGTTCTTGCCCCGGCTGCTATATAAAAAAGAGGAGGGTATCACACATGAAGAGAAGGACAGTGGCATTGGCTTTAGCCGTGGTCATGGGCGCGGCGACACTGGCGGGCTGCAGCAGCGATAATAAGAAAGCTGCGAACAGCAGCAACGCCCCCGCCAACACATCCACACCGGCAACGGTGGATGATGCGGGAAAGGTAAACGGTCTGATGTACAAAGAGGGGTTGCCGCTCGTCGATGCAGGCGGGTACAAATTCTCCATCTTCGCTGACGACTCCAGCTCCACCGGGGAGTTTTACATGCTTAATGAATTTAAGAAGCAAACCAATGTCGAGGTTGATTTACGTATTTTCCCCTACGAAACAGCCAAGGAGCGGTTGAATCTGGATCTGAATTCCGGCGATTATGCCGACGTGATCGGCGGCTGGACTTTGTCGGACAGCATGATTCTGACCTATGGGGTCAAGCAGCAAGTATTCATCCCCCTGGAGGATCTGATCAAGGAATACGCCCCCAATATTTCGGCGATTCTTGATCTGCCCGGAGTACGGGAGCAAATGACGGCGCCGGACGGACATATCTATACGATTCCTTATGTAACCGGGGATACGAGTGTCAACTATACACCCTACATCAACAGCAAATGGCTGGAAAATGTCGGCATGAGCATACCCAAAACGACTGATGAGTTCGAAGCGGTACTGAAGGCATTCAAAGACAAGGATGCTAACGGCAACGGAGATCCAAACGATGAAGTTCCGTTCTCCGCCGATCCGAACAACAAGCATATTGAAGCAATGGCCGGCTGGTTTGGAATGCCGATGGATAAGTTCGGCCTTTCGGTCGCGGACGGAAAAGTGGTATATGGCGGCGCCAGCGACAAGTACCGCGAATTTCTCAAATGGTTTGCCGGACTCTACAAACAAGGCCTGATCGACATAGAGCTTTACACCCAAGACAAGTCAACTTGGGAAGGGAAGGGCAACAAGGATCTCTATGGCGTATCCATCGCTTACGGAAGCAAAGAGTTTTCCGGTTATACAGGCAAAGATAAAGGCGACTATGACGTACTGCCCGTATTGAACACGGATAAGGGCGGGATCTGGCTGCGTGACACAAATGGCTTCAGCGTGTTTAAAACCCAGGCCGTGATCTCCAATAACGCCAAAAACCCGGAAGTCATCATCCGCTGGTTTGACAACGCCTTCGCACTGGAAAACGGGATTGGCACCAGCAGAGGTCCGGTAGGCGTAGTGACCTTCAAGGATGGCGACCAATACCGGTCGATCGATACGGCTACTCTGCCGAAGGACGAACAGGAAAAGGTGAGCTGGAGCAACCTCTGGCCGCAGTCGCTGCCGAAATATTTGCCGGCAGGCTTTAAATTTATCGAAGAGAATCCCGGATATGTCGAAAAGGATGTTTTGCAAAAAGATTATGAGCCGTATTTGACCAAGGAGATCGTTCCCAGCCCTTGGATCGGTCTCGACGATGTCGACCGTTACTCCGATATCAGCACGGCCCTTCAGGATTATTTCGACCAACAGCAAGCTCTGTTTGTTACGGGACAGAAAGATGTGAACAACGACGCGCAGTGGCAGGATTACGTCAAGGGCCTCCATTCTTTAGGCTTGGATGACTGGATGAAGATTCGCAGCATCGATACAATCGCCAAATAAGAGTTGTACTAACGGAGGGACCGTCAGCATGGCAAATGACGAGCGCGGCCACCAACTATCATTAGGGCACATCGATACTGAAGAAGGGGAGCGCCCGGAATTGGCGGAGGCGGCTTTGGAGGCACGGATCGAGCAGGGCGTGCACCATTCCAGCGCCGCGGAAGATTACGTCTGGCCGACGGATCAGAAGGTTCGGGAAAAGCTGGAGTGGTTTCAGGATCAGAAGCTGGCTTTGATGATCCACTGGGGACCATATGCTCAGCTTGGCGTGGTTGAATCCTGGGCGCTGTCCGACGCCGACGCCGATTGGTCCAGGACGGGGATCGACTGGGGCGTCAACGCGCAGGAGTTCAAGCAACAATATTTCGGACTGAACAAAACGTTTAATCCCGTCCGCTTTCAGCCGGAACAATGGGCGGAGCTTGCGGCGGAAGCCGGCATCCGCTATCTGGTTTTCACCACGAAACATCATGACGGCTTTTGCATGTGGGATAGCGCGTATTCGGACTACAAGATCACGGCGGCGGATTGCTCTTACCATGCCAATCGGTATGCCGATATTTGCGGACATTTGTTTGAAGCCTTCCGCAAGAAGGGGATCGGCATCGCCGCCTACTTCTCCAAAGCCGATTGGCACAATGAACATTACTGGGCGAAAGGTTATCCGCGAGGAGATAATACGTGGAGAGGCCCGACCTATGAGCCGAGCGAACATCCGGAGCAATGGGAGCAATTCGTGCAGTTTACGCACAATCAGATTAAAGAGCTGGCCAGTCAATACGGCAAGCTGGATATGATGTGGTTTGACGCCGGCTGGGTCTGCGAACAGGCCGGACAAGACATTCGCCTGGGCGAAGTGATCGATCAAGTCAGAATGTGGCAGCCGGGAATGCTATGCGCGGATCGCACGGTGGGCGGCCCTTACGAGAATTACATTACGCCGGAGCAGTGCGTGCCTTCTGGGCCGCTAGGCGTACCGTGGGAGAGCTGCATCACGCTAGGCACTTCGTTCTCCTTCGCTTATGAGGATACGTACAAGTCGCCGCGAGAGGTCATCCACTTGCTGGTCGATATCGTAGCCAAGGGAGGCAATCTGGCGATCAATGTCGGCCCGCAGCCGGACGGCCGGTTGCCGCGCGGAGCGGTGACGACCTTGCGCGGGATGGGAGAATGGCTCGCTGTCTATGGCGAGGCGATCTACGGTACCCGGGTCTGCGCGCCGTACAAGGCGGCAAACCTCGGATTCACCCGAAAAGGAAATACCGTCTATGTGCTGGAGCTGTTTACCGACGAGACGAAGCAAGTTCCCGACTTGGTATGGATCCCTTACACGGGAGCCGTGCAAAAGGTAACTTTGCTGGATACGGGGGAAGAGTTGGTCTTTACCGCCGATACGGCGGGGATTACAGTGAACGTCCCCGGCGAACAGAAGGGCGCAGCGCCGATCTCCCGGGCATACAAATTAGTGATGAATGGGTAAAATGATGAGAAAATTGATTGGGTACGTAGGTACGAGAGATCTTTCCGCAATGCGGGAGCAGGATGTCCGCTCCCTCGATGTCATCAACATTGCCTTTGCCGGCTTGCAGGACGGTCGCGTGATTTGGTCCGGCGAGGGCAGCCGCGAGGCGCTGCGGCGAATTCGCCGGATCCATCCCGGGATCAAGCTGATGCTCTCGGTCGGCGGCTGGGGAGCGGACGGGTTTTCTCAGGCTGCAGCGACTCAGGCGGGGAGAGAGCGGCTGGCTGCCAGTGCGGTGGAACTAATCGGCGAATACGGTCTGGACGGCGTCGATATCGACTGGGAATATCCTGGATCTTCCCTCGCGGGGATCTCGGCAAGTCGCGAGGACAAACGGAATTTCACTTTGCTCTTGAGGCAGCTGCGAGAGGCGATAGACACCGGTGGTCCCGGACGGATGTTAACTATCGCCGCCGGCGGCGATACGTACTTCACCTTGCAGACGGATATGAGGGAGATTTGCCGCTATCTCGATTATGTTATGCTGATGACCTATGATCTGCAGGGCGGGTTCCAAACCGTGACGGGCCACCACGCGGCGCTATATCAGGGCAGTAGAAATCTGATCGACGCATGCGTGGACAAAGCGGTCCGAGTGTTCGGCGAAGCCGGTGTGCCTGCGGAAAAGATGATAATTGGCGTGCCATTTTATTCCCGGCAATGGGATGGAGTAAAGGGCGGCGGCGACGGTCTCGGTCAGGAAGCGGCAACCGTCGGTCACTATGGTCCGGATTACGGCAGTCTGGCTGATTATGTCGAACTGACGGATCGCGCTCAGCAAGGCGCTTACCGCCGCTATTGGGACCCGGAAGCAGGCGTTCCCTATCTGTTTGACGGCGGCACGTTCATCAGCTATGAGGATCAACAGTCACTGGCCGGCAAGATTGCCTATATCCGGGAGCGGGGCTTGGCCGGTATCATGTTTTGGGAATACCGATCCGATCCGACCGGGACGCTGATCCCATTCCTAAGAGAACAAATGGATAAATAGACGGACTCCCTCCTGTTGGAGAGGATAAGATCGGTTTACCTGTCTGTTCAATTGCAGAAATTGGTATGGCAGGCGCCGAAGCAGGGGGCGAAAAGGCGGTGATAGATGCCTCTGAACGGGTTTGCATACACGCCCTAGCTTCAATTTAAAAGTGTCAAGACAGAAAGCAGGCGGGTCCTCCGCCTGCTTTCCGTCTTGTATACCCGGCAATATACATTAGCGATCTATCTGCCGTATTAGAATAATGCATATTCAGGGAGCGAAATTTCGCTTACGGCACCCTAATTATAGAATTGCCAATTCGCTTTGCCATCGTACAATAGAGATAGGAATTTAAGAATGCCATTGAAAGGCGGATTTGTATGCCTAACCGCTTACGCTTGAAGCTTCTGGAACGCAGTCGAAAGGTGATCCAACCTTTTACGAACAGCATCCGGAGGAAGCTGATTGTACTGATGATCTTGATCACTTGTTTGCCTTTGATTGCGGTTATAATCTTTGCTATAACAGATGCGCGGAATAAACTGGAAGCGGAGATTATCCAATCCAACACCTCGAAAATCGAAACTTCTGCCCTATTTATGGACGATCAGCTGGAGTTTTTAGATAATATTTTATTTTCCGTTATGGCTGACAAGGACATTACCCACTACATGGAAACCTCAAGCGAAGAAGCGGCTGCTTCTCTGTTCATGATTCAGAATTATATCTTTTCAACGCTGAGCACCTTATATTTGCCCAATCTCAATAGCTTTGACGAAATTACCCTTTACAAGAAAGAAACGGACAAATCCTATGCTCTTAGAAATGGCGTTGGACATGTTTTGCTGCGCCAGAGCGAACATCGGCCTTGGAATCGACTGGGGAATATTAAACCGGCTTATGTCGTGGGCAGCCCCGAAGAGGAGAATTTCCACATGTATCGCACCTTTTATCGCTTTATCGACCATGAAATCCGTGGCGGGGTTGATCTATTTGTGAAATGGAGTGCGTTCGGACAAGTTTTTCAGTCCCTCAAAACGGAGGATAAAAGTCTTATTCTTGTGATGGACGAGCAGGGGAGAGTCGTGTATCGGCCTTATGGCTCTATGGAGCCCCGCATGGATATTTCGGTGATTTTTACCGGAATGAAAAGCTATCCGGACGATTTATTTTTTAAGTCGAATTCTCATTATGTTTTTTATGAAAAGGTTGCAAGAGGGAATATGTATTTGGTGAAGCTGATTCCGACCAGTCTTGTAGCGGAGAGTAGCAGGGGGACATTGTCGTTTAGTATTGCCGTCGGATTTATCGTAATCCTCGCTTCCGTTGTTGCCTCGGTCAATATTGCCAATCGGGCATCCGCGCCGATTCTCAAGCTGATCCGTGCCATCTCCTTGACGGAGGAAACCAACAGCGACAGGTTCATTGAGAGCAATCGCACGGATGAAATTGGCCTCTTGGAGCAGAAATACGGAAAAATAATTCAATCGAGATATCTGCTGCATATTGAGAAACGAACCGCCCAGCTTAAGGCGCTGCAAGCTCAGATCAATCCTCACTTCCTGCATAACGCATTGCAATCTATTGGAGCGATGGCTATTGTAAGGAATATGCCGGAAATATATCGGATTATTCAAGCGCTTAGTCAGTCGTTTCGGTATACGATGACCAAGGGGCAGGATTTGGTGACGCTGAGAGAAGAACTGGAGCATGTGGAAAATTATTTGCGGATTCAAGAATTCCGGTTCAAGGATAGAATTAACTTTAAAATCGAGATGACTCCCGGGCTTGATCGCGCGCTGCTGCCGCCATTAACCTTACAGCCGCTTGTCGAAAATGCCTTTGAACATGCTTTTCCCCATAAAAGAGGCAGCTGGGAGATTCAGATTGAAGCTTATCTGGACGACGAGCGACTTAAAATCATCATAAATGATAATGGGACAGGCATATCAGAGCTGCGATTAGACGAAATTCGACAGAAATTGGCACAGGAAGCGGGTAAGGTCATCGATATTCAAGAGAGTATGGCGTTAACCAACATTCATGCCCGGCTGAAAGCAATCTTCGGCGACAATTCCGGACTGGAGATAGAGAGTAAATTGGCGCAGGGCACTCGGATTACGCTCGATTTTCCCTATTATTCCCCGGATAAGCGAGGTGACCGAATTGAAGCGGTTAGTGATTATAGAGGATGAGCATTGGACTCGAGAATTAGTTAAACAATGGGTAAAGGAAGCGAAGCTGCAGATCGAAATTGTCGGGGAGGCCGAGAATGGAGAGGATGGGCTGCGGCTTATTAAGGAGCTTGACCCGGATATCGTCATTACGGATATGAATATGCCGCTTATGGACGGAGCGCAGATGCTTCATCATCTGGAGCAATGGGAAAAGCCGATTCAAATTATGGTGTTAAGCGGCTATGATCATTTCCAATATACGAGACAGGCGATCCGATCCGGAGCTGCGGAATATTTATTAAAGCCTGTAGATCCGCTCGAACTGAAGCATGCGCTGGAATTGTGTATACAAAAAATAAAACAGAGCCAGCAGCAGAACCCGATCGCGGGTACGACGGTTCAGCTTCCGGGAGAGGCGATCTTCATCCTTGCCGGCTGCAAAAGAAGACTAAGCGTCCTGTTTACGGAGAACGAATTCGAGCCCATTAAGCAAGAGCTGGAGGCCTGTCTCGGCAAGCTGGAGGCCGCATTCCCCCAGTGCACCGCGGAACAATGGCGGAGAATTTATAGTGAATTGACCCTGCATCTGGAAGTCATTATTGCTGCTGATAGCGTGGAGGAGACCCACGAGATCAAGGAAATCCTGGAGCAAATTAACCGCTTGTCTTTTGAGGGTCATTCCGAGGAAGCGGCGCGCGCGATTTCCGGCTTTTACTATAAAACCTTAGCTATTCTGGCGGATCGAAGAAAGAATCGGAAGAAACTGAATATGGCGGTTATTCAAGAATTTATATTAAATCATTACGCTGAGCCCTTAACCTTGGAGTTATTGGCGAATCGTTTTTTTGTCAGTAGAGAGTATTTAAGTAAAGCTTACAAGCAGCAATATAAGGAGAATTTGATGGATTATTTGCTTCGTCTGCGGATGGAAAAAGCATGGAAGCTCATTGAGGATAGCCGGCTGCAAATCAAAACGATTGCCCAGGCCGTAGGCTACAAGGACGTTTCTTATTTCCATAAGGTTTTCAAAAAATATTACGATATTTCGCCAATGTCGATTCGCAAGCCATGAATGCGGTTCACAATTTTCCATTCCAATCCGCTAATATCCTACAGTTACAAAGAAAAAGAATCCCTTTAATATAAGGAAAGCGCTTAAATAGAGGGAGGCAATCAAAAATGAAACAAAGGATTACATCGGCATTGTTGCTTGTAGCGTTAACGGGAGGTTTGCTGGCGGGATGTGGAAGCGACAACAAGAGTCCTTCGACTTCAACTGAAAGCGGTAACAATTCGGAAGCCGGAGTGAATCAAGAAGCTCGGAGCGTCAAGCTCAACATTATGCTGCCGGGACTTGGGCGTTTCAAGGATTCGTTCGATGGCTATTTGAAGCAATTTGCTCTAAAAGAAAAGGCCGAGAAGAACATCGAGGTCACTTATAATCTGGAGTTGCCGTCTGACCCGAACCTTTTGACTACCCGTTTGGCAAGCGGAGATGCGCCTGATATTTTCTGCCTTCATATCGTGAATCAAGGCAAAGTGTTCGAAAAGGGGGGATATTTAGCCGATCTTTCGGATCAGCCCTTCGTCGGCAAATTGCTGGACAGCGCGAAGGAAGTAGTAACCATCAATGGCAAAGTTATCGGATTACCTCTGGAAACCTTCGCTTGGGGGTATTTGTACAACAAAGACATTTTTAAGGAAAATGACTTGAAGGTGCCCGCAACGCTATCCGAAATGATGGCGGTTGTGGATACGTTGAATAAGAAAAAGATTGTCCCCTTCGAGCTGGCTTACAAAGATAACTATGTGCCGGGCTGGGTAACTTTTCTGGCCATGAATGCCATCGCCGACACTGAAATTCCGGATTGGTGGGAACGGATGGCCGAAGGTCAAGGTTCCTTTCAAGAGGTGGTCGACAAAGGGGTATTTGATATCTTTGATTTGGTGAATGCCAATGGAACTAAACGCCCGCTTGAGGTAGGCGTAGAGGATGGCGTGGCAGATTTCGCAAGCGGGAATGCGGCCATGATGATAACCGGTCCATGGTATTCGGCAAATATTTTGAAGGTGAACCCGGATTTCAATCTTGGACTTGCCCCACTTCCTGTGAACGACGACCCTGCCAGTACAAAAGTAATTGTGGCAGCTACCACAACCTTGGCAGTGTATCCGAAAAGCCCGAATAAAGAAGTAGCCATCGATTTTATAAACTATGTGCTTGATGACAAGGATTCGTCCGCGTTGTTTGAAGCTATGCAATTTAATCAGGTATCCAAAACACAAGCAATTAAAGTTCAGCCCTGGACCGAAGAAGGTCAAACGTATATGGCAAACGGTCATGCTTATTTCGGAAAAGAGCTCCCTTCGGCGGCGAACGAAGCCAATGGCAAGCTATCCCAAGCATACTTTGCAAAACAGCTGTCGAAAGAAGAATATATTAAGCAATTGGATGAAATATGGAAGAAATCAGTGGAAATTAGCAAATAAAGGATTGCGGCGGGGGCGATAACGGATGAGAAGACGGCACACCTCAAGGCGTTGCTGTCTTCTCGCTGCAAGGAGGGCCAATTCGATCCGTTCGCTGCTGCTCATCCGTCACGCGCTCCGGCGGAACCGGTTCGTACGGCTTCCGCGATCGGATCTCCTTTCTGACTTATCATTTATTCAGGCGGTGATTTTAATGCAAGTCCAAAGAAATAGACCTTGGCTCGCCTTGTTGGCTTTTACGGCACCCGCTTTATTATTCTTTATAATCTTTCTGGCCATCCCGACACTCGGAGGGATTTATTATAGCTTAACGGACTGGAACGGATTATATGAAAATCACAATTTTGTGGGCCTAAGCAATTACGTTGAAGCCTTAACCAAGGACTCGCGATTTATCCATTCTTTATTTTATACCTTGCAGTATGTGATTGTTATCGTGATTGCACAGAATGCCATAGGCATAGGATTAGCGCTGCTTGTTGAGAGCAGAATGCGCACCAAGTTCCTGTTCCGGACCTTGTTTTTCATGCCTAACATGATTAGTGTATATATCACCACATTAATGTGGGCGTTTATTTTCGCCAAGGTACTTCCTTACATTGCGGACCATACGATTCTGACCTTTTTTAATCAGGGATGGATCGGCGATCCCAAGGTCTCTTTTTTTTCCATTCTAATTGTTTCGATTTGGCAGGGTTCGGGTTACCTCATGGTCATTTATATCGCGGCCTTGCAAGGTGTGCCTAAAGACATTCAAGAAGCGGCAATGATCGACGGGGCATCCGTTTTACAGAAATTTATCCACATTGTGCTGCCTATGCTGATGCCCGCCATAACCATTTGTGTGTTCCTCACCTTAAATGGCTCGTTCAAAATATTTGAGGTCGTTTATGCCTTAACCCAAGGCGGACCGGGGTACAGCACGGAGGTCATTGCGTTGAACATTTATCAGGAGGGATTTGCAAGAGATATGCGATTTGGCTTCGCAACAGCGAAAGCGATGATTCTGCTTACGATTATTCTGGTTATCACCTTCATTCAGGTGTCCATCTTTAAGAAAAAAGAGGTGGAAGCATGACGAATAGACAGCGTTTATCCAATTTGTTCATTTACGCCTGCCTTCTGCCGATCACCGTCTTTTTCCTGTTTCCACTGCTGCTTGCCTTGATGAATTCGTTAAAAACACAGGGAGAAATGTTCAAGTCCGTGCTGTCGCTTCCGAGGAAGCTGCATTGGGAGAATTATACGCATGTGCTAACGGAAGTTCATCTTCTGCATAATTTTTATAATACCTTTATTATTACTTTATTGTCCCTGATCGGTATTATCGTTTGCGGCTCCTTGGCGGGTTATAAATTGTCGAGGGTTCCCGGCAGACTAAGCGCTTTTTTATTCTTCTTGTTTGTCGGATCTATGCTGATCCCTTTTTTCTCCATTATGTTTTCCTTGATCGAGATATCCAAGTTAGTCGGAATTAACGGCTCTATCTATGGCTTGCCGCTTATCTATACCGGACTTGGCGTAAATTTCGCGGTATTCCTTTACCATGGTTTTGTTAAATCCATTCCGCGTGAGTTAGAAGAATCAGCCCAAATGGATGGCCACGGCCAGTTCAAAATCTTCATCTATATTATTTTCCCGTTGTTGATGCCCATTACGATGACCGTTGCGATCCTCGATTTGCTGTGGATCTGGAATGATTTTATGCTTCCTCTCATCATGATTACCAATTATGACAACTATACACTTGTCCTTGCGGCAAGCAGCTTTTTTAGTGCTTATAACACGGAGTGGTCCTCCATTTTGGCGATTCTGGTATTAACTTCTCTGCCTGTAATTGTATTCTACCTGCTTTTTCAACGTTACATTGTTCAAGGTATAGCTGAGGGGGCGATAAAAGGATAAAGTCGGGGTTCGTCCGCTACCGTGAATGGAAGATTCAGTGAGCTTGCAAACGGCAGGCTCTTTTTTTATTTGCGAATCCGTCCATTTACGGGATGACGGGCGTATCCGTTTTCCAACAGGTATCGGATAAAGTTTTCTTGATCTGCTGTCTTGACAGGGGTTCCAAGCCATACACTGCTCAGCCTACTCGCGTTTCGTGTATAATAATGGGAGAAATGTCTCGAACGGGCGAAACAAAATCGGTAGGAGAGATGAATGCAAAATGAGTATCTTTCGCGAGAAGGTTTGTTTGGTTACAGGCGGCGGGTCTGGGCTTGGTCGGGAAGTATGCAGCCAATTAGCGGATCGGGGAGCTTGCGTGGTCATTGCCGACCTGAATGAAGAAGCCGCGCGGGATGTCGCACAGAAGATTTCGAATCATGGCGGTACGGCGATCGCTTCCTATGTGGATGTGACAGACTCCAAATCGATAGAAGTTCTTATTGATGCAGCATTGGCGCAATACGGAAGATTGGATTATATGTTCAACAATGCCGGCATAACGGTAGTTGGCGAGTTTCGGGACTTGCCGCTTGATGAATTGAAGAAGGTATTGGACGTTAATTTGACCGGTATTCTTCACGGGTCTCATTATGCCTTTCAAGTCATGGCAAAACAAGGCTATGGGCATATTGTGAACACCGCTTCCGGCTTCGGCCTCGTGCCGGGTCCGACCAATCTGCCCTATACGGTGGCGAAATTCGGTGTTGTCGGGTTGTCGGAGACCATGCGCTGCGAAGGCTTGGATTTGGGCATTAAAGTAAGCGTTATCTGCCCCGGCTATATCCGCACTTCCATGATCGACAACATGCGCACTTTCAACGCCGACTCTGCGGATGTCATTTCGCAAATCCTCGCCAAAATGGTTGACCCGCAGCAAGCAGCCCGTCTTGTACTGCGGGGAGTCGAGAAAAATCGCGCGATCATTGCTTTCCCGTCCTACGTAGGTGTGTTGACCTTCTTGTACAGATGCTTTCCCCGGTTGTTCCTTCGTTACTCTCTCACCACGATCCGCAATTTCAGAAAAATCCGTAAAAGTTGAGCCCCTGAGCGATTGCTTGAAATTGTACTGTATCCTATTCGGCTCGTTCCTTGCCTTGCTCGAGAATGAGCTTGTCCTGCACGTACTTGGCATCGAAGAGGAACAGGCGCATCAGCAGGATGAGGGAAGGAAGGAGCAGGCAAAATCCGGCGATAAAAGCGATGATCAACGCCCAGGCCATTGCGTCGCCGGTCACGCTGTCTTTGATATTCAGATAAGGATACAGAAGGTAAGGGAGATGCGCTGCCCCGTAGCCGTAGAAGGCAAATGCGAACTGCAGCATAACGAGGCCGAAGGCGGCGCCGTATCGTATGCGCCGCCAGACCAGCACGACGGCACCGGCGAAGCAACAAAACGAGAGAACGAACATCGGGCTCCATCGGATCATATGGTCAAAATGCCAGCGGCTGTGTTCCCGAATGGAGATGAACACGAACAAGGAACTGACGATCGTCGGCAGGCTCCAGGCGAGTGCATACCGCCGCAATTGCTCGGTAGCCGCCGCATCCTTGGCGGATGCCGCATAATAGGTCAAAAACATGGCCGATATGTACAGCACGCTCACGACAGCGAGCAGCACGACGCTCCAGGAGTAACTGCTCAGCAGCAGCTCGGCATAGTCGAGACGAATTCGCGAACCGCCGGCGATGCCAGGTACTTCTTCGATATAACCGCCTTCCGAAAGCGTCAGCACGGTCGAGAGTGCCGCCGGAATAAGCACGCCGGTTGCCCCGTAGAGAAACATGTAGCTGCGATGCTGGGACAAGCCGTACGTATTGAAAGCATAGTAAGCACCGCGGATCGCGAGCATGATAATGGCCACGCTGCCCGGTATGAGCAGCGCTGTTCCGTAATAGTAAGCAGTGCGGGGAAAAAAGCCGATGACGCCGACGAAGAAAAACACAAGGAACACATTTGTGACTTCCCAGAAAGGAGAGAGGTAACGGTAAATCACTTTCCCGACCAGATGATTTTTCCCCGTAACCGTGCTGTAATAGTTGAAGAACCCCGCGCCGAAATCGATGGAGGCGACGATCAGGTAACCGAACAGAAACGTCCACAGTACCGCAATGCCGATCAGTTCGTAGCTCATGATTCCGGTTCCTCCGACTCTTCTTCAATCTGCGCGCTCAATCTCGGCGCCACGGGATCATTCAATTCCGCTTCGGGCGGACGATTGGCGAACATGCGGCTCAGCACGCGCACCACGGTCAAGCCGAGCATCAAATACAGCGAGCAGAACAGCACCAGCATCAGGTCGACGTGTTCGGACGTCGTGGCGCCTTCGCCTGTCTTCATGAAGCCAACGAGAATCCAGGGCTGCCTTCCTCTCTCGGTGAACATCCATCCCAACTCGATCGCCAGCATCGCGAGCGGTCCTCCGAGCCATACGCCTCTCAGCAGCAAGCGATTATCCGCCAGCGTTTTGAATCTGCGCCAGCCGCTCCCGATGGCAGCCAGCGCAGATACAATCAGCAAATAGATGCCGATTCCGACCATCAGATCGAAGTAATAATGAATGACAAGCGGCGGCTCTTCGTCATCCGGAAACCGGTCCAGGCCGATGACTTCGGCATGCGGATCGGCATGTGCCAGGAAACTGAGCATATAGGGCAGCTTCAGCCCAAAAGAGACACGCCGGGTTTCCTTGTCGAGAATGCCTCCCACGATGAGCGGGGCGCTTCGCGATGTCTCGAAATGCCATTCGGCCGCCGCGAGTTTCTCCGGTTGATATTCGGCCAAGTATTTGCCCGACAAGTCTCCGACTGCGATTGTCCCCAAGGCGAAAACCGCCGCCGCGATCATGTTAAGCTTCAGCGACTTGCGGTAATACTCATGCCTGCGGTTCCGCAGAAGTCCCCGCGCCGCGAAGGCGGCCAGAATAAAGGCTACGGTGAGGTAGGCGCTCAGCAAGACATGGCTGACCTTGCTCGGCGTGGCCGGATTGAACATCGCAACGAGCGGCTGCACGTCGGTCAGAATGCCGTTCTCCAGCCGAAAGCCGACGGGCGAATTCATGAAGGCGTTAACCGTCGTAATGAAGAAGGCCGAGGCGCTCGAGCCGAGAACGACCGGTATGAGGAGCAGAAAATGAATCATCGGGTTGTTGAAGCGATCCCATGTATACAGATAAATGCCAAGGAAGATGGCTTCGAAGAAAAAAGCGAACGTTTCCATAAACAACGGAAGCGCGATTGCCTGACCGGCCATCTCCATAAAGGCAGGCCACAGCAGGCTGAGCTGCAGGCCGATAGCCGTTCCGGTCACTACGCCCACGGCGACGGTAATCGTATAGCCCCGCGCCCAGCGGCGGGCCATGAGCAGGTAGTGGGGGTCCTTGCGTCGGATGCCGATCCATTCGGCCAGCGCCAGCAGAATCGGCACGCCGACGCCAACTGTAGCAAAGACAATATGAAAGGCCAAAGTAGCGAATGTCAATATCCGGGCATAGAGTACGGGATCGTAAGCAGGCAACGAATAATTCAACTCCTTGAGCGGTTCAGATCAAATGTCGCAAGAATGAGAGCAGTAGAATGGCCGCAACGGCAAAGCAGACGATGGCCAAAATCTTTTCCTGACGCTGGCTCGGCAATCTGCGCGACTCCCTTCTACCGAAAAAATCCATGACAGGATTAGAGTTTCCCGAATGATTGCGGTTATGCACGGCTTCCGCGGCGAAGATGGTTCCGCCGAACCAGCCGCTTCTTCTCTATTGCCAAAGCGGAATGCGCAGTAAAACAGCAGCTCAAATTTTGCGGAAGAATGGCTGCCAGGACCTCGCGCACCTGCAAGGCGGGCTTGGTGGCTGGAATGGCAAGTTAATTCGCAAATAGGCTGTTTCGAATCGTTTGTTTGAGACATTGCCTTTCACTATAATACCTATAGGGGTATGTGCGATTTCAGACGATTAAACGGGGTGATGCGGGGATGAATTATACCTATACGGAGGAATTGAAGGTCCGCCTGCGCAGAATTGAAGGACAAGTACGCGGCGTGCTTCGGCTCATGGAGGAAGGCAAACCTTGCAAGGAAGTCGTCGCTCAGCTTTCGGCGGTACGCAACGCTTCGGACAAAGCGATTGCCCAGATCGTCGCCGAGAATTTGCAGCAGTGCATTTTGGCCGAGCTGGAAGCAGGCCAAGATACCGGGGCTATTGTGAAAGAAGCCATCGAACTGCTTGTGAAGAGTCGATGACCTGATAAGGTGAACACCAGTATAAAGACAGGAGGAAAATATCCCATGTTCCATTATACGGTCGAAACGAAAAAGACGCCCGAGCAGGCCATCAATGCCGTTATAGACAGCTTAAAGTCGGAAAAGTTTGGTGTATTGTGGCAGGTTGACATGAAGGAAAAGCTGCTGGAGAAGGGCGTCGAGTTCGATCGGATATATCACATTCTAGAGGTGTGTAACCCCATCGAAGCCAAACGCGTAGTATCCGTAAGTCCGTTGGCCGGATATTTTCTTCCGTGCAAGGTGGCGGTATATGAGGAAAATGGCGTTACCAAAGTAGGCATTCCGAGACCGACGGCTTTAATTGGACTGATGGAAAGCGAACAATTGATGGATATTGCGGCGGAGATTGAGAACCGGCTGATCGAGTGTATTAAAAAAGTCGCCGACTGACAAAGAGCGCGACTGGGTGCTGGCTGCTGGGTGCAAACGGTATACCGCCTATCCGCAGCTTTTTCCCATGGCCTCGCCGAGGGCTTCTTTATGATTTTGTTAGTTATAGCTGCTTCTTCCCCCTTTCGGGGAGAGAGAGCAGCTATTTTTTAGGGACGAAGTATGAAGAAACGATGATATATAAAAGTCTTTCATCCTTTTCAAAGTTGAAGAGTTCAGGGAAGCGGAACGGGAGATGGCGGCAGCCGGCGTTCCCTGTTATCCGAATGGTATCCCGACGAAGCGAATAAACGAAATTATGGCCGCGGATTTGTCGAAGGCTATGGATGCCGGCGACGAGTTGGCAGCCAACATTTTGCGGAGCGCGGGAACATAGCTTGCCCTGGCATTGGAATCTGCGATTTACCTGCTCGGTCCTGAGTAATTATCATCGGCGGGGGCGGCGTGCGAGCCGGCGAGAGACCGCTGAGGCCGATCCGGTTCGAGTCCACTCGACCGCAGCGTGCATCAAACAAGCACTTCTCTCGGGAAGAGTTTTTATTTTGCATTTTATCAACAATGTCTGAAGGGGGTTACGAAATAGCTCAAAAGCAGGAAACGAATAGAGAAATTTATATAAATAAAATTGAATTTGATTCCGGCTGACTACGACCGCCTGCAGGCCGAAAATCATCGATAGCGTTTGGAAAACGCAAGCCTTCATTCTGACGCTCACAGTGAAAAGGTTGAGAAGCAGATAGCAAGTTTTCCTAAGAATCGTTGGGATCTTTGTAAAAAATATACCACCGCCACTGAAAAATTGGCGCTCCAATAAAACCAGATGAATTGACTTGCAAAAACTATAACTGCGAGGTAATTTTAGACACATTAATCATTCGAGATGCCGTTTTTATTTTCCCTTGCATCGGCATTGGACGCGATTGGGCGCGCAGTCATAACTCCCTATGGCCATGCATACATATGGATGAGAATGTAGACATGGAGGTCGAGGAATGGACGACAGGAACTCGCGCGATCAGACGAACAATCAAAGCTGGCAAGGAACGGCTCCTTCGCAATGGAAGGGCGGTCCTCATCCGGAGCGTTACTCGCAGACGGTAGGAGAGCGCGGCCCGATTCTGGAGCAAGACACGATGCTGCATGAAAAAAACGAAACGTTTATCCACGAGACCCTGCGGGAGCGCCCATTGCATGTGAAGGGCTTCGGAGCCTTCGGTTATTTCGAGACGATTAACTCGATGGCGGCTTACACGAAGCTTTGTTTCCTCCAGCGTCCGGGCCAGCAAGTACCCGTCGCCGTCCGATTCTCGCTGGCGGCCAGCAACAAAGGAACGCCGGACACTTCGCGCAATGTACGCGGGTTCTCGACTAAATTTTATACCGAGCAAGGTATCTTCGACTTAATATGCAACCATCTTCCCGTGTTTACGATTCGGGACCCGATGCGGTTTGCAGAGACGGTCAGCGCCCTCAACCCGTCGCCCGTCAACAACCTGATGGATCCCAACCGGTTCTGGAGCTTCTACGCGAAAAATCCGGAAGCGACGCATTTCGTGCTGCAGCTGTACTCAGACCTGGGAACGATCAAGAGCTTTCGTCACATTCCGGGTTACAGCGTGAGCACTTATGTTTGGAAGAACGGGCAGGATGTCCGTACTTATGTGAAATACAACTGGATTCCGTTAGCCGGCGCGCAGTATATCGATAGCGAGGAGGCGGCGCGGCTCGCCTGCGAGAACCCGGATTACGCGGGCAAGGATCTCTATGACACCATTGCCCAAGGAAAGCAGGTCGAATATGGGCTGTATGTTCAGCTTATGAATCCGCAGGACGAAGCTGCGCTGCCGTTCGATCCGCTGGACGATACGAAAGTGTGGGATGCTCGGCAGTACCCGCTGCTTCCGGTCGGCAGGATGGTGCTGAACCGCAATCCCGACAATTATAAGGAGCAGGTGGAGAAGCTGGCCTTTTCCCCGTCCAATATGCTGGAGGGCGCCGAGTTTTCATTCGACAGAGTGCTTCAAGGCCGCGCCAATATTTATACGGATTCGCAGCGTTTTCGGTTGGGGCCGGATTTCCGCAGCATCCCGATCAACCATCAGGCGAACTGGAAGCCGTCGGACGAGATAACAAGCGGCACCGGCCACTATGTGGCAGGGCGGCTCGAGCGTACCGCGCCTCCCAAAGGGGACGACTTCACGCAGCCGGGGCAATTTTACAACTCGCTGTCGCCCGTGCTTCAGGAGCACCTCGTCCACAACATTGCCTCCGATCTTGGAGCTGCCGTGCCGGAGCTGCAGCGGATTGTGATAGGTTATCTGGCCCAAGCGTGCCCGGAGCTCGGGGAACGCGTTGCCCGGCAGATCGCGGCCAAGGGAAAGAGTTAGCGTCATCCAATCGTTCGATTCTTCGGGCTCCGCCATACCTTAAGCGCAAACGGCAGTGATGCCGTTTTTTGCGTTCTCCAGGCCGCCGCTTTCGTGCAGAGCGGTCCCCATTTACATGTTGGCTCCGGCTCCTGCTTTGGCTTTATTCGTCAAAAACAAGGCGGGAACGACCATGACTGCCGTTACTGCGCTGGCGACAAGGAAGCCGGTTTGGTAAGCGGAAGCCGGATGAGCGAGATCGGGGACGGCTTGATTCATCTGATTGGCGACAACCGTGGCCAGCACGGCCGATCCGAAGGCTCCGCCAATATTTTGAATAATGCGCGTGGCGACGCTCGCTTGCGGGATTTGTTGGCGAGAGAGCCCCGTATAGGCATCCGTCATCACGGGGATCGTAATCCCGCCAATCCCGATGCCCCGGACAAACAGCACGACGCCGATCACCCAGTAAGGAACGCCTGCCGAGAACCAGACGAATGGAATCGTTCCGACCAACGTAATCGCAAGGGCGCACAATACGACAATTTTGGCCCCGATCCTGTCTGTCAGCGTCCCGATCAGAGGTCTGGCGAGCAGCATGCCCAGGCCTTGAGGGACCAGCGAGAGCGCGGCGAGGATAACCGTGTCGTGCCGGATGTTTTGAAAAAATAAAGGCAGCAGCAGCATCGCCCCGTTCATCCCGGTACCCGCCAGGAACAAGGCAAAGACGGAGGCGGTGAAGCTCCGGAAGCGCAGCAGGCGCAAAGGGACGATCGCTTTAGCGGGACGGGCCAAGGCGTACAAGACATAAACGACGGTCAAAACGACGCCCGACGCCAGGAATCCGATCGTGGCCGCATTGCCGAATCCGGAGCCTGACGCAGCCTGCGAGATCCCGTAGATAGAACTGGCGGAGAGTCCGCCCAGCAGCAGAATGCCGATCCAATCCAGCGCAGCCCGTCTGTCGGAGGCCGGGAAACGCGGCAGCTTCATGCGGATAAAATACATGGCAATAAGTCCGACCGGAACATTCACGAAGAAGATCCAGCGCCACGAGACGTATTCCGCGATCAACCCGCCGATGACCGGCCCGAGGATGGGACCGAGAATGATCGGCAGGCCCACGATGGCCATCAATTTCCCCATATTGTTCTGTCCCGCTGTCTGTACCAGCAGCGTGGTGAGCAGCGGAATAATCAGCCCTGCGGCGAACCCTTGAACAAGCCGGAACGCAATCAGGCTTTCGACATTCCAGGAAAATCCCGCGAGCAGGGAGCTGATCAGGAACAGCAGCTCAGCGGCGAGATAGACGGATTTCCCTTCAAAGCGCTGAACCAGCCACCCGGAGAAGGGAACGGCGATTCCCATCGCCAACACATACCCCGTCATAATCCACTGGACGGTGTCGAGCGAGGCATGAAAATCCCGGCCGAAATCGTTCAGCGCAATGTTCACCATCGTGGTATCCAGCATCGGGGCGATGGCTCCAAGCACCAGCACAAGCGCGATGCGAACCAGATCCTTCGGCAGCTTCTCTCCTTTTTTCTTTCCCATACTATCCATCCTCTCCAACTCTCAATAAGGTTCAAATTGTATCTTATCTACGAAACGAGTATACCTCTATCGCATATAAAGTACAATATGTATCTTAAGGTGTGGTAAACTGATTGCAGGAAGTCGCGGGAGGGAAAGGGCAATGAAGAACGAACGCAAACGGGGAGAGGAATTGGAGGCGGCGATTCTGGAGGCCGCTTATGAGATCATCCAGACCACCGGGTATGAGGGCATGACCTTTCAGCATGTCGCCAAGCGGGCGGAAACCAGCCGGACGGTCATTTATCGCCGCTATGAAACCCCCGTGGAGCTGCTGCATGCCTTGGTTCGATACAAAACGATTCAGGCTCTTGGAGGCAGAATAAACGATTTGTTCCGGGATCAGGGGAGCCTGCGCGCCAATTTATTGGCTCTCGTACGCCTCTACCAGCGTTTTTTCGAGGCCGTGGGGCCGAAGATGCTTAGCGCCATGCTGACCGAATTAAGCCGGAATAACGAGCAGTTCCAGGTATGGGCCTCGCAGGCCCGGAGCAGTAATATAGAGGTCATGAAGAAGATTGAGGAATATGCCAAGCGGAACGGGGAAATCTCGCATGAGTTTACAACGATGCAGATGAATTTGCCCTTTAACCTTTTGCGGTTCGAGAATATCATCAGCGATGAAAAGGTAACGCCGGCGTATTTGACAAGCCTGGTGGATGAAGTGTTGATGCCGGTCTTATCGAGAGGCGGATAGGAGCTTTAACTCTGCCGACAAAAACGCTCTCCCGTCCGATGGACGCCGAGAGCGTTTTTGCTTGTATTCGGAGGGATTCACTTTTTTGTTGGTGATGAGAATGATTATCAATTATAATGGGATCAAAAGAAAAATCCGACCGGCAGCGGGCAGGGCGGTCCAAGCGGCCCGGGTCGGCGGAGCGGAGCGAGAAGGAGAGGAAACGACAAGGTGGACATGGGCACGCAGATTGCGCTGTGGAACCAGGTATATATCCGGATCGTCGATATACGCCATACGAGGATGTCTCAAGGAGATGCGCTGCGATCGTATTTGCTGCCTTCCAGCGCTTTTATATATGTGATCCGGGGCAGCGCCAAGGTGAGCCTGGACGGGAAGCCGGCGCGGGCGGAACGGTTTAACGTGCTGCATGGCGGGAAGGGGCTTTGTCTCGACATCGAGGCGGAAGAGCGGTTCGAGTACGGACTCATTTTATATCAGGCGCTATTGCCGATAAAATCCCGTCAGGAGCTGATCGAGCGTCTGGAGCGCGACAACCCGTTCCGGCTGCAGTATGCGTTCGCTCCGACCTATCCGCTGTCGCTGTACGGACTGGTGGAAGCGATGACGGCGGGCTGGAGCAAGGGCGGTTCGCTGGAGGTTTTGCGCGTCAGGACGACGTTCTATCAATTCGTGCAAGAGCTGCTTGCGCAGATGGAGGAGCAGGGGGTGCGGCCGGTCAAGCCGGACCTGACGGAGCAGGCCGCGCGTTATTTGAGGGAGCGGTATCGGGAGCCGATCACGCTCGCTTCGCTGGCGGCCGCGCTCGATTGCAATCCGCGCCAGCTGCTGCGGGCGTTCAAGAGCCGGCAGCGCACGAGCCCGATCGATTATTTGATTCGCATACGGTTGGACCGGGCGAAGGAGCTGCTGCTGGATACCGATTTTACGCTGCGGGAAATCGCCGAGGCCGTCGGGTACTCGGACAGCTATTATTTCAGCCGGATGTTCAAGAAAATCGAAGGGGTGGCGCCGACGGTTTTCCAGGAACGGGAACGCCGCCAAGCGAACGGTCGGCATAATCCATCCTTGCCGTCCACATATCCCATTGCCGCCAAACTGCGCCGACGGTATATTTATAACGATCATGATAATCATTCTCAGTATACCGGAGGGAAAACGTCAGTTATGCACAAAAGATTCAGAACGTCGATGGCAGCAGCCATGTTGTTAAGCTTCCTTGTTTTGGCCAGCGCCTGCGGAACGGCCGGCAACGCGAATTCCATCGCGTCGGGAGAAGCCGCGACCCCGTCGTCCAGCCAGGCGTCCGCCGCAGCCGCATCGCCGACTCAAGCGGAAGCGGAAGCGCCGCGGGTCGTCAAGCATGCGATGGGCGAGATTACGCTGACCGGAACGCCGAAGCGCGTCGTGATTCTGACCAACGAAGGGACCGAAGCGCTGCTGGCGCTCGGCGTCAAGCCGGCCGGAGCGGTGTCCTCCTGGGTCGGCGATCCGTGGTACGACTTTATTAAAGACGACATGCAGGATGTGACCGTCGTCGGGGACGAGCTGCAGCCGAACCTGGAATTGATCGCCGGACTGAAGCCGGATCTGATCGTCGGCAACAAGGCCCGGCAGGAGAAAATATACGAGCAGCTGTCGCAAATTGCACCGACCGTGTTCTCGGAGGATCTGGGCGGCGACTGGAAGACGAACTTTAAGCTGTATTCGGAAGCCGTCGACAAGCAGGCGGAAGGCGAGCAAGCGCTCGCGGCCTACGATCGGCGAATCTCGGACATCAAGGCGAAGCTCGGCGACAAGACGGCTACGCAAGTATCGGTCGCGCGTTTCTCCGCTTCCCAGGTTCGCATCTATCAGAAGCTGTCGTTCTCCGGCGCCATTCTGAACGACTTGGGTTTTGCCCGTCCGGCTTCCCAAGACAAGGATTCCTCGATCGAAGTGATGTCGAAGGAGACGATCCCGAGCATGGACGGCGACGTCCTGTTCTACTTCGTCACGAGAGTCGCGGGCAAGACGGACGCGGACCAAGTGGTGAAGGAGTGGATGGACGATCCGTTGTTCCAAAATTTGAACGTGGCCAAAGCGAACAAAGTTGTCGAAGTGGACGAGGCGATCTGGAATTCGTCCGGCGGCATCGAAGCCGCGAACCTGCTGCTGGACGAGCTGGTTAACTATTTCGGCATTGAATAAGGAACGGTCCGAGGCGTCGGACAGGCAGCCGGGCGGGAGTGTGGACAGCGATGACGGTTTGGATGGAGGGCGGCAATCGGAAGGTCGCCGGATTGGCGGTCGGCGCGCTGCTGCTTCTGGTAGGTATGGCGTGCAGTCTCTTGTTCGGCGTACATACGTATAAGCTGGCGGATATATGGACGGCTTACGCCCGGTTCGACGGTTCCAACGAACAGCTGATTCTGAGAACCTCGCGGGTGCCGCGCACGCTGATCGCTGCCGCCGTAGGCGCAAGCCTGGCGGTTGCGGGCGCGGTGATGCAGGTGCTGACGCGGAATCCGCTGGCGTCGCCTTCCGTATTCGGGATCAATTCGGGCGCTTCCTTGATGATCGTCGTCGGCTTGACGGCTTTCGGTTCGTCGATGACGATGGGCAGCATGGTGTGGACGGCCTTCCTGGGAGCGGCCGCCGCGGCGGTCTGCGTGTTCGCGCTGGGGGCGGGAGGCGGCGGCTTCGAGCCGATCCGGCTGACGCTGGCGGGCGCCTCTATCGCCGCCTTCGCTTCCTCCGTCACATCCGGTCTCATTTTGCTCAACAAGCAATCGCTCGACGCCGCGCTGCTGTGGATGATCGGATCGGTATCCGGCCGCAAGCTGGACCACTTGATGATCGTGCTTCCTTATATGGCGGCGGGCCTGCTGATCGCCCTGCTGCTGTCCGGTTCTCTTAATGTGATGGCGCTTGGCGACGACAATGCAAGAAGTCTCGGACAGCGGCTCGGGCTCGTCCGCGCGCTGTCGGCGGCAGCCGTCGTGCTGCTGGCGGGGAGCGCCGTCGCCGCGGCCGGCCCGATCGCTTTCGTCGGGCTTGTCGTTCCGCACCTGTGCCGGCATCTGACAGGCAGCGACCATCGCTGGCTGCTGCCTTATTGCGCGCTGACCGGCGCAATTCTGCTGGTCGCGGCGGATACGGCATCGCGGCTTATTCTGCTGCCGAAGGAGGTGCCCGTAGGCGTCGCGATGGCGCTGATCGGCGTACCGTTCCTGATTCGCGTTGCGAGAGGGAGGCGCCATGATTAGATCGCGACGAAGCAAAGCGATTGCCGTTCTGTCGACGCTGAGCCTGCTGACCGCGGCGGTTGCTGCCATATCGCTGGCGGTCGGCGGCGTCAGAGTTCCGCTCGGCGAGGTTTTCCTGTCGCTGCTGGGACGCAATTCCGGGAGCAGCGACCTTATCGTGATGCAGCTGCGAATGCCGCGCATCGTCGGGGCCATTCTGATCGGAGCGGCGCTGGCGGTTGCCGGCGCGCTCCTGCAGGGCATCGTCCGCAATCCGCTCGCCTCGCCCGATCTTGCGGGCGTAACGGGGGGAGCTTCGGTTGCGGTCGTCGCTTTTATGACGTTGTTTACGGGCTACAGCATCCATCTGGTGCCGCTCGTCGCCATCGCGGGAGCTTTTGTCGTTGTATGGATTCATTATGCGCTCTCCTGGAAAAAGGGCGTTACGCCGTTCCGGTTCGTTCTGATCGGCATCGGCCTGTCGACGGCGTTAAGCGCGCTGACGGCGTTCCTGCTCATCAGCGGTCCGGCCTATTTGGCGGCGCAGGTGCTTAATTGGATGACGGGCAGCATTTACGGAACGAATTGGAGCTACATTCGAATGCTGACGCCGTGGGTCGCCGTGTTCATTCCGTTGTCGCTGCGATTTGCGCATTCGTTAAACGTGCAATCGCTTGGAGACGAGGCGGCCGTCGGGCTGGGCGGCAGGCTCCAGCTTAGCCGGATGGCGGTCTTGTTCGGCAGCGTTGCGCTCGCCGGCGCTTCGGTCGGCGTCGCCGGCACGATGTCGTTCATCGGGCTGCTCGCCCCGCATATCGCCCGCAGGCTGACGGGGAACGATTATCGTCTGGTTATTCCGGTGTCCGCGCTGGTGGGCGCGCTTGTATTGCTGCTGGCGGACATGGCGGGGAGGACGTTGTTTCTGCCAATGGACATTCCCGCGGGGGTGTTCACGGCGGCGGTCGGCGCGCCGTTCTTTATGTATTTGCTATTTCGCCTGGGACGGGCGTATGGACCCAAATAGGAAGGAGGCATGGCCGACCGGATGGAGAGGTTCGACGTCACGATTATCGGAGGCGGGCCGGCCGGGCTGTATGCCGCTTTTTACGGCGGGCTGCGCGATATGAGCGTCAAGCTTATCGAAGCGGGCAGCGAGCTTGGCGGCCGGCTGCGCTCGTATGCGGACAAGACGGTCTGGGACGTCGGGGGCGTGCCGCCGATTCGCTGCGCGCGGCTGATCGAGCAGATGATCCGCCAGGCGCGAACGTTCGAGCCGACGATCGTGCTCGGGCAGCGTATCGCCGAGCTTGAGCGGCGGGAGGACGGGACGATGACGGTCGTCTCCGCGTCCGGGGAGCGGCATCATACCCGCGCGCTGATTTTGGCTCTTGGCCATGGCGTGCCGCAGCCAAGAAGACTGGAGATCGAAGGGGCGCAGCGGTACGAAGCGGCGAACCTGCATTATGCGGCGACGGCGGACCCGGGGCGGCTGCGCGGCAAAACCGTGCTGCTGTCCTGCTGCGGAAGCGGCAATGTCTCCGCCGTCCGAATCGAAGAATTGGCGGCGCTGGCGGCTCGCGTCGTTGTTGTGCGAGGTCGCGCTGATTTGCAGCCAAGCGACCGGAGCCGGCCGACTCCTTCGGTTGAGTATCGCGCGCCGTTCGTCGTCGAACGGCTCCACGGGGACGGGAACCGGATCGAAGCCGTGACGATCGCGCGGGTCGACGGGGAGGGCGATTTTGCGGGGGAGCGGGAACGGATGGAGGTCGACGAGGTGCTCGTCGATCACGGGACGCGCAGCGAATACGGCCCGATTGTCCGCTGGGGATTGGAGAAGACATCCTGGAATTTCGACGCGGACGAGCGGCTGGCGACCCGGCTGCCGGGCGTCTTCGTCGCGGGCGACGCGGCCAACTATCCGAGCAAGCTGCATCTGATCGCCGGGGCGATCTCGGACGCGGCGATAGCCGTCAACAGCGCCAAGCGTTACCTCGATCCGACCGCACCGAAGTCGGCGCCCATGTCTACGAGCAGCGCCAAGTTTGCCGATCGCAACAAGGCGCTCGGCCTTTGAAGGCGCCACCGGCTCGCATGCGGAAGCGCCAATGCCGGGGACAATGAATCGCCGTGTTCAAGCCGAACATGGCGATTTTCCTGTATTCCGGCTATTTAAGCGCGCATGTTCTTTAGATAGGGACGTGCATTTTTTCTATGACCGACCAATTCGCATACATGAACTCGAAGGAAGCGCGAACCCCTACTCAACCACCCCTCTTTACGGCCCGGCAGGGGCCCATTCGTGCAGTTGGCCGCATTTAGCGGTCAGGGAGGCCGTTAAGCAAGCCCATTCGTGCAGTTGGCCGCATTTAGCGGTCAGGGAGGCCGTTACGCAAGCCCATTCGTGCAGCTGCCCGCATTTAGCGGTCAGGGAGGCCGTTACGCAAGCCCATTCGTGCAGCTGCCCGCATTTAGCGTTCTGACAGGCCGTTACGCAAGCCCATTCGGGCAGCTGCCCGCTTTTAGCGTTCTGACAGGCCGTTACTGGGCGGCTTCAACCGATTTTGGCTCGAAGGAATTGTGTGTCGAAGCACGGGTAATGTCATGGCGGGGGTTAATCTATTTCGATTCTGGCGAGTTCATGTACGTCAACTGGTCGGCCGTAGTTTTTTGCGTTTTAGCCGAAAGCGGAGGTTGTTCTCCCAATTAAATCGAGAGATAATATGACAAATAAGAGATCGAATTCCACGGAGGAAAATAGGTTTGCGATACAACCTTGCGATTGCTCGGACGATCATGCGATTAAAGTGGACAAGGAGCAGCTGACAAGGAATTAAAGAAGTATATCTTAAATACGTATGCGGTTTTTCTTACCCGCGGCATTAGTGGAACGTATGTTTACGTTTGCGATCACAACCTAGAGAGTATTTGAAAAGGTATATCGCTTGCGAAAAATATCGGCATGCGGAGCCACCTATAATTGAACTACCGTGATTTACCTCAAGGAGGATTGTGCTTAATGAAGAGGCGGATATTGCTGGGAGTGGCGCTGGTTGCGGTGCTGGGAGTCGGCTGGCTGCTATACGATCAGGGCAGCTCCATGCCGGACGCAAAGTCGGATGGGACGGCGTCAACCGCGACTGCGGACGGAGCGGATGCGATGCCATCGGCTTCGCAGGCGGATGCGGCCCCGCAGGCGCAGGATATCGTCGATTTTCGCATGCTTGATCTGGATGCGGGGTGGTTTCGGTATGCCGATGGCGCAATCATGGTGACCGAGGACGGAGGCGTTCATTGGCGGCCGGCGGGACCGGACTGGCGCGAACCGGTGGACGAAGACGGAACCGGGGCAAAGGAAGCCGACGGAGACGCAGAGAAGCTTGCGGACGAGGTTGAGCGGGCGATACGCGCGATCGAGGCGGCCTATACCGAATTCTTGCCCGGCGAGACTATCGATTACGAGGGCCGGCAGCTCGCGGTGAAGCGGGCGCAGCCCGTCTCCGGACAAATCGGCTGGGCGCTGGCAGCGGAAGGAAGCGGACTGGGGATGCCGCTGCTGGTTACCGTCGACGGCGGGCAGACCTGGCACGACGAGGTGACAGCCGATCTGCGCGCAAGGATGGAGGAAGAGAAGAACAGGCGCGAGGGCAGGGCGGAAGAAGCGGCTCTGTACGGATCGCCAGAGTTGGCGCGGAAGGCGATAAAGCCGGGCTGGACCCTGCTGCCGGATCGAACGTTTCCTGGGGACGTCGTGCTCGTGCGTCACGGCGAGCCGGGAGAGCTGGAATGGCAAGGGAAGACGTACAAGCTTCAGCCCTATAAAGCCGGGTATTTCACATATCTTCCTATCTCGCGGTCGATGGAGCCGGGATTATACGAGATTGGAGACGGCCGGTTGATCGTGGAGGAGAAGGAGTTCAAGACGCAGCATCTGGAAGTCTCGAAACAGATGGAGAGCATGCGCGAGAATACGGAGCGGATTCAGGCCGACCAGGAGAAGGTCGGCGCGGCCCGGGCGAATTCGGCTGCGACCTTCCTGTTCGATTCGGAGTTTATCGTGCCGCTCGAAGGACGTTTGTCGACCCCCTTCGGGTATACGCGTTACGTAAACGGCAAGCTGAGCAATTCGCACATGGCCATCGACCTGGCTGTTCCGCAAGGAACGCCGATTAAGGCGGTGAATGACGGGGGAGTGGCGCTGGCGGACGAATTGTATTTATCGGGCAACACGATTTATCTCGATCATGGGCTGGGTCTGTTTTCCCAGTACGCGCATTTGTCGGAGCTTCAGGTAGCCGCCGGCGATACGGTGAAAAAAGGCGATATCATCGGCCTCGTCGGTTCAACCGGCTTCTCTACCGGCCCCCATCTGCATTTCGCTTTTTGGGCGCATGACGTTCCGGTCAATCCGGATCTGTTTGTGGAGACGACGCCCTTCCAATGGTTGAAGGAATCCGCATAAAATCCCTGCCGCTATGCCAAGATGCCAGGGTTGTACGCTTTTCGATTTGATGTATAATAAATGATATATATCATACGATATATATAAAGCGCTGCGCTGAAGCGCAAAGCGGGAGGGCCGGGATGAAAGAAGGAATCGTAATCATTACCGGAGCAAATTCGGGGATCGGCAAAGCGGCGGCGATCAAGTTCGCGTCGGAAGGGTTTCGGGTGGTCATGGCGTGTCGCAATAGGGCGATAAGCCAACAAGCACAGCAAGAAATAGCCGCAGTTTCCCGCAGCACGAATATCGATTTATTGGAGCTGGACGTCTCTTCCTTTGAGTCCGTTCGCGCTTTCTGCTCAACGTTCGCGGCCAACTATCCGAGGCTGGATATTCTGATCCACAACGCCGCCTATCTCAATCATGGCGAGAAAACGTATAAGCTCAGTCCCGAGCATATCGAGCTGACGTTCGCCACGAACGTATTCGGTCCCCTTCTGATGACGCGTTTATTGGCTGACCAGTTGGGAAAGTCGCAAGATCCTCGAATCCTGAACGCCTGCACGACAAATATTAAGCATTTTTTCGACCCGAAAAGGAAAATCGAGTTTGATAATCTGCAAGGCGAATTCCGCGATACCCGGCCTTACAGCGTCTATAAGATGTACGGGGACTCGAAAATGGCGCTGCTGATGCTAACCTTCAAACTGGCCGAGCAGCTAAAGAGCCGGGGGATCAAGGTCAATGCGCTGCAAATCAATCGTGTGAAAATATCGCAGGAGACGATTCGAAAGATGAGCCCCTTCTGGAGAGCGCTTGCGCGGGCTCAAAATCTGACCAATCCTTTGCCGTCGGGCATGGCCGACAACTATTACCTTATTTGCACCTCCGAACAATATAAGGACGCGACCGGAAAGCTTTTTAACCATCGAAGGGAAATCGTTCGGGCGTCGACGAGGGAAACGGGCTTTGCGCAATTAAAAAACATTTTCGGCTCCGGAAGTTATCCTGCCTATGCGACCGATCCGGTCAACGTGGAAAAAATATGGGCAATGGGCAGCGCGCTGACCGGGGAAGAATAGCGTCGAACCGGACTGGACCGGCGCGGCATTGCGGACGATTTTATTGTCTATATTATTTGCAGCTTGTCCTATTGACATCGCTCCCCCGTGCGTATTATAATAATTTTTGTGATTTTGTTCAGGACGGTAGAGCGTTTCGCTTGTAGCGAAGAGCCTAGCGACTCAGCCTTTAATCACTTACATGCGGGTTCTTAGCTCAGCTGGCAGAGCAGGTGACTCTTAATCATCAGGTCCAGGGTTCGAACCCCTGAGAACCCACCAGCATATTGCAGACAAAACGGCAGAGATGCCGTTTTTTTGTTTTTCGTTAACCCTCTTTGGCGGACGTTGGCGGCCGGCTTCGAACAGAGACGGGTTATCGCGAGACGATCGTGTCGTCCCGCGGCAAGCCGGAGGCGGTCCATCTCGCCGAAGCGACCCGGCCCGCGTTTGTGCTTATCCTTCCCTAGAGATCGATGAAAGCAACAATTTGAACAATCGATGAATACTACCGGGGGATGTATCTTCCTGCGCTGCTGATACGGTCATGAAATTAGGAATCGATTAACCCGTAACAGGGTAATTTCATGACCGTATGAGGCAGGCGCTTCGCTCTCCGGAAGATACATCCCCCTATTTTTATCCTGATCATTCAAATTGTCTTTCTTAGGAAGGCAGCCTCTCTTTTGCGATCAAACGAGCTGCTTGAGCTCGACTGTCACGCCGGAGGAATCGACGCTGAGCGCCTGCCCGTAGATCGTAAGGTCGACCGGGCGGCCGGAGACGACCTTAATGGAAGCCTGATGCTTGTCGACCTCGACGAGCAGCTTCGATTCCTTGTACGAGATCGGGAAGCTGTAGCGGTCCCATTGCGCCGGAATCGTCGGCCGCAGAACGAGACGGTCGCCGTCGGACCGCATGCCGCCGAAGCCGTAGACGATGTTCATCCAGGCGGCGGCGATGGAGGTCGTATGCAGACCTTCGCGTGTGTTGCGGTTGTAGTTGTCCAGATCGAGCCGGGTCGCGAATTCGAAAAACCGGTAGGCTTCCTCGCCTTTCCCGATCTCCGCCGCCAGAATGGAGTGGATGGAAGGCGAGAGCGAAGACTCGTGGATGCAGCGCGGCTCATAATACTCGTAGTTGGCGATTTTCTCGGCCAACGGATAATCTCCGCTATACAGGAATAGGAACATGAGCACGTCCGGCTGCTTGATCATGTCGTACCGGTACAGGCGATCGTACGACCAATGCGAATAAAGCGGAAATTCCGTCACCGGAATCGAATGGATGTCGAGATGCGGCATATCGAAGAAGCCGTCGTGCTCCTCGTAAATGCCGGTCTCGGGGTCCTGCGGAATTTTCATCTTCTCCGCCTTGAGCCTCCAATCGGCCTGCTCGTCTTCGGTCAGGCCGAGCCGTCCGGCCAGTGCTTCGAACGCTTCCCCGGCTTCCCGGGACATGCGGCCGATGACCTCCAGCGTATACTCGAACAGCTTTTTCGCCATCAGATTGAGATAGCAGTTGTTGTTGACCATGAGCTGGAATTCGTCCGGCCCCATGACGCCGAAATAGCCGTACAGCCCGGTTTTCTGTCCCCATTGTCCGCGAGTCGCGTAGAAGCGGCTGATTTGAACGAGCATTTCCAGCCCTTTGCCGTACAGGAATTCGAGATCGTCCGTCATGCCGACATAGTGGCGAATGCCGTAGGCGACCGCCGTGCCGACATGAAGCTGAAGATTCGAGTGCTGCCAGAGATCGCAGCTTTCCGTGCCGTCGATCGTCGCGATCGGGTAGAAGGCGCCGGCGCAGTCGAGCTCCTTCGCGCGCTCCAGCGCATGGGGCAGCGACTTGTAGCGGAATTCGAGCAGGCTCTTGGCGGCTCGCGGATTGTTGAAAATGTAGAACGGCAAACAATAGGACTCGGTATCCCAGAAGGCCAGCCCTCTGTATGCCTCTCCCGTCAGCCCTTTCGCTCCGATGTTGAAGCCCGGATTGTCGCCGTGGTACGTCTGATACAGGTTGAAAATGCAGAAGCGAATGCCCTGCTGATTGTCGGGATCGCCTTCGATGACGATGTCCGATTCCTTCCATACATTCTCCCAGTAATCCGCCTGCCGCCGTTCCAGATCCGCGTAGCTTGCGCTGACGTAAGCTTTCGTATGCCGCAGCCCCGCGCTCCACAGCTGATCGTTCGTCGCCGACGGCTCCTTCTCCGCGCAGTTAAAGACGAATTTATCGAAGGTCGACGCTTCGCCCTGCGTCAGCCGGATCGTCACGTCCTGTCCGATAAAACGGTCGGCCTCGACGAGTTCCGTCCGCACCGCGTCCGGCACGTCCAGCGCAAAGCCGGAATACAGCCGGTTTTTCGTCCGGATCGTTTTTCCCAGCATCGCCGTTACGCCATCCTCCCGGCCGTGCCGGACGCTTTGCCAGAAGCAGCGGCCCTGGTCCTCGTGAACGACGGAGAAATCGAGGCCCGTTCGGACGTCGACCCGTCCGGAGAAGTTAAGCGGCTCGAACACGATGCGCTGGCAGCCCAGATTGGACACGTTCATGCTGACGAATCTCTCGAACGTCAGGCGAAGCCGCCTGCCGCCGGCCAGCTGCCAGACGAAGCTGCGCACGTATTTGCCGCGCTTGAAGTCAAGCTCCCGCCGGAAATCGTCGAACCGGCTTGTCGCAAGGTCCAGCGTTTCTCCGTCGACGCTGATTCTCGCATACAGCCAGTCTACGGCGCCGACCATAAAGCGAAGGAAACGGATAATGCCCTTGTAATGGGCGGCCACCTCGATCTCTTCGAACAGCCCGTTAAAATAACTGCCGACCAAGGAGTCTCCGCCGTAGCCCTCCTCCGGATAAGCCCGTACCCCCATATACTCGTTGCCGAGGGAAAATATCGATTCCGAGACGCGATTCCTGTCCCGGTCAAAGCCGTTTTCGACGACCTTCCACGTGTCTACGCCAAGATACCTGTCGGCTATTTTTGCCACTTCGCTCCGCTCCTCTATCGACTTGGAATTCCATGCACAGTTAGGATAGGGCATTCGGAGAGCGGATCGAAGGCTTATCGTTAAGCATTTTATGTGTATTTATACCGGAATTCGAAAGCGGCCGGGCTCAATTGCCAAGCGGATTGCTCCATTCTCTTTGGAAGCCTTGCCGGAATCGTCCGATAGGATTGGCCAAACTCCATTTACACGGTTTTGCGAGGATGATATCATTTTGAACAAAAGTACAGCGAGAAGTCGATTCGATCGCCGTTCGACGAAAAGGGCGCCGTAACGTGCAGGAATTGTTCAGCTGAGGCAGCAGGAAGGGAAGAGATAACATGTGGAGCGTGGAAGAATTTTGCGCGGCCTATGGCGTTGACAGAAGAAACAGCGATAGCGTGAAATGGGACCGCGTCGAGGAGCGGTTCGGAGCGGGAGGCCTGCTCCCGATGTGGGTTGCCGATATGGATTTCAAAATACCGGAGGCGGCGCAGAAAGCGATGATCGATCGCGTTCTTCACGGGGCGTTCGGATACGGCGGGATTCCGGCTTCGTATTACGAAGCGTTGTTCGGCTGGATGAGTACCCGTCACGGCGTGGAGCTGGACCAGAGCTAGATTCGGTTCTCGACGGGGGTGGTCAATTCCTTCTTCTGGACGGTGCAGGCGTTCACCAAGCCCGGCGACGCGGTGCTCGTGTGCTCGCCCGTGTATTATCCTTTCTATCATGCGGTCGAGGACAACGGGCGTTTGCTTGTGTGCTCGGAGCTGGTCAATACGGAGGGCGAATACGCAATCGACTTCGACGATTTCGAGGCGCAGATCGAAGCCCGCCGCGTGAAGCTGTTTATCCATTGTTCGCCGCATAATCCTGTCGGCCGGGTGTGGACGGAGGAGGAATTGCGCCGGATCTTCGATATTTGTACGAAGCACGGCGTAATTGTCGTCAGCGACGAGATTCATCTGGACTTCACCCGTCCGGGAACGGAATTCGTAAGCGCCTTGAAGCTGAAGTCTTATTTTCCCAACTTGATCGTGCTGCATTCGGCTTCCAAAACGTTTAATCTCGCCGGACTGCTGCACTCCCATCTGATTATTCCGGACGAACGGCTGCGGGAGGTTTACGACGCGCATGCCAAGCAGGTGAACAAGGCCGCGACGAGCGTGATGGGTTTGATTGCCACCGAGGCCTGCTACCGCGAAGGCCGCGAATGGCTGGACGGCTTGCGGGGTCTGATCGAGCATAATTACGGGCTGCTGAAAAACGAATTCGCGGAGCGTCTCCCGCGGGCCGTGCTCAGCGAGAAGGAAGGCACGTATCTGGCCTGGCTCGATCTCAGAAATTGCGCCGCCGCCGACCAGGTACGCGCTGCGGTGCAGGACAAATGCGGGCTTGCCGTGGATTACGGCGAATGGTTCGGGGAGAAGTCGCAAGGGTTTATCCGCATCAATCTGGCGACTGTGCCGGAGCATATCCGCTTTGCCGCCGAGCAGATCAGCAAGCATTTCTCGATTTCCTGAGAGTGGGCTGTCTCTGGTTCAAGGAGCAACCATTTGATAGATCGATGATTAGGTACCGGGGTATGTATCTCCTTCCACTACAATGTACCCCAGAAAATGACGGGAAGCTTCGCAGCTTATTCCGATTACTTTCCGGGGACCCCGAAGCGCGGTCATGAAATCAGGAATGGATTAACCCGTGACAGGGTAATTTCATGACCGTATGAGGCAGGCGCTTCGCTCTCCAGAAGATACATGCCCCTATTTCTATTTCGATCCTTCAAATGGTCCGCCCCGAGGAGACAGCCCTCTTTGGTTTGAGGCCCAAAAATCAGACAGCCCTCGTTCGGGAAATCCTAAGCGAATGCCGCAAAGCGCAAGCAGACCGGTCGGGACACCTCGAGCTCGATGCCGGCGGGCCGCAGCTTGCCACTCTCCGCGTCGCGGGCGAACGTGACGATGTGGTTGCTGTCGCGGTTGGCGACGAGCACGAACTGTCCGTCGGGCGAGATAGCGAAGTTGCGGGGATGGCCGCCCAGCGCAGGCGCGAGCTCGACCAGCGTCAGACTGCCGTCTGCCGCGTCGACGCGGTACACGGCAATGCTGTCGTGACCCCGATTGGAGCCGTACAGGAATTTGCCGTCCGGAGACAGGTGGATGTCCGCGCAGGCGTTGCTTCCCTCGTAGCCGTCAGGCAGCGTGGCAATTGTCTGGACGACGCTCAGCCGTCCGGCGTCCGCGTCGAACGCGTAGACGTTAATCGTGCCGTTCAGCTCGTTAATGCCGTAGCCGTACGGCAGCTCCGAATGAAAGACGAAGTGGCGCGGTCCCGATCCCGGGGCGACGCTTGTTTCGCTATGTAAGACCAGGGATTGTTCCGCCGCGTCGATTCGGTACACGAACACCTTGTCCAGGCCGAGATCGGAGACGACGGCGTAACGGTTGTCCCGGTCGACGACGGCCGAATGGACTCGGGGCTGGGACTGGACCGGCAGCACGCTGGCTCCCTCGTGCCGATGAACCTGCAGCACAGGGCCGATGCGGCCGTCGTCGAGCACGGACGAGACGCCCAGTGCGCCGCCATGATAGCTTGACGTGATCGCCAACCGACGCGTGCGGTCCAGCTCGATATGGCAAGTCGTCCCCGGCGTCGTGGCCTCCAGATTAAGCCGCTTCAGCCGCTCCGCTTCCGGATCGAAGCGGAACGCGGCTGCGGCGCCGTTGCGTTTTCCATCCTCATCCTTGATCTCCGTAATGGCATAGATCGTTCGCTTGTCCTCGTCGGGAACGAGGAACGTCGGGTTCGGCAGACCGCTCGCCTGGTCCAGCATCGTCAGCCGGCCCGTCCGCTCGTCGTAGGAGCAGGCGTACAGCCCCGGTCCGCTCTCCTCTGCGTAAGAACCGATAAAGGCATACACTCGTTTTGTCATCCTTCCATTCCCTCCTGAATCCTGTCGCATCTCTGATTCAACGGCTATAGTCGCTCTAGAATTGTATCACGATTCGTCGGAGGACGCATGCGAATTCCCGGGCGCTCCGGAGTCCGCCTCCTCCTCGAGACCGATCCGCAAACCGTTCCGCGGAAGGTTTATCGGCCGCCCGAGGTTCCTTACAATGGAACAAGAAGCGGCAGGAGCTGTGTCCGCCGCCGTTCATACTCAGTTCATAAACATGAGTTATTTTTCTAGGAGTCGATTGCATACGAGGAGGAATTGAAATGTATAAAAACGACGAATGGGCCGTCGAAGCGCGCGGACTCGTCAAGGTGTTCGGCGATAATCGGGCCGTAGACGGAGTGGATCTTAAGGTGCGGGCAGGTTCGATCTACGGCGTGCTCGGGCCGAACGGAGCGGGCAAGACGACAACGATTCGAATGATGGCGACGCTGCTGCGGCCGGACGCCGGCACGGCGCGCGTTTTCGGCTACGACGCGGTGAAGGAATCGCAGATTGTCCGCCAATTGATCGGAGTGACCGGGCAGTACGCCTCGGTGGACGAGTCGCTCAGCGCGACCGAGAATTTGGTCATTTTCTCCCGGCTGCTCGGGCTGGGGAAGGCGGAAGCCCGCAAGAAAGCGGCGGACCTGCTTGAAGAGTTTGGCTTGACCGAGGCGGCGAAGCGTCCGCTCAAAAATTTCTCGGGCGGCATGCGCCGCCGGCTCGATCTCGCGGCGAGCCTGATCGCCCAGCCGCCGCTGATTTTCCTGGACGAACCGACGACCGGTCTGGACCCGCGCACGCGGGCGCAGATGTGGGAGACGATCCGCCGTCTGGTGAAGACGGGCTCAACCGTGCTGCTGACGACGCAATATCTCGACGAAGCGGACCAACTGGCCGACCGAATCGCGGTCATCGACCGCGGGCACGTCGTGGCCGAGGGTACCGTCGACGAGCTGAAGACGTCGATCGGCACCTCGTCGCTGCATCTGCGCTTGGAGCAGGCGGCCGACGTACCGGAGGCTCGCCGCACGATCGAGCAAGTGCTGAAGGCCGTATCCGGCATCTCGTCGGAAGCGGGCGTCATCACCGCTCCGATGGCGAACGCGGATCTGGTGACCGATCTGCTCGTCGCGCTCCGCGCGAAAGGCATTCGCCTGTCCGAGATGAGCGTGCAGAAGCCGACGCTTGACGAGGTTTTCCTCACGATTACAGGCGAAGGCGCCAAGCAAAAAGAGGAGGCAAGCGCATGAGAACCGCAACCGTCAAAGCGGGAGCAGCCCGCCAATTGAAAAACCATACGAGCTTTGGGCAATCGCTGCGCCATTCGTTAACGATGGCCTACAGGGGACTGCTGAAAATCCGCCGCACGCCCGAGCAGCTGTTCGACGTGACGCTGCAGCCGATTTTGTTCACGCTGATGTTTACCTATATTTTCGGCGGGGCCATTTCCGGCGACGTGGTCAGCTATTTGCCGGTCATTATCCCGGGCATTCTCGTCCAGACGGTCATCACGACCTCCATCGTCACCGGCGTTCAACTGCGGGAGGATATGGACAAAGGCGTGTTCGACCGGTTCAAATCCCTGCCGATCGCGCGCATCGCGCCGTTGGCCGGAGCGCTGCTCGCCGACACGATCCGCTATACGATCGCCACCGTGCTGACCTTTACTATGGGTTACATTATGGGCTATCGTCCGGACGGCGGCTTGGAGAACGTCGCTCTGGCGGCGCTGCTGGTTATTTTCTGCTCGTGGGCGATCAGCTGGATTTTCGCTTTCTTCGGCGTCATCGCCCGTACCGCCTCCAGCGTGCAGGGCATATCGATGATCGTGCTGTTCCCGCTCACGTTCCTGTCCAACGCCTTCGTGCCTGTCGACACGATGCCGAAATGGCTGCAATGGTTCGTAAACATCAATCCGGTCTCGCATCTTGTAACGGCCGTGCGCGAGCTGGCCAATTCCGGCACCGTGAGCTGGGACCTTGGCATTTCCCTGCTCGGGGCCGCCGTCATCGTCGCCATCTTCGCCCCGATTACAGTGCGCGCGTATATGCGCCGGACGTAACTTCCTGCGTGGATCTACGACCTCAGAACATCCCAAAAAGTCCCGACTTCATCCAATTGGAATGAGGTCGGGACTTTGCCGTTCGTACGGGGATTTTTGGACCCACGATAATTGCATAATAATATAAGGAAAAGAATAAGTCTATATTTTTTTGCAGTTCCTTCTATACTTAGGGCTATCTTGGAGAAGAATAGAGGGATATCGCGATGATCAATCGTACCGAAGCGGAAGAGAGAGCTTATCTGGATGCGACGACCGCCCGGATTCGCAGAGCGGCCGAAGAGTTGGACGAACGGATAAGGACCGCGGGAAAAGACATTGTCGAGAGCAAAAAGTACGTATGGGAAAACAGGGCACAGCTCGATCCGGCGGAGAGAGCGGCGAACGTCGTCGACATCCTCACGGCAATCGACAGGGGAGAGAGTGTGGCAGCCAGACGGGACAGGTTTCGCAAGCTGGAGTCGTCCCCCTATTTCGGTCGGGTCGACTTTATGGCGAACGATCGGGAACGGGCGAACGCTTATTATATCGGCGTTTTTTCCTTCGGCGAGCAGGCCGATCCGAACCAGGAAATCTACGATTGGCGGTCTCCCGTGGCAAGTTTGTTTTATGATTATGCCGTCGGACCGGCCAGCTACATCGCGCCCGAAGGCGACGTCGACGGAGAGATCGGACTCAAGCGGCAGTACCGCATCCGGCAAGGGCGGATGGAGTATATGCTCGAGAGCGCGATCAACATTAACGACGAAGTGCTTCGGAAGGAATTGAGCCGCGCCTCGGACGAGAAAATGAAAAATATCGCCGCCACGATCCAGAAGGAACAGAACGAGATCATCCGCAACGATTACTCCCACGAGCTGATTATCCAGGGGGTCGCCGGTTCGGGGAAAACCTCTGTCGCGCTGCATCGGATCGCGTTTTTGTTGTATCGGCACAAGCTGACGCTCGCTTCCCGGAATATTCTGATCCTTTCGCCGAACAAAGTGTTTTCCGACTATATCTCGAACGTATTGCCGGAGCTCGGAGAGGAGCCGATCGCGGAGCTCGGATTCGACGATATTGCCGACCGGGAGCTTGCCGGCGCGGGTGCGTACCAGACGTTCGCCGAGCAGGTTGCGGAGCTGACGGCTTCCGGGAGCGCGTCTTTGATCGAGCGAATTCGCTACAAGACCGGAGCCGGCTTCGTGCGCTTGCTGGACGAATATGCCGATCAGGCGAGCGAGCGTTTTTTTTGCCCTGCCGATATTCGTCTGGATAACGTGTACGTCGCCAAGGAACGGATCGCGGAGACCTACGGGAGCTTCGCCGGATTGCCTGTAAAGCTAAGGGCGGACAGGACCGCAGCGGCTGTGGCCGGGCGAACGCGGGATCAGGACGGGGGAAGGCTGTCGATTTCCGAGGCGAACAACATTAAGGCGATGATCCGGAAAATGCTCAAAAAACCCAAGCTGCTCGGGATTTATAAAGATTTTTACGACCATATCGGAAAGCCGGAGCTGTTGAAGCCGGCGAAGCCGCGAACGCTTGAATATTCCGACGTGTTTCCTCTCGTGTACTTGAAGTTACGGATCGAAGGGGCGAAGGAGTACGGCGAGGTCAAACACCTTGTCGTAGACGAAATGCAGGATTACACCGTCGTTCAATATGCCGTTCTTTCGCTGCTGTTCAAGTGCAAGAAGACGATACTCGGAGACGTCGGGCAGTCCGTCAATCCGTACTCCTCCTCCACCGTCGACGACGTTCGCCAAGCGTTCCCGGAAGCCGACGTCGTACAGCTGTTCCGAAGCTATCGCTCGACCTTCGAGATTATCGAGTTCGCGCGAAGAATAAAGCCCGACAGCCGGATTGTTCCGATCGAAAGGCACGGCGCTCCGCCGCAGACGATCCGAGCCGACGACGCGGACCGTGAAGCGTCGATCATCGGCGAATTGATCTCGCAATTCGAGCAAGCCGCTTTTCAGACGATGGGCATCGTCTGCAAGACGCAAGCGCAGGCGGAGGCTCTGCATCGGCAGTTGACCGGCTCCGGTAAGTCCGTTCGATTGTTGGATTTCGGCAGCGACAGGTTTTACGAGGGTGCCGTCGTCACGACGGCGCATATGGCCAAAGGGCTGGAATTCGACCACGTTGTCGTGCCCTTCGCCGATGGCGGCAATTACCGGACGGAGATGGATCGGTGTCTGCTGTATATCGCCTGCACAAGGGCGATGCACGCGCTGACCCTGACGTTTCACGGGACGCGCTCTCCGCTGCTCGACTAGCCGGGAGAGTTCATCTCCGCATTGCTCGTCGTTTGGCAAAAAAACCGCATTTGGATTCGGGCTTCCGAGTAGGACATCCGCCCGTTTCGTGGTATGATGGGAAGCGGGTGAAGCAGACAATGGACAATAATGAGACAAAAAACGCGTCAAGCGACGGCCAGGAGGCCAACAAGGACGAGAAATTCGCCGAGCTGGTCAAGGCGGTTCATCATAACGGCCTTGTCGCTCTGAGGATGCACTTCGACCAGGTCGAAGGACAGGTACTGAACCAGGACGTATACGGTCCGGTCTTTGCTTTTCGTGTCAAAGACGAGGCCGACGACGGGTATGAGTGCGGGTTTTTCCTGCGCGAGCTCGTTGCCAAATTCCAGGGGAAAGGCGATCCTTCGGAATGGATGGCGTCCTTTTTTATCGAGCTGATGAAAACCAAAGGGGGCCAAGCGTTCCCCAAGCCTCCCGCGAACGAGACGGAGGCCAAAGCGCTGATCGACAATGTGCTCGTTCCGCAATGCATCAAGGCGGTCACCGAGGAGTTCGCTCCGGAGCAAGTGCATGCGGGCTTGGCGTGGAATCAGGAGCACGGCCCTGTCTTCGAAACCGGGTTTCCGGCCATTCGGGACGGCAACAACGTGTGTGCGATTCCGCTGCACCTCTTGTTCACGCATCTGCTGTTGAACCGGGACCCGGCCGACCTGCTGCTGCAGGGGCTGTACAAAATCAGAGAAGAGCACGGCCTGCAGTAAACCGGAAATCGAACCGGATCAACACGGCGATCATACATCTTCAGAGGTGGAACATACACACATGGAATCCGTTAAGCCCGAACTATCGCCGGTACCGATCTGGCGCTGCCGCAATGCGGAATGCAAAGTATGGATTCGGGAGGAGCTGGCCGCGTCTTCATCGCCGGAATGCCCGATGTGCAAGGGCGTCATGATGCGGGGCATCAAGCATTTGCCGAAGCTGATCAAGAAGCACAAGAGCGTGCGGAAGACGAAGGACGAAGCCGACGCTTGGAAATAAATCGCGCCAACGGCCGCACTTATCGCTAACCGTCAAGGAACCTTCCCGCTGCTCCGGCTTCCGTCGGAACGGGGAGGTTCTTTTTTTACGCGGCGCGGGGAGGGGGGAACGCGGGAGGATGATCTTGACAATTCTCCGCTAATCCATAATGATAGTAAAGGATATTATGAAAATGATTCTCATTATCACAAATAAAGTTGCGTGAAAAACATAGAGGAGCAGTGGGACATGAAGATGAAAAAAGCGTATCTGCCGATCATGCTCGGGTTTGTGCTGATCGCCGGCGCATGCAGCGGAGGCAAGCCGGGTCAGTCGACCAACGCGGCATCAAGCGCATCCCAGGCGAGCGGCGGGGGCTCGGGCGGGGAAAGGAAGCCCGGAATCGTCACCTACGAATCGGAGAACGGACCGGTGGAGGTTCCGGCCGACCCGCAGCGCATCGTCGGTCTGACGAACGCTCCGAACATCGCTTCCCTGGACGGCAGATTGGTCGGGGTGGACGAATGGACGAAGAGCAATCCGCTGTTCGCCGCCAAGCTGGCCGACGTCGAGGTCGTATCCGACGCGGATTTGACCCGAATCAGCGAGCTGCATCCCGATCTGATCGTCGCCGGAGCGTGGATGAACCATCTCGACGAGATGAGCGAGATCGCTCCGACGATTATTTTCACATGGGGCATGGATTACTTGGACCAGCAGCTCGAGATCGGCAAGCTGCTCGGCCAGGAAGCGCAGACGCAGGCGTGGATCGACGATTTCAAGAGCCGGGCCAAAGCTGCCGGCGATCGGATCAAAGCGAAGCATGGCGACGACGTGACGGTATCGGTGTTCGAATACGACTCGAACGACATCTACGTATTCGGCAACAACTGGGCGCACGGCACCGAGATTTTGTACCAGGCGATGGGCCTGAAGATGCCGGACAGAGTCGAGCAGGACACTGCGGAAGCGGGCTATTATACGCTCGTCCAGAACGAGATTCCGGATTACGCCGGAGATTTCGTCGTTCTGAGCAAGAACAAGGACGGCAACGACGCGTTCCTGGAATCGGCAGCATGGAAAAACCTCCCCGCGGTAACCGGCGGCAGGGTAATGGAGATCGACAGCGCATCGACCGCCTCCAGCGACCCGACTACGCTCGAATATTTGCTGGACATTTTCAAAGAAGGATTTTTGACCGAGCCTTAATTCGTCTTCGGAGGCGGCGCAGGAGCTGTTCTCCAAGCGAACAAAGACGTACAGAACGAATAATCGAGGGAAGGTTATAAGTCGCATCTATCTTTTTCCGTTGCGGGAGATGGATGCGACTTTTTTTCTGCGGCTGGCCAATTGACTCAACTATGACTTTATCCATGCTCCGACAGGCGATTCCTTCGAGCCTTCAGGCTCCAAAATCTGTTGAAGCCGCCCAATAACGGTCTGTCAGACCGCTAAAAGCGGGCAGCTGCCCGAATGTGCCAGCGTAACGGTCTCCCAGACCGCTAAAGGCGGGCGGTTGCCCGAATTCGTCCGCGTAACGGTCTCCCGGACCGCTAAAAGCGGGCAGCTGCCCGAATGTGCCAGCGTAACGGTCTCCCAGACCACTAAAGGCGGGCGGTTGCCCGAAAGTGCCAGCGTAGCGGCCTCCCAGACCGCTAAAAGCGGGCGGTTGCCCGAAAGTGCCAGCGTAACGGCCTCCCAGACCGCTAAAAGCGGGCTGCGCTCGGGGGTTTTTCGAGAGGATATAACCGATTCTGTAGAACATTGCTCGCCGTTTGAGCGGAATTAAGGAGACGTTACTCGATTTTCTAGAACATCTCGGGTCAATTGGGAGTTTTTCGAGGGGAAGCGTCGCTTGACGAGGCAATTAGGAAAATGCTACATTCATTATAGACCGACGGTCGGTCTAAACGATAAATGGTTTGCAAACGGAGGGAGCTGTCATGAGGGTTTCCAAAAACCCGGAGGAGAGGAAAAGCGAAATTTTAGATGCCGCCGAGCGGCTGTTCCTCTCGAAGGGGTATGCGCGTGCGACGATCAACGATATTTTGGGCGAGGTCGGGATTGCCAAGGGGACGTTTTATTATCACTTCCAATCGAAGGAGGAAGTGATGGACGCGATCGTCATGCGATATATCGATGCGGGCGTGGAAGCTGCCGCGGCGATTGCCGCCGATCCTGCGCTGACGGCGCATGAGAAAATCTTCCGGATCGTCGCCTCCGGAGGCCCGGAAGCCGACGGGAAAGAGCAGATGATCGAGCAGCTGCATCAGGTCCGCAACGCGGAGATGCATCAGAAAAGCCTCGTCGAATCGATCCTTCGCCTGACGCCCGTATTGACGAGCGTCGTCGAGCAAGGGATAGAGGAGGGAGCATTCCGTACGGCTTACCCGCGCGAGACGGTGGAGTTTCTGCTCGTCTCCTCGCAGTTTCTGTTTGACGAAGGCATTTTTCAATGGAAGCCGGAGGAGCTTGCCCGCAAAGCGGCGGCTTTCGCTTCGATGATGGAAGCGGCGCTGGGAGCCAAGCGGGGCAGCTTCGGATATATGCTGGGCTTAATGGCCCAAGGGACGGACCATCCGGAAGAACCGCGGGAAGGGAGCTAGTGCGAGGAAGATGCTCATTCGAATGCTGAAAAGGGATTTGCTCAGGAACAAAACGATATCCGCGGCTTTGCTCGTTTTTATTTCCTTGTCGGCGCTGCTGGCTTCCAGCGGCGCGAACATGATCGTCGAGCTGTCCCATTCGCTCGGAGCGCTGTTTCAGAAATCCGGCGTTCCGCACTTCGTGCAGATGCATGCCGGCGACGCGGACCTGGAGCGGATCGACCGATGGGCGGACAACAACGGCCTTGTCCGGCGGCATCAGACGGCGGAGATGATTAGAATCGAGGACGGCAATCTCGCGCTCGGCGAAGGGAACGGCCCGGGGAGCGGGGGCGTCATGGATCACTATTTTGTCCGTCAGAACCGTTCCTTCGATCTGCTGCTGAATTTGGACAGCCAAGTTGTCCAGGTGAACCGGGGAGAGGTCGCGGTTCCGATCTATTACAAACAGCGCGACGCTCTGGAGATCGGGGACACGGTCCGGATCGCCGCGCCGGGTTTCGCGATGGAGCTGCGCATCGCCGATTTCGTCCGCGACGTGCAGATGAATCCTTCGATTATTCATTCCAAGCGTTTTGTCGTTCACGACGACGACTTCGCCCTCTTGAGCGGCAGCCTGGGAGAACGGGAATATTTGCTCGAATTTCAATTACACGATCCCGGCAAGCTCGGCGCGTTCAGAACCGCCTTCGAAGCGTCCAATCTGCCCAAGCTGGGACCGGCCGTCGACCACACGCTGTTCCGAACGCTTAATGCGTTGACGGACGGCCTGTTGGCCGCCGTTATCGTGCTGGTCGGCCTGCTGATCTGCGCGATTGCGATCTTTTGCCTGCGATTTACGATTCTTGCGGCGATCGAGGAGGATTATCGGGAGATCGGCGTCATGAAGGCGATCGGCATCGGAGCAAGCGACATCCGCAAGCTCTATCTGCTGAAGTACGCCGTGACGGCCGCCGTCGCCGCGGCTGTCGGCTATGCGGCTTCGCTGCTCGTTAATCCGCTGTTTACGGGCAACATTCTGCTGTATATCGGGACGGCGCCGAAAGGGCTGGGCCTTCGCCTGATTCCGGTTGCCGCGGCCGCGCTTATTTTCACTATCGTCGTCTTCTTCTGCCTGCTGACGTTGAGAAGGTTCAACCGCATATCGGCGGCGGAAGCGATCCGGTCCGGAACGGTTGGAGAAGCGCTTCCGGCCGGAGACAAGCTGTCGCTGCGCGGAAGCCGGGCGCTCAGCGTGCCCGTGTTCCTCGGGATCAAGGATGTCGTAAGCCGCTTCAAAATGTACCGCCTGCTGCTGCTTGTCTTCATCGCCAGCTCGTTTATTCTGCTCGTTCCGGTCAACTTTTTCCACACGGTGCAATCTCCGGGCTTTAATCATTACCTGGGCATCGAGCGGAGCGATCTGCGCATCGACCTGCAGTATGCCGATTCCGCCGCGGACGATTATCGCCGCATCCTCGACCGTCTGCGGGGGGACGGCGACGTGGAGCGACACGCCCCCGTGCTTGTCGGGTCGTACAAGACGATGAACAACGCCGGCGTCCCGGAAAATATGACAGTCGAGATCGGCGACTTTTCGCTGTTCCCGCTGGACTATTTGCAGGGCTCGGCGCCGGCGCGCTCCGACGAAATCGCGCTCTCTTACTTAAACGCCAAGGAAATGGACAAGAAGCTGGGCGATCCGGTCAGGCTGCTCGTTGACGGCGAGACGAAGGTGCTGAACGTAAGCGGCATCTACCAGGACGTCACCAACGGCGGCCGCACGGCCAAAGCGGCGCTGACCGACGCGCCCGAGACGGTGCTTCGCTACGAGATCGTCGTCGATCTGAAGCCCGGCGCCAACGTCGCCGAGAAACGAAATCTGTATGCGCAAACGATGCATCCGGCGAAGGTGACCGACCTGGAAGGCTATATGGCCCAGACGTTCGGCGGTACGATCGAACAGCTCAAGCTGGTCGCGACTGTCGCGGCGGCCGTCGCTGTGCTCGTATCGGCGCTCATTACGGCGCTGTTCCTGAAAATGGCCGTGGCCAAGGACGCCGGACAGATCGCGATCATGCGCAGCATCGGCTTCTCCGTGCGGCACGTCCGCATACAGTATTTGACCCGGGCGCTGCTCGTGCTTGCCGTCGGCATCGCCGCCGGAGCGGTCATCTCCAATACGGCGGGAGAGAGCCTTGCGGGCTTCGCGATGTCGTTCATGGGAGCCGCCCGAATCAAATTCGCGGTCGACCCTCTCCAGGCCTATGTGCTGTATCCGCTGCTGCTGTTGGCCGTCGTGACCGCCACGGCGCTCGTCAGCGTCGCGTCGATCAGAAAAACGAGCCTAACCGGAATAAACGCAGCCTAAGAAGGAGGATTCGCGATGGGAGTATTGCTGGAAGCGAAGGAGCTGGGCAAATCGTATGCGATCGGCCCGAACGAAGAGCAGCACGTATTGAAAAAGGTGAGCCTGCAAATCCGCAAAGGCGAATTTATCGCCGTAATGGGACCTTCCGGGTCCGGCAAGTCAACGCTGCTGTTTCATCTGAGCGGGATGGATCGCGCCAGCTCGGGCAGCGTAACGTTTAACGGGGAAGAAATTTCCTCGCTGTCCGAGAAGCGGCTGGCCGAGCTGCGCCTGACGAAAATGGGCTTTATTTTTCAACATATCCATCTGCTGAAAAACTTGAACCTCTTCGACAACATCGTCTTGTCCGCCTATCTGGCCAAGCGGAGCAGCCGCAAAGCCGTGAACGCCAGGGCGCTGGAGGATATGAAGCGGTCGGGCATCGCCGAGCTGGCGGACAAAAGCGTGACGCAGGCGTCCGGCGGCCAGCTTCAGCGGGCGGCTATCTGCCGGGCGCTGATCAACCGGCCCGACATCGTGTTCGGGGACGAGCCGACAGGCGCGCTGAACTCCAGGTCCGCGGGAGAGATTATGGACCTGCTGGCGGAGATCAATCGGGAGGGGACGACGATTCTGCTCGTGACGCACGACGTCAAGGTGGCGGCGAAGACGGACCGCGTGCTGTTCATGCTGGACGGCAGTCTCGTGGCCGAACGCCAGCTTGGCAAGTACAGGAAGGAGAACAACGACGGCAAGGAGAGGGAGGAGCGGCTGGCCGGTTGGCTGGCGGGCCTCGGGCTGTAGACGGGCGCGCCTGCAGCCCGGAAAGCTTCGTAAATTCGAATACGGGGAGAGGGATTGGCGATGAAAATGTCGGGAACCGAACAGGTCGAACAGTTCCTGAGCAAGCTGGAGCATCCGCTGAAGCCGGAAATCGAAGCGGTGCGGCGCATCGTGCTGGCGGCGGACGAGCGGCTGACCGAGCAGATCAAGTGGAACGCGCCGAGCTTCTGCGTCAACGGCGAAGACCGCATTACGATGAATTTTCGGGGCAAGGGCGGGCTGCTGCTCGTCTTCCACCGGGGCGCCAAGGCGAGCCGGGACAGCTTCGAATTTCGGGACGATACGGGGCTGCTGGAGTGGGCCGCGGCCGACCGGGCGATCGTGAAGCTTGCGGACAGGGACGATGTGGAGGCGAAAAAGGAGCGGCTTGCGCAGGCGGTGGCGAAGTGGGTAACCGCGACAATCTGATCCTCGCAACTTTTTCCAATTTCATTGCGTCTAACCGGTGGAACGAAAACGGACGGAAGGCGGCATGACGTGTCTACATATTTTCGCATGACAAGAGCGCTTGCGCTAAGCTGCCTGGCGGCCGCAGTCCTGCTTGAGGCTTCCTGCTCCAGGGGGAACGGGGCGGGCGCGGCGGACTCCGAAGGGGCGGCGGAAATTGCCGGGAACGCTCCGGGCGAGGCCGTTGCGGCGGCGAATCTGGTTCCGGAGCCCGCGGACGAGGATGGAGACGGGATTTTCCGGCCTTATTTGCTGGCTTCCGTCCCCGAGCGAGACATCTCCCTGTTTGCCGAAGAAAACGGGGTCGTTCTGCAGGCAGGCGGGAAGTCGCGGGAATACGAATGGAGCTACATGACACCGCAAGCGATTGGGCCGGAGCTGTGCGTGCGCGACTTCGACGGCGACGGGGCGGACGAGTTGGCCGTTATTTTGCATATCGGTTCGGGAACGGGAGTCGCCGTAAGCGAGCTCCATCTCGTCGAGCTCGACGATCTGCAGGATTACCCGCTGTCGGAGGACGAATACCGTCCCCGGATCGAGCGGGCGATTGCCGAGCTGAAGGCAAGCTCCGCCATTCCCGCGGCGTTTGCGGAAGAGAACATTTTGTTCGGCAGCTGGATTTCGTACGATGCGGACGGGGACGAATTGCGGGCCAGAATCGGCTTGGGCCTGTCGGGGCAGGACCAACCGGCGTTGACGCATATCGGCGACCTGCTCGCGGACGTGCAGTTCCGGGCAGGCAAGTATGAGCTGACCGGTTTTGAGTTCGAGAGCGATCCGGCAGCGGAAGGAAACGGGCTTGCCGAGTCGGACTTTAGCGATGGAACCGCCGAACTGGACGCAAACAACGGACTGGCCGAGCCGGGCGTAAACCACGAATCCGCGGAGTCGCCGGACGGGCGGTATTTGATCGAAGCTTATGGCGTCAACAAGAAAATTACCGCAGGCGGGCTGTATCCCGCCGAGGGCATCCGGCTCGTGAAGCGGGCTTCCGGCAAGGAGCTGTGGTCGACGACGGGGTATTACAGCCATTCCTTCTTGTGGTCGGCGGACAGCCGTTATGTGGCGGCGTCCTACGCGGCGCGCATATGGGAAGGCTCGATTGTCCTGGACGCGCGGGACGGCTCGGAAATCGAGCTGCCGGGCGTAGAAACGATGCGGAAGCAAACGAAGCGGACGACAACCGTCCACGAAGCCCGGTCCGATCCGTATTTTCATGCCGAGGAATGGCTGGATAACCGCAGCCTGCGCGTATCGTTCCAATGGACGGGAGCGGATTACGAAGATTACTCCGGAGATTACGTCTATGACGTACGTTCCCGCAAGCTGCTTGAAGTCCGTTGGCACGAGGGGGACACGCCCGCGTCGTGATCGGCAATCTGTGGTATACTGTTTACATCGTATACACTTACCAAGGAGAGAACGATGGAACACAATCGCAACGGGAACGACCGGGACGGAGTGGACGAGGCGGCGCTGGAAAAGCTGCCGAACGGCGCCAAGCTCGGGTGGGGGCTGGCGAAGCCTTCTACTCGCGGACCGAAGGGAGAGCTGAGCGTCAAGAAGATCGTCGACGCCGCGGTCGCGCTGGCCGACCGGGACGGGTTGGCCGCCGTATCGATGAGCCGGGTCGCGTCGTCCCTGGGTTTTACGACAATGTCGCTCTACCGATATATCGCGAGCAAGGACGATCTCCTGATGCTGATGTACGACTCCGTTAGCGAGGTCGAGCTCCCGGCAAGAAAGGACGGGGACTGGCGAGCCGAGATGCGGGATTACGTATGGGCCTGCGTCGAGGTGTTCGTCCGGCATCCCTGGTTCGGGGACATTCCGGTGACCTCGATCCCGATCATGCCGAACACGCTGAAGATCGTCGATTGGGTGCTGGGGACGATGCGCTCTTTTCCGCTGAACGAGCATGAGAAAATGTCGATCCTGCTGCTTCTGAGCAGCTACAGCCGCTCCGTCGGATTGATCAACCGCGACTTCGGGCAGGCGCTCAAGGCGGGAGCCAATCCGGATACGTTTAACGGGCTGGAATACAGCGCGGCTCTGAAGCAGCTCGTCAAGCCGGAAAGTTATCCTCACCTGCATCCGATCGTCATGTCGGGAACCTACGCGGGGGAGAACGAGCAGACGAGCACGGTCGGCGACGACTTCGATTTCGGATTGGAGCGGATTTTGGACGGCGTTCAGCATTATTTGGATATGAAAAAGGGATAAAGAAAACGGCGGCGCGCCCGGTGAATACCGATGCGAACCGCCGTTTTTCTTTTATCTGCGTCCGGCCTTGCGTTTGAACGAGAGGCTGCACCAGACGACGGAGCCTACGATGAGCAGCGCGCACCAGCCGACGGCCAGCCAGGCCTGATCGCCGATCGGCGTGCCGGTCAGCAGGCCGCGAATCGTCTCGATGACCGGGGTGATCGGCTGATGGTTGGCGACGCCCTGCAGCCAGCGCGGCATCGTCTCCGTCTGCACGAACGCGCTGGACAGATAGGGAAGGAACAGCAGCGCGAAGCCGTAACCGCTGGCCGCGGAAGGGCTGCCCGCGACCAGGCCGATCGCGGCGAACAGCCAGGTGAAGGCGAGAATGAACAGCACGATGACGCCGAGCGCCGCCAGCCACTCCGCCGCTCCGGCGTTAGGGCGAAAGCCGACGAGGCAGGCGACGCCGATGACGATCGCGGTGGCCAGCAGGTTGCGGGCGAGACTGGCGGCGACATGCCCGGTCACCACGCCCATGCTGTGGATCGGCATCGTGCGGAAGCGGTCGATGATGCCGCCTGTCATGTCCATGGAGACGTCGACCGCCGTGCTGGACGAGCCAAAGCCGGCGCACAGCAAAATGATGCCCGGGACGACATAGTTGACATAGTTGCCGCCCGGATCGAGCGCTCCGCCGAATACGTAGGTGAACAGCAGCATAAGCATTACCGGGAGCATGACGGCCATGATCAAGGCCTCCACGTTCCTTAGACTGAGGCGAATGCTGCGGCCGACGAAGACGGCATTGGCGACGAGGAAGGATGCCGAAGCGGGCGCCGTACGGGGTGAGAGATTCATGAGACCGATTCCTCCAAACGCTGTTGGGATGTCAGAGCAAGGAACACGTCGTCCATGCTCGGCTTGCGCAGGCTGACGCGAGTGTCCGGCGGGAGCAGGGGAGCGAGTTCGGTCAACGCTTGACGAACGTCGGAGATCGTGCCGGAGGTGGCCACCGTCTGCAGCAGCGTCTCGTTGCGGTCCCGCAGCTCGATCACTTCTTCGCCGACGCGGGCTTTCAGCTCCGCGGGGGTTCCCGTCGCGACGATCCGTCCGCCGTCGATGACCGAGATTGCGTCGGCCAGTTGATCCGCTTCCTCCAAGTATTGCGTCGTCAGGAAGACGGTAATGCCCCGTTCCTTTAATTGAAGGATGATTTTCCATAACGTCTGCCGGCTGATCGTATCGAGACCGGTCGTCGGTTCGTCCAGGAACAGCACCGGTCGTTCGACGACAAGGCTGACGGCGAGATCGAGCCTTCTGCGCATGCCGCCCGAATACGATTTGACCCGCTTTTCCCCCGCCGCCGCGAGCTCGAACCGTTCCAGCAGCTCCGCCGTACGGGTCTTCGACTGCGTCGGAGACAGCCCGGAGAGCCGGCAGATCATGCGCATGTTTTCTTCCCCGGTGAGCAGTTCGTCCACCGCCGCGAACTGGCCGGTCAGGCTGATGGAGCCTTTCACCTCCGTTTTTTTCGTCGCGACGTCATATCCCGCTATTCTTGCCTCTCCGGCATCCGCGGCCGTCAGCGTGGAGAGAATGTGAATCAGCGTCGTTTTGCCCGCCCCGTTCGGTCCGAGCAGCGCATAGATACTGCCGGAAGGCACGGACAGGTCGACTCCGTTCAGCACGTTTTGTTTGCCGAAGCTTTTTTTCAAACCCTTCGTTTCTATGGCAAGCTGGCTCATTCAAGCGCTCCTTTCTTGTTCTAAACTGTGTTCTGCATAAACAGTATATTATATACACTATTTTGACGCAACACTAAAAATCCAAAACTCGTCCGGGCGCGTCAGCAGGGTTCGCTGTCATCCCATAGACGGAGCTCAGCGATGGAGATTGTCCGGCGGCCGGCATGCGTGTACACTGAAAGTTACATGGAAAAAATGATTAGCCGGAGGACGGATATTCGATCTATGGAGGAATTATATACGTGTACGGGCGCATGGCGAACCGTGCTGCAGGCGGCGGACGGAGCGGACAGACGCTGGACGGACGGCTACTGCCTGTTCGTCGCCCTTGGAGGCCAAGGCCGGCTGGAGATCGACGGGGAGCAGTGGATTATGCACCCGGGAGCGGTCTTCTTCTGCAATCCTGACCGGCTTGCGGAATTGCGGGCGGCCGACCGGCGCCATCTCGAGGTCGCCTGCGTCCGCTTTCGGATTGTCCGCCGCAGCGAAGCGGAGAGCGAAGAGGGCGTTTACCGGGAACGGACGAGCCGCTGGCTGCCGGACGGGGAGCTCGAGAGCGGGGCGTCCTATCGGGCGGCGGAGCTTATTCGGGATATTTTGGCCGCTTCGGCGGAGGCCGACGACATGAAGCTTATGCGCAGGGATATGCTGCTGTACGAGCTGCTGCTGCAGCTGCGCGGGAACGTTCAAGCGGCCGAGGGCCAAGCCGAGGCCGCGGATCACCGGACATCGATCCGCACGGTGATCGCTTATTTGCAGCAGCATTACAGCGAGGAGATTACGAGGGATGCGATGGCGGCGCTAGCCGGCTTTCATCCGCGTGTGTTCTCCGGATTGTTCAAGCAGGAGACCGGCATCGGCTTCGCCGACTATTTGGCCGGCATCCGCATTCGCAAGGCAAAGGAGCAGCTTCTGCTCACCCGCGGCAATCTGGACGAGATCGCCCGCAATGTCGGCTATTCGAACGGCTTGTATCTGAGCCGCAAGTTCAAGCAGGAGACGGGGCTCTCGCCGAAAGCTTATTTGCGCGAGCCGAAGCGGGTCGTCATCTACGACCTGATCGGCAGCCTGCTGGCGCTCGGCGTAAAGCCGGTCGGAGCTTCTTATTTCTACGGGCTGGCGAATCACCATCTGCTGAAAGAGGAATTGCGGGGGATCGCGGACGTGGGACGCACGACGGTGCAGCCGGTTATCGATCTGGAGCCCGAGCTGATCGTCGTTCCGTTGTGGCTCGGTTCGGAGCTGATCGGCAAGCTGCAGGCGATCGCGCCGACGATGATCGTTCCTTACGGAGACCCGGTCGATCGCATGCGCCGGCTGGCCGACGCGCTGGGCAAGCGCGCCGAAGCCGAAGCTTGCGTGTCCGGCTATATGGAACGGGCGAAGCAGGTTCGGGAAGAAATCGGCGAGGTGATCGCCCTCGGCGAAACCGTCGGCCTCTACGAGCTGAGTGCCGACAGCGTCTGGGTGTTCAGCGAATTTCACGGCCGCGGAGGCTATAACCTGTATCGGGCGATGGGGCTCGAGCCCCCGGAGAACGTTCGCCGGCATGTCATGGGCAAAGGCATGATTACCGAGGTGCGAATCGAGCGGCTGCCGGAATATGCGGCGGACCACATGTTCGTCTGCTATCCGTTTGCGTCCGACAGCGAACCGTGGGTGACCCGGATGATGCGGCATCCGGTGTGGAGCTCGCTCGAGGCGTATCGCCGCAACCGCATTTACTTTATCAACCGGAAGCTGTTTCATTCCGCGGACATGCTGTCTATGATCAAACAGCTCGAACTGCAGAGGGAACTGCTGCTCAAGCATGGAAGAGCAAGCGAAGGGCCTTGCGTCTTTGTGCATAAAAAGGATGACTTTAATGCATAGACGGGCGCGTTCATCCTGATAAAATAAAACTGTTCGATGATAATGAGAATCGCTCTCACCTTGGTCGGACAGTTTATGAAATCGGGAGGAATAATGAAGGATGGGTTCGAAGCAAAGAAATAGACAGGGGTACACTGCTGCGTTGATTGTCGCGGCGCTGACGTTCATGCTGCTCGCCGCTTGCGGCAGCAATAACGATAAAGCGGGGAACGCCGCTTCGACGGAATCGGTCGGCGCGGAGCAGCCGGCGCCGTCCCAGGAGCAGGAAGCCGCGCCTCCGGAGGAAGAGACGAAGCCGGACGAGCCGACGGAGCGTACGCTGGTCGATCCGCTCGGACACGAGGTGGTCGTGCCGGCCAAGCCGCAGCGCGTGCTGGCTTCTTATTTGGAAGACTATCTGGTAGCGCTCGGCGTCGTCCCGGTGGCGCAGTGGTCGGTCGGCGGCTCGCCTATGGGGTATTTGCAGGAAGAGCTGGCGAATGTGCAGACGGTGCCGCATGATCTTCCCTACGAAGTGGTGACCAGCCTCGAACCGGATCTGATTCTGATTGGGGACGAAGCGCTTATCGCGGACGGTAAATACGATACTTATTCCAAGATCGCTCCGACTTACGCTCTTGGCCAAGAAGTCAACGCGGACTGGCGCAAGGCGCTGCTAAAGGTCGGCGAGGTGCTGGGCAAAGACGAGGAAGCCCAAGCGGTGCTGGACTCGTACAATCAGGAGCTGCAGAGCGCGCGCGAGAAGATCGACGCGGCTTACGACGGCAAACGTCCTTCCACTACGGCAATCTGGCTCGTCTCCAAAACGTTCTGGATGGTCAGCGACAATCAGTCCAGCGGCGACGTATTGTACAAGGATCTCGGACTTGCCGTCCCCGAGCTAGTGGCGCGCATCTCCAAGGGCGAGGGCGGCATCTGGAAATCGGTGTCGATGGAGGCTTTGACCGAGCTGGACGCCGATCATATTTTCCTGATCAACAGCGATTCCGCATCCGGGTCGGAGGCGCTGCAGGACCCGGTCTGGCAGAGCATTAAAGCGGTCAAGAACGGTAATGTTCACGAATATCCCGCAAATTCGAGTTGGCTCTACACGGGCATTATCGCCAACCGTCAGATCGTCGGGGACGTACTGGAAAGCCTCGCGCCTTAAAAATTGATACTTAGTGGAGAAAGCCTTCCGTTCCCGCTGTTTGCACGGGCCGGAGGGCTTTTTTGCGATTTTTGCGAGGGATAACCGGGATTTGTCCGGCATTTCGAGTGGAATTGGGGGGCTTTGGGCGAGGAGATAGCAGGTTTCTTAGAACATCACGAGTGGAATAGGGGCTTTTGGCGGGGAGATATCAGGTTTCTTAGAACATCTCGAGCGGATTGGAGGCTTTTGGCGGGGAGATATCAGGTTTCTTAGAACATCTCGAGTGGAATGGAGGCTTTTGGCGGGGAGATAGCAGGTTTCTTAGAACATCTCGGGCGGAATGGAGGCTTTGGGCGAGGAGATAGCAGGTTTCTTAGAACATCTCGAGTGGAACGGAGGCTTTTGGCGGGGAGATAGCAGGTTTCTTAGAACATCACGAGTGGAATAGGGGCTTTTGGCGGGGAGATATCAGGTTTCTTAGAACATCTCGAGCGGATTGGCGGCTTTTGGCGGGGAGATGGCAGGTTTCTTGGAACATCTCGAGCGGATTGGCGGCTTTTGGCGGGGAGATGGCAGGTTTCTTGGAACATCTCGAGCGGAATGGAGGCTTTTGGTGGGGAGATAGCAGGTTTCTTAGAACATCTCGAGTGGATTGGCGGCTTTGGCGAGACGATAGTAGGTTATCCGCTATCTGGCCTGGGTTGCGCACGGCGAAGGAGTCTCCCGTTCCGATTTCGTGTTTTATATTCGGAAGTTGTTGTGGCCTTGCAGGAATTTTGCTATGCGGTGCGAATCGATAAGGCGATACCCTTATCTACTAGGAAGAAGGCGATCTCGGTGAGCAGACAGGTAAGCATCGGAGTTATCGGATTGGGCGGAATGGCGCGGTATCATATCGAGCAGTTGGAGAAGGTCGAGGGCGTAAGCATCGTGGCCCTGTGCGACGTCAGCGAGGAAGCGCTCGCCGAGGTCGGCGGGCGGCTGAACGTGCCGGAGGAGCGGCGGTATCGCGACGCGCAAGCGCTGATCGCCGATGCGGAGGTGGAAGGCATCGTTGCGGTAACGCCGAACGATTCGCACGCGGCGATTCTGCTGGCTTGCATCGCGGCGGGCAAGCCGCTGCTGGCGGAGAAGCCGCTGACGCGGACGCTGGACGAAGCGCGCGAGGTGCTGGAGGCTTATCGGCGCAATCCGATCCCGCTGCTGATCAATTTCTCTTATCGCAACGGGCCGGCATTCCAATATGCGAGGAGATTCGTTGCCGAAGGCAAGCTCGGCCGCATCAACCATCTGTTCGTGCAATATTTGCAGGACTGGGGCTCGACGGCGAAAAACACGCCATTCTTGTGGCGCTTCGACGAGGCGGTGACCGGAACGGGCACGCTGGGAGACCTCGGCTCGCATATGATCGATATCGCCGAATATTTGACCGGTGGGCGGATGGCCGAGCTGCAGGCGATGCTGACGACAATCGTGCCGGAGCGTCCTCATCCGCGGACGGGAGAGCCCGTGGCGGTCAAGGTCGATGACTTTGCCTGCTTTAACGCGCGCTTCGCGGACGGAGCCGTCGGCGTGTTTCAGACGTCCCGCAACGCGCTCGGCTCGGGCAATCAGCACGAGGTCGCGCTGTTCGGCGAGAAGGGCACTTTGCGCGTCAGCACGTTGAACGACCGGCAGCTCGTCTGGACATACCCGACGGAGGACGGCAGGGAGACGGCGACCGAGACGATCGACGTCGCGGAGAGCGAAGGGCTGAACCCGTGGGCGGAGTTCGCCGAGCGCATCCGCGGCGATCGTCCGGCCAGCCCGGAATTCGCCGGGCTGGAGGACGGCTACCGCAATCAACTGCTGCTGGAGACGGTCGTACGGGCGAACGCGGTCCGCGCCGTCGTTCCGGTCGAAGCGGAATAAGAAACGTTACTCTAAGTTAAAAAGGTGTCGGACGTTCCGATCGCATTCGGAATGTCCGACACCTTTTTGCCGTGCACGGCCGGAGCCCTCATCAAAGAACGGAACGGATTCCCCCCAAACGATAATGTAAGCGGTTTCCGACAGCCTGCGATTTCCTGCATACTGAATGGGCAACGACATCCAAATCACGTTGACGGGGGAGAACAGTCGATGAAAAAAAGCTTATCCGTTATGCTGGCGTTCGCGCTGATGTTCGTTATGGCCGCGTGCGGCGGAGGAAATAACGCAGCCACTCCAAGCGGCAGCCAAGACGCAAGCTCGAACCAGCCGTCCGAAAGTTCCGGGAAGTCGGCGGAAAAAGTCGCGATCGAATACTGGCACACGTATTCCGATTCCGAGGAGAAGGTGCTGCTGGAGAAAATCAAGCCGAAGTTCGAGGCCGATTATCCGAACATCGAGCTGAAGCTGACCCGCATGCCGTACGAGGGGCTGAAGGATCAGGTGATCGCGGCGGTGGCCGGCGACGCGGCTCCGGATTTGATGCGCATGGACATCATCTGGGTGCCCGAGCTCGCCGCCAAGGGAGCGCTGAAGAAGCTGAGCGACTTGCCCGGCTTTGACGACGTGAAAAGCGCCGTATTCGACAGCCCGATGCAGACGAATATTTTCGAAGGCGAATATTACGGCGTGCCACTGAACACGAACACGAAGATCGCCATCTACAACGCGGACACGCTGAAGGAAGCGGGATTGGAGCAAGCGCCCGCGACGATGGACGAACTCGTGCAGGCGGCGCGCGCGCTCAAAGCCCAAGGCAAGCAGGGCATCGGCGTATCGAGCATCGGAGCCTGGGGCATGCTGCCTTACTTCTGGAGCCTCGGAGGCAAAGTGACAAGCGACGATTACACGCAGGTGGACGGCTATCTCAACAGTCCCGCCAGCATCGAGGCCTTGGAGCAGATCGTGGGCTGGAACAACGAAGGGCTCGTTATTCCGGCGCTGCTCGGCGGGGAGCCGGGGGCGTGGGACGGCCTGAAATCCGGCCAGTATATGATGATCGACGACGGCCCGTGGTTTTTCAGCATTTTGCTCGGCGACGCCGAGAATACGTTCGACCCGCTCGTGAAAACGGTCCGTGCCCAGCTTCCGGCCGGTCCGGGAGGCAGCGTCTCCGTCGTGGGCGGCGAGAATCTCGTCTCGTTCGCCAACTCCAAGCATCCGGAGGAAGCCTGGACGTTCATGAAGTGGATGCTCGGCAAAGAGCCGCAGCAGATCATGGTCGAAGCCGGGATGGTGCCGACGAATCGCGAAGCCGCACAGGCGATCGACGAGGGCCAGAATCCGTATATCGGCCCGTTCATCGAACAGCTCAACACGGCGCTGCCGCGCACGCCGATTCCGCAATGGGGCGAGATGGAAACGATCTTTAACCTGAGCCTGGAAAAAGCGATCCGCGGCGAACAGACGGCGTCCGAGGCGCTGAACGACGCGGTGAAGCAGATAAACGCCATTTTGGCCAAGTAGCAGCCATCCGTCCATCGACGACGGCCGCGCAGGCGAGCGTTCGCGTTCGCGGCGCGGCCGTCGCTATCCCGCAGAAGGAGGACCTAGCCATGACGCAAGCGCAAGCGACGTTATCCGCCAAATCCCGGTTCCGAACCGGCCTGGCGCAGTGGCTGAACGCCCTGCCGTTCGTCGCCGTCGGGCTCGTCGGCGTACTCGTTTTCGTCGTCTATCCGATGATTCAGAACGTCAAGGTGAGCTTTCAGGAGTTCAATATTTTGCCGGGTCAGAGCAGTCCGTGGGTCGGCTGGGACAACTACCGGGCCGTATTCGAGGACCCGAACGACAAGTTCATGATCGCGCTGAAGAACACGTTCCTCAACGTCGCGGTCACCGTGCCGATCAACTGGTTTCTGGCCGTCTTTTTCGCCGTCGTCATCAATACCCGGTTCGTGAAAATGAAGGTCGCCTTCCGCACCTTGTACTACTTGCCGATCGTAACGTCGTGGATCGTCGTGGCGCTGCTGTTCAAGTATTTGTTCGCCGACGGCTCGGGCGGCTTCGTCAACTACGTGCTGCTGCACGTCGGCATCCTGTCCGAGCCGGTCGCCTGGAAGAGCCATTACTGGTCGGCGATGATTATGATCTGGCTGTTCCACATTTGGAAAACGGTTGGCTGGGGCGTCGTCATCTATCTGGCTGCCCTGCAAGGCATCCCGCGCGATCTGTACGAGGCGGCGGACATGGACGGCGCTTCGGCGACGGGCAAGTTTTTGCGCGTGACGCTGCCGATGCTGCGCCCGATTACGCTGTTCGTGCTGATCAACCTGGTTAACGGCGCGTTCGGCTTTTTCCCGCAGGTGTACTTTATTACGGCCGGCGGTCCGATGAACCAGACGCAGGTTATTCCGAGCCTGATCTACATGGAGGCGTTTAAGCACTTCCACTTCGGGGAAGCGGCGGCGATGGGCGTCATGATGGGGCTGCTCGTATTCGCCGTCACCTATTACCAGATGACCAAGATCGGCAAGCAACGCTTGTTCTGACGACGAGGGGAGGAATTGCGCCATGCGAACGCCATGGATAACGAAGCTCGCCGTATACGCCGTTCTTGTAGCCGGGGCGCTGCTGTTCGTTTTTCCGTTCATTTATATGATTCTCACCTCCTTCTTCACGGCGACGTTCTCGCTGCCGCGGCCGGAGGAGGTATTCAGCGTCACGCCCAACTTCATCAACTATCAGGTGGTGTGGGGCAAAAACCATTTCGCGCAGTATTTCGGCAACAGCGTGCTGCTGACGTCGGTCGCGATGCTCGGGGCGCTGCTCGTCAGCTCGCTGACGGCTTACGGGTTCGCGCGGTTTTCTTTTCCCGGCAAGGAGGGCGTATTCCGTCTGTTTCTGCTCACGATGATGATCCCGTCGGTCATCAACATTATTCCGCAGTTCATCATTGTCAAAAATATGGGGCTCGTCAACACCTACGCGGGCCTGTGGCTCGTCTACATCGCGACCGGGGTCGTGGGCAACATGTTTTTCCTGCGCGGGTTTTTCGAGAGCATTCCGCGGGAGCTGGAGGAGTCGGTGCTGATCGACGGCGGGGGGAGCTGGCGCATCTACTGGAACATCTATCTCCCCCTGTCGCTGCCGGCGATGGGAACGCTGGCGATCTTCGTGTTCCAGGCGACGTGGGAGGAATACTTCCTGGCGCTGACGATCATCAAGAGCGAGGCGCTGCGCACGCTGCCGATCGCCATTCTGATGTTCAACGACAAGTACGCCACGAATTACGGGCAGATTTTCGCCGCTTCGATCATCGCGCTGCTGCCGGTCATTGTCATCTATATCGCCTTCCAGAAAAGGTTCGTGCAGTCGGGCTTTAACGAAGGGGCGGTAAAAGGGTGAAGCGGACGGGGGACGGAATTCCGGAAAATGAGACACCATCCTGAAAGTGCTTTCATCCTCTCCTGCGGACGGTGTACAATGGAGAACACGGGAGGAGAGGCGAATGAATCCACTTGCATGGGGAGCGGGTCAGCGGCTTCGCGGGAGCAAAAGGTTCGCGACGAAAATGATTCTGGCCCTGCTCGTCGTCATCCTCATTCCGACGCTGACGAGCGTGCTGTTCTACAACGCCTCGTCGAAGCTGGTCAAGAAAAATGTGCGCGTCACCTCGCTGCAGCTCGTCCGGCAGGCCGCGGACGCGCTGTCCGCGATTATGCTCGCCGGCACGGACGCTTCCAATATTTTGTACAGCGACGTCAAGCTGCAGCAGGCCGCGCGCAACACAAGCCCGACGCCGGAAGACGAGGAAGCCTACAAGACGTACGTATCCAACCTGCTGAACAACTATGTGGGCTCCAACTCCTTCGTTAAAACGCTGTACGTGCTGCGGGAGGAAGGGACGAGCTGGGGGAGCGGCTCCTTTAAGCTGTCGAAAATTTACGTGCAGTCGCTGCACGACCTGGATTGGGCGGCGATGGCCAGGGAGAAGGACGGCGAGACGGCCTGGGGGCGGCTCGCTTACGATCCGTACAGCGGCATCGGGGACATCAACGATCTCGTGCTGCCCGTCATACGCGTTATCAAAGACTTCGAATCGCTCGACGACGTCGGTTATTTGCTCGTCAATCTGGACGGCAACAAAATATTGGATCGGTTCGGACAAATCCGTCTCGGGGATACCGGCGGTTTTTTCGTCGTGGACGAGTCGGGAACGATCGTGATCGACCGCCGGCTGGACCGTCTCGGGCAGCCGCTCTCCGATCCGGAGCTGAGGCAGTGGGCGGCCACCGGCAAAACGGCCGAATTCGAGCACGAGGAGGACGGCGTCCGCTACTATCATATCAAGCAGCTGCTGTCCAACGGCTGGAGCGTCGTCGGCTCCGTGCCGATTCATGAGATTACCGACGAGCTGACGCGCATGCGCCGCCTGATCTGGACGTCGGCGCTCGGCTTCGCGCTGCTCGCCGTGGCGATCGGCCTCGTCCTGGCCCGTCAGGTGACGAAGCCGATCCAGCAGCTGACCTCGCAGATGAAGGTGGCGGAGGGCGGCGACTTCACGGCGCGTACGGAGGTCCGCTCCAAGGACGAGATCGGGCTGCTCAGCCGGCAGTTCAACAAAATGATCAAGCGGGTCGACGAGCTTGTCCGCGAGGTGCGCGAGGTGCACGAAGGCAGGCGTCAGGCGGAGCTGCGGGCGGTGATGCACCGTATCAATCCGCATTTTCTGTTTAATACGCTCAGCACCATCAAGTGGCTCGTCCGCTACAATCAAAGCGCCAAAGCGTACAACGCGCTGTCGTCGCTCGTCCTGCTGCTGGAGGCGAACATGGGCAAGAAGGGCAGCTTTGTCACGCTGGCGGAGGAGCTGGACATCGTCGCGAAATATTTGTCCATTCTGCAAATCCGCTACGATACGGAATTCCGGCTGCATCTGGACATCGCTTCGGAAGCGGAGACGTTCCCGGTGCCGCGGATGCTCGTTCAGCCGATCGTCGAGAACGCCGTATTCCACGGGCTCGTGCCGGTAGGAGGAGGCGGAGACATCTGGATTGAGGCCAGGGCGACGGAAGAAGCGATCTCCATTGCAATCCGCGACAACGGCCGCGGGATATCGCCGGACGACCTGCAGAAGCTGGACGTTCCGCAAGGTGCGGAGTCGTCCGGAATGACGGGAATCGGGCTGACGCACGTTCGCGAATGGATTCGTCTCTATTATCCGGCCGGCTCGGAGCTGCGAATCGACGGCGGCGGAGCGGCGGGCGGCACGGTCGTACGCATGAAGCTGATCAAGCCGGCCGACGACATCGCGAAGCGGAAGGGGGAATGACGATGTATCGCGTAGCCATCGTGGACGACGAGCCGGTCATCCGGTTCGGGATCAAAGCGTCGGTCGACTGGGGCCGGGAAAACGTCGGGCTTGTCGGAGATTTCGCCAACGGAGACGAAGCCTGGCGGACGCTCGAGCGCGACCCGGTCGATATTCTGATTACGGACATCAAAATGCCGGTGATGGACGGCCTCGAGCTGACGCGCCGGACGCTGGAGCGGCATCCGCGCACGAAGGTGATTTTCGTCAGCAGCTACAACGATTTCGAGTACGTCCGGCAAGGGCTTAAGCTCGGCGTCGTCGATTATTTGCTGAAGCCGACGCTGGAGCCGGAGGGGCTGCTGGAGCTCGTCCGCAGATGCCTGCGGCAGATCGAGGAGGAGCGGCGGCAGGACGAAGACCGGCAGCTGCTCCGCAGAACGAAGCTGGTCTCCGGCCGCCGCCGCTTGGAGTCGGACGTCAAGCGGGCGCTGGCCCACGACGACGGCGGTCCGGACGCGGAGTCGGTACCCGAATGGATGCGCCGCAGCTACGCGATCTGCACCGTGCTGATCGACGGTCTGCGGGAGACGGAGGAGCGGTTCGGTCAGCTTCATGCGGCGATTTTGCTGGAGGAGATGCAGGAAATCTTCTACGAGACGGCGCCGGAGGGAATCGCGTTCCTGGTCGGCACGCGGACGCTCGCGCTGATCGTGCCCGCGCCGGACGGAGAACCGCCCCGGACGGCGTTTGCAGCGGCGTCGGAGGCATGGTCCGACCGGCTGGGAGTCGAGGTCACGGCCGGCTGGGCCCTCGGAGGAAGCGTCGAGCGGCTGCGCGAGGCGTTCCGGGCGAGCGGACGGGCGGCGGAGCGCCGGTTTTTCGAAGGCGGCGGGGAGTACGGATTGCGGGAGCCGATCTGGACGGAAGCGTCGCGGCCGTCCGATTATCCGAGCGCCGCCCAGCTTCTGCAGGAGCTGAAGACGCACGCGTTATCCCGCGACGCGGAAGCCGTCGACAGGCTGGTCGGCGCCTGGATCGGACGATGGGAGACGCTTCGTCCGGACCCGGATACGGTGCGCCGCGAGGCGTTCGAGATCGTCACCGCGCTGTTCGTGAACGAGCAGGAAATGACCGTGCTGCTCGAAGGCTTCGAGGAGCTGAAGCGCAGCGAGACGCTCGGCGAGCTGACCGCCCTGCTGCAGGCGCAGATTCGGGGCTACCGCAAGTCGTTCGCGGCCGGCTCACACACGCACAAGGGCAACAAGCAGCTGATCGACAAGGCGATCGCCCGCATCTCGCAGCATTACACGGGAGAGATTACGCTGCAGCAGCTGGCCGATTACGTCCACATGAGCAAAAACTATTTCTGCCTGCAATTCAAGCATCACACGGGCTTTAATTTTATCGACTATTTGATCCGTCTGCGCATCGGCAAAGCGAAGGAGCTGCTCGGGGACCCGAGTCTGAAAATATACGAGGTGGCGCAGAGGTCCGGCTTCAACGACGTCAAATATTTCAGCAAGCTGTTCAAAAAGACGACCGGAGCGTCCCCGGTCGAATACCGCGAACGTCTGTCGCAGCGCGAGTAGGAGAGGAGGCGAGGACGGTGTCGAAATTTTTGAACGCGCTGGACGGCAGGCTTCGCTGCCGCCCGCTGGCCGTTCTGTGGCTGGCGCTGGCCGCCGTCCTGCTGCCGGGCTGCGGCGCCGAGAGCATTATCGACGGGGACGAGGTCGAGCTGGTGATGGAGCCGGAGGCCAGCGAGGTGATCACGGTCTGGCATACGTACAGCGACGTGGAGATGAAAGTGTTCGAGGAGGAGGTCATTCCGGCCTTCGAGGCCGAGCATCCCGACATTCGCGTCGTGTCGGTCAAGCATCTGTACGAGTATTTCAAGGGCTCGCTGATCGCCGAGACGACCTCGGGCACCGGTCCGGACATCGTGCGCATGGACATCGCCTGGCTGCCGGAGTTCGCCAAGCTGGGGCTGATCTACCCGATCGACGCATATCCGGAGCTGCCCCGCGTCACGAAGCTGCTGCTGGAATCGGCGCTCGAGTCCGGGAAGTACGAGGGCCGGTACTACGGCCTGCCGCTGAACATCAATACGAAGGCCGCTATTTACAGTCGCGAGCTGCTGCGGCGGGCCGGACTGGAGAAGCCGCCGGAGACGATGGACGAACTGGTCGCGCTCAGCGAGCGAACGGGTTACCGGATCGGCGTCAACGGCATCAATACGTGGGCAGTGCTGCCTTATTTTATCGGACTTGGCGGACAGCTTACGAACAAGGATTACACGAAGGCGAGCGGATATTTGGACAGTCCGGCGAGTGTCGGGGCCGTTCATACCTTGCGGCGGCTGGTCGAGTCGGATCTCGTCAGCGACGACGTGCTGTCCGGCAAGCTCGAGCGCTGGCAGGCGGTGTTGGACGGCAAACTCCTCATGATGGATGAGGGACCGTGGTATTATACGATTTTGTCGAACGTGGAAGGCTACGATTACGAGAAGCTGCAGCAGGACACGGTGCCGGCGCCGTTCCCGCACAATCCGGGAGCGAAAGGCTCGATCATCGGCGGCGAAAACCTGGTGCTGATGGAAAACTCCCGGCACAAGCAGGCGGCCTGGACGTTCATGAAATGGATGGCGGGCGCGCAGGCGCAGCGGCTGATGTTCAAGGCCGGGCTGCTGCCGACGAACGCGGAAGCGAGCGAATCGGAAGAGACGTACAGTCCGACGATCCGCCCCTACGTGGAAAGCCTGAACGCTTCGTTCCTGCGCCCTCCCGTGGCGAACTGGGCGAAGATCGATACGGCGTTTAACGAGATGTTCGAACGCATGCTGCGCGGACGCGTTCCGATCGAGCTCGGTCTCGAACAGCTGGCGAAACAGATTGACGAATGGCTGCTTAACATTTAACAGGAGGCGACCATGGTGACTACCGATGAGCTTAGACGGCTGGCGCTGGAGCTGCCGGAGGCGGAAGAACAGATGCATTGGGATAAGCCCTCATACCGGGTACGGGGTAAAATTTTCGCCGTCGAGCAGCCGGACGGCGTCACGGCTCTGCTGAAAATGTCGTTGGAGGAGCGGGAAGCCCAAGTGACGCTCGCTCCCGATATTTTCGGCATTCCGGAGAAGTACGCCACACTTGCCTACGTCTTCGTCCGTCTCGACCGGATCGAACGGGACGAGCTTCGCTCTCTGCTTGTCGGCGCCTGGAAGCAGGTTGCCCCCAAAAGCCTCCTCAAGCGCTTACCGGACGATATCCCCGGCACTCCGTCCTAGGGCGTGTATGCAAACCCGCTCGGGGGCATCTTTCACCGCCTTTTCGCCCCCTGCTTCGACCCTTTGACGTACCCCCGGTACGCCTTCACAAAAGTTCCTTGCATGGAACGAAAATTCGGCAATATCTGCTATCCTCGGAGGTTGCATACACGCCCTAGCGGCAGCGAAGCCAAATATCGATCGCCTTGAACATCGGCGGCCTTAGTCTTTTCCGGTTGCAGCGGAACCTGCTCAGGCCGTCGTTCGGATAGGCGCTGCTACCCAGCCCGTCGTGCGGTTCATCGTGCGGCATGCTTTCGCGCCAGCTCGGCGGCGATCAGATCTTCCCCCGTCTGCCGAAGCAGCTCGATTAGCGCCTCTTCGCTGGCTCCGGGCAGCGCGCCGTTGATGTCCATGACGGACAGCCCCAGCTGAAAGACGCGCATCTTGAACAAAATCCCCATCAATTCTTCATCCGAGAAAAGCTCCAGTTCCGGCTTGCGCTTCATGTAGGCGAGCAGTTCTCCGACAGGCGTCTGAACGTCCTTCAGACGGGGATGGTTGTTGATCGCCAGCTCGCGAAACAACGCGGGGTGCTCCCGAGCAAACTTCAGGCTGGCGATACCGATGCTCAGGAACGGGTCGGGGCTGTAGGGCGTTTGCGCCATTTCCGCCGATAACGCGACAATTCGGTCCAGCACCGCGTCTTTCAGCTCTTCGACATCCTTGAAATTGACGTAGATCGGCGCGATCGAGCTTCCCAGCTCGTCCGCGATTTTACGAATCGTAACGGCATCCAGCCCCTCGCGATCGGCAATGGCCAACGCAGCGTCAACAATCGCTTCCTTGGAAAATCTGGCTTTCGGAGGCATAATCAAACTCCTTGAAAATCGATCGATACATATCGTGTGATATATCATGGCATAGGGACCGCGTGTTGTAAAGCTGCAGCAGGCCAAAGGCTGGACAAGCGGCTGCTCTATTTGGCTGTCCTGTCTATGTGATCCGCCCCATCCATTCTCTAAGCCCCATTCGAATACCGCCCCCAGTGACGCCGATGTTCTACACATTCGATTATCCTCGCTCGATTTGGCCTCATTGGGGCGCCGATGTCCTACACATTCGATTATCTCCGTTCGATTTGGCCTCATTGGAGCGCCGATGTTCTACACATTCGATTATCTCGACTTGATTTGGCCCCGTCGGAGCGCCGATGTTCTACACATTCGATTATCCTCGCTCGATTTGGTCTCACGGGAGCACCACTCCAATAGAAAAAGCCGGCTTGGAGGCCGGCGTTTCCGGGTGGGGGTTATTGGAGGGCGGGAAGGGGGCCCACGGATTCTCCTTTAATGAGCGTGACGTAGATTCTTTCGGTTTCGACGGGTTGTCCGGCGATCATTTTCAGCAGCTGCTCGGAGGCGATCGCTCCCCACTTCCGCATTGAATAGTCGATGGTGGCAAGACGGGGTCTGGCGAACTGGGCCAGCTCGATATTGTCGAATCCGATCAGATGAATGTGCTCTCCGATCTTCAACTCCGTACACGACGTAAAATAACGATACGCGCCGACGGCCATCTCGTCGTTCAGACAAAATACGGCCGCGGGCCGTTCGTATTCGGCGGCGATGCTGCGAGCCGCTTCTTCCCCGGACGCTCTGCTGAAATCGCCCGGCAGCTCGATGACCCGGGCATGCGGGGCGCGTTCCGCCATTTGACGGACGGCGCGAAGGCGCCGGTCGGCGTCGTATGAACCGGACGGACCGGTTACCGCATAGATTTTGTCGTGCCCCCGCTCCAGCAAATATTCCATCGCCAGCGTCGCGCCGGCTTTGTTGTCCAGTAGCACCTGGTTAACGTTCGGATGGACCAGCTCGCGATCGAGTACGACAGCCTTGTGGTCTTTTTCGGCATATTGGAGCAACTCCTTGTCGGAAAACGTGACGTCGAGCACGATGGCCCCATCGATCATCCGTTCGGGAATGAGCCGCCGCGATTTCTCTCCGCTGCAGACGAGCAGATCGTACCCTTTGCCGCTCAAATATTCCTTGACCCCCTGCAGCAGATCGCCGTAAAAGTTACCGCTGAAATCGGTCAGAAAAATCCCGATCAGGTTGGACTGTCGTTTTTTCAGCAGACGCGCGGCGGCGTGAGGGACATAATGGAGTTCTTCGGCGATTTGTATGATTTTGGCGGCCGTTTCCTTCGTTACCTTATCGCTGCCGTTCAGGGCATACGAGACGGTCGAGATGGAGACGCCGGCTTTTTTGGCGATGTCTTTAATGCTGGCCAAGTGAGGTTCTCTCCTTCGCATTCGGTGAAACGTTTCGATTTTAACTATAACGGATCTGGAAATCGTATTCAATAGCGGATATTGAACGTTTGACAGGGTTAAAATTCGATTTTATAATCAAAATGAAACCGAATCGAAACGTTTCTATTACATCTGAGAGGTTGCGAATATATGACGGAATGGAACGGCAAACAACCTGATCTGCAAGAGCTGGTGCGGCAAATGACATTGGACGAGAAGGTTGCTCAGCTGATTCAGCTTGCGGTGCCTTTTTACGAGGGGGCGAAGGACGAGGGGCTGATCACGGGGCCGATGGCGTCGCTCGGCATCGACGAGACGACGGTTCGCGATTCCGGCTCGGTGCTCGGCATGGCCGGAGCGCAGGAGGTCATCAACGTGCAAAGAACGCATTTGGCGAACAATCGCCACGGCATTCCGCTGCTGATGATGGCCGATATCGTGCACGGGTTCAAAACGATTTTTCCGGTTCCGCTGGCCATTGGCTGCTCATGGGATTTGGGGCTGGCGGAGCGAAGCGCGGAGATCGCGGCGAAGGAGGCGTCCGTATCGGGCGTCCACGTCACCTACGCTCCGATGGTCGATCTCGTCCGCGACCCGAGATGGGGCCGGGTAATGGAGGCGACGGGGGAGGACCCTTACTTGAACTCGGAATTCGCCCGGGCGTTCGTGCGCGGCTTCCAGGGAGACGATTTGTCCGCCGATACGGACAGGGTCGCGGCCTGCGTCAAGCATTTCGCGGCGTACGGCGCGGCCGAGGCCGGACGCGATTACAACACGGTCGACTTGTCGGATCGGCAGATGCGCGAGTTTTATTTGCCGGCGTATAAGGTTGCGCTGGACGAGGGCTGCGAGATGGTCATGACCTCGTTCAACACGGTCGACGGCATTCCGGCGACGGGCAACGCCAAGCTGATGCGCAAGTTGCTGCGGGAAGAGTGGGGCTTCGATGGTATCCTCATTTCCGACTGGGGCGCGGTGAAGGAGCTGATTGCGCACGGCATCGCCGCGGACGAACGGGAAGCCGCGCTTAAGGCGATGAAGGCGGGAGTGGACATCGAGATGATGACCTCCTGCTATGTGAAGCATCTGTCCGAGCTGGTAGAAAAAAAGGAGATCGAAGAGTCGCTGATCGACGAAGCGGTGCTGCGTATTTTGACGCTGAAGAAAAAGCTCGGCTTGTTCGACAACCCGTATCGCGCGGCCGATCCGGAGCGCGAGAGGGAAGTCGTGTTCTGCGACGAGCATCGCCGCGTTTCGCGGGAATTGGCCGTGAAGTCGTGCGTGCTGTTGAAGAACGAGGGTGTCCTGCCGCTGGACAAAAAACGCAAAATCGCCCTGATCGGTCCGTTCGCCACGAGCGAAGACGTGCTTGGGCCGTGGTCGTGGACGGGCTCCAAAGAGGACGCGATCAAGCTCGCCGACGGCATGAGGAGCAAGCTGTCCGACGCGGCGGAGCTGACGGTGGCGGATGGCTGCGGCATCAAGACGGCTTCGGAGGAGCAGATGCAAGCGGCTGTGGCGGCGGCTCGGGAAGCGGACACAGTGGTGCTGGCGCTTGGCGAGCATTCGGACATGAGCGGGGAGGCGGGCTGCCGGGCCGATATTCGGCTGCCGGAGGTTCAGCTTGAGCTCGTTGGCCGCATCCGCGCGCTCGGCAAACCGATGGTGGTCGTGCTATTCAACGGCCGCCCGCTGGATCTGCATGGCGTATACGACGAAGCGGACGCGATTTTGGAGGCATGGTTCCCGGGCTCCGAAGCGGGCGGCGCGGTGGCCGACCTGCTGTTCGGGGACGCCAATCCGTCGGGACGTCTCACGATGTCGTTTCCTTACAGCGTCGGTCAAGTGCCGGTATACTACAACGCCTACAACACGGGACGCCCGCAAGGTGCGCCGGACGCGCAGGTTCGGTACGTGTCGCAGTATTTGGACATTCCGAACGAGCCGCTGCTGCCTTTCGGCTTTGGCCTGAGCTATGGGGATTTCGAATACGATAACGCGCGGCTGTCGTCGGAGGAGATGACTTCGGACAGCGCGCTGTCGGTCTCCGTTACGATAACGAACAAAGGCGCAGTCCCCGCAGAGGAAACGGTGCAATTGTACGTTCGCGACTTGTCCGGCGAAGTGGTGCGTCCGGTGAAGGAACTGAAGGCGTTCCGCAAAGTCACCCTGCAGCCCGGAGAAAGCCGCGACATCGAGTTTACGCTGGAGGAATCGCAGCTCCGCTACTACCATTCGGACCTGACGCACAGCAGTGATGCCGGCGCATTCATCGCCTACATTGGGCCCAACAGCCGGACAAACTCCGCTCTTCCTTTCCGCTTGATCAAGTAATCGGTCAAGAGGGAGGCCGTAAAAGGCGCAGATGGAGGTCGCCCGAAGCGTTTAACGGTCTGCCGAGCCGTTAGAGGCGGGGATGAAGGTCGTCCGAAGCGTTTAACGGTCTGCCGAGCCGTTAGAGGCACAGATAGAGGTTGCTCGAAGCGTTTAACGGTCTGCCGAGCCGTTAGAGGCGCAGATAGAGGTCGTCCGAAGCGTTTAACGATCTGCCGAGCCGTTAGAGGCGCAGATGGAGGCCGTCCGAAGCGTTTAGCGGCCTGCAGGCCGTAAAAAGCGCGGATAGAGGTCGGCCAAGCATGTAACGGCCTGCGGAGACCAAAAGCAAGCGGCGCTAATAAGGATAAGGCCGATAACGGCTAACCGAGGAGACAGGGCTGTTCCATATGCGGTATGGGGCAGCCCCTCTTCTGCAGATTTCGTGCGTTCGTCGAAGGCAGAATGGGTTTGGTGTGCAGCGGAAGTGGCGCGCAGCAGAGTGAACGGGAGTATGAGGAGCGAACTCAATAGGTGTGTGGCAGGTCTAACGTGCGCGGTACCAAGGTGCGGGAACGGAGCGGGGATCGAGATCGCAATCGCAATGCGTCTCTGGCGCGAATAAGAAATTCAATGTTCAAGGAAGCCCCAAGAAGTCCAAAAAGAGGCTATCCCATAAGCTAGGGCAACAAAAATGATCGCAAAAAGAATGGGGATATATCTCCTGTAGAGCGAAGCACCTGCCTCATACGATCATGAAATTACCCCGTTACGGGTTAATCGATTCCTGATTTCATGACCGCGCTTCGGGGTCCCCGGAAAGTAATCGGAATAAGCTGCGAAGCTTCTCGTCACTTTCTGGGGTACATTGCAGCGAAAGGAGATATATCCCCATGGTAATAAATGGATCATTTTATAGGGTTGCTCCTCTAATGGCTTATGAGACAGCTTCTTAACCCGGCAACGAAGACGTCGCCCCGAACTATTCCTTAACCGCGCCGATAACGACGCCTTTGACGAAGAAGCGCTGCAGGAACGGGTAGACGAGCAGGATCGGGAGCGCGCCGATGAAGATTTGCGCCGCTTTGATCGTCCGCTGCGCTTTGTTGACGACGACCGAGACGTCGAAGCCGGTCATATCCTCGGCAACGATGATCGTCTGCATGAAGCTGGCGAGCGGAAGCTTTTCGGCCGTCTTCATATAGATCAAGCCGTCGAAGTAGGCGTTCCAGTGGCCGACCATCGTGAACAGGGCAATTGTGGCGATGGAAGGCAGCGAGATCGGCAGGTACACCGAGAAATAGGTTCGCAGATGGCCCGCGCCGTCGATGAACGCGGCCTCCTCCAGCTCCTTGGGCACGTTGCGGAAGAAGTTCAGCATCAGAATGAGGTTGTAGACCGCGACCAGTCCCGGAAGGATGAGCGCCATCAGATTGTTCATCAGGCCGAGCTTCAGAATCAGAATATAGCTTGGAATCAAGCCGCCGCTGAACAGCATCGTGACGACGAAGTACCACATGTAGACGGTCCGTCCCCGGAACATCCGGTTGTCCTTCGACAGCGCGTAGGCCGCGCTGGCGTTAACGACCAGCGCAAGCGCCGTTCCCAGCACCGTTCGCTGCACCGAGACGTTGAGGGAGGTCAGGAAATTTCTGTTCTCGAACGTTCTGGCGTAAGCATCGAACGAGAAGTCGATCGGCCAGAGCGAGACGAGACCGGCGTTGGCCGGCGCCGCGGAGCTCAGCGACACCATCAGCAAATGATACATCGGAAGCAAACACAGAATAGAGATTACGCCGAGCAGGATGTAGTTGAAGATGTTAAATATTCGGTAGGGCAATGTTTTATGATACACGCGATGTCATCCTTCCATTTGAGCTTGCATTAGAAGATTCGATATCCGGCAAGCTTGTAGGCCAGGCGGTACGAAATGGCGATCAAGATCAGGCTGATCACCGACTTGAACAGGCTGACCGCCGTCGCGAAGCTGAATTGACCGCTCAGCAAGCCTTCCCGGTAGACGAACGTGTCGATGATATCGCCTTGCTGGTAAATCATCGGGCTGTACAGGTTAAACACCTGGTCGAAGTTGGCGTTCAGCACGTTGCCCAGCGCCAGCGTCGCGACGACGATCAGGATCGGAACGAGCGACGGGATCGTTACGTACATCGTTTGCTTAAAGCGACCTGCGCCGTCCACTTCGGCCGCCTCGTAGAGAGAAGGATTGATGCCGGCCAGCGCGGCCAGGAAGATGATCGTGTTAAAGCCGAATTCCTTCCACACGTCGCTGACCACAATCGTAATTCGGAACCAGGTGCCGTCTCCGAGGAAGAAGATCGGTTTTTCCAGGCCGAATACGTTCATTAAGAACTGGTTCACGATCCCGGTCTGGGACAGGAGGTCGATCAGAATGCCGGACAGAATGACCCACGACAGAAAGTGGGGCAAGTATACGAGCGTCTGGATCGCCCGCTTGTAGCCCATATTCCGGATCTCGTTGAGCAGAAGCGCGAAAATAAACGGAATGATCAGGTTCAGGACCACTTTGGAGCAGGCGAACAGCAGCGTGTTGCCGATAATTTTCACGAAATAATCGTTCTCGAACATGTAATTGAAATGCTTCAGGCCGACCCACGGGGAGCCGGTAAAGCCGAGCGCCGCTTTATAGTCCTGGAAGGCGATAATAATACCGGACATCGGCAAATAAGCAAATACGAATACGAGCACGACGGCCGGAAGCACCATCAGGTGCAGCGTCCACGGGATTCGGTACCCTTTTTTTCTCCGCGTTCCGGGGGCTTTCGTCAGTTTCGTTTTCGGCAAAGTCGTATCGTTCATAGCTCTCTCCCGTTCCATGAAATTCCCGTTATCGTTCAGGCCGAAGCCTGCTATATCATAGTAACAACGCGCGCGAGCATCGAACTATAGGACATTGTTAGGATCGATAGGGTTTTGTTAGGGTCATGAGCTGGGGGGACTGGATATGAGGCTCGGCAAGAGCATGAATTACGTCACGAAAAAATCAAGCCTGTTTGCGAAAATGAACGGACTGATCTTGCTGCTGTTTATCCCGATTTTGGCGCTGTACACGTATTCCAACCAGGTGGCGACCGATGTCGTCGACAAGGAGCTGAAGGCGTCGAATATTCGGCAGTTGATCTTCCTGTCCGGCCAGATCGATTCGCGAATCAACCAGACGATGGACTTCGTCGTCACCTTCTCCCGGGACCCGAACGTGCGGAAGTTCAACGGCTTGAACATCTGGGACGACCGCTACGACAAAATGCAAACCCGCTACATCATCCAGGAGAAAATGGCGCTGCAATCCGGGATTATGAACATTTGGCCGGTGCGCTTCACCGTATACTCGCAGTTGAACAAAGACGCGCTCTCCAATGCAACCGAGGATTGGCAGCCGACCTACGACGAGGAATACCTGAGACGCAACGTCACCGGCAAATGGTCCTACGGAGACGGAACCGAGCCCGTTCCCGGCCAGCAGCCGGCCTTTCATTGGTTTTACACCGATTCGTTCGGCCAGCAGAACGTGCTGAGAGGAAGCAATCTGGTCGTGGAGGCGAGGTTTAAGCACGACAACATTCAGAACATGCTTGACTCGTACAAGGAAGGCGGCCGCGGCGATCCGATTTTTTACCATCGCGGCGACCAGCCGATTACGAACCGGACGGCCTCCGCCCAGCTTACGGACGAGCTGGTCCGTTATCTCGACGGGGCGGAGCTTAAGGAGACGATGCAGGAGGTCGTCAAGCTGCAGGGCAAGAGCTATCTGATCAGCGCCGTGCTGTCGCCGCAGCTGGGCTGGCATCTGGTGGACGCCGTGCCGGTCGACCAGATTCTCGGCCCGATCTCCTACAGCCGCAACCTGTTCTACCTGACGATGGTACTGCTGTCCGTCGTCGGCATCTCGGCTTCCGTACTGATCTACCGCAACGTCCAGCGCCCGATCCGCAAGCTGATCCGGGGTCTTCAAAGCGTGCAGCGGGGGGACTTCTCGGTGCGCATCGAGGCGAATGCGAACAACGAGTTCGCGTTCCTGTTCTACCGATTCAACGATATGTCGCGGCAAATCCAAAGTCTGATCGAGAACGTGCTGAACGAGAAGCTGCGAGCGCGCGAGGCGACGCTCAAGCAGCTTCAAGCGCAGATCAATCCGCATTTCCTGTACAACTGCATCGGCTATATGATTAACATGGCCCAAATGAAGGACGAGGAAGCCGTCGTCTCCATGGGGCACAATCTTAGCGCTTATTACCGCTATATCACGAGAATGGAGCGCCCGACGGCGTCGCTGGGCGACGAGATGCGGCTGATCGTCAATTACCTGGACATCCAGAAGCTGCGCAACGGACGGATTCACTATACGATCGACATTCCCGAGGAGATGCAGAGGCAGCAGGTGCCAAGGCTGCTGCTGCAGCCGATCGTCGAGAACGCCGTTATTCACGGCGTCGGCAAGTCCTATTCCTCCGGAGAGATTCGGATTGCCGGGGAGATAAAGGACGGATTGTGCCGCATCTGCGTGGATGACGACGGGCCGGGCTTGGACGAGGAGCAGCTTAACGCGCTGAACCGCAAAATGAAGGAGCCGCTGCAGGACGACATGGGCTACGGCTTCTGGAATACGAGCCAGCGGCTTGTGACGCAGTTCGGCGAGAAATCGGGGCTTCGCTTCTCCGCCTCCGGGCTGGGCGGACTTCGGACGGAGATTGTGTGGGAGACTGCGGCGCCCTCCCCGGCGGCGGACCAGAGCCCGTTATCTAAACAAGAGGGAGACCGGACAGATGCAAATGATCATCGTTGACGACGAAGCCCATTGGGTGGACAACTTATCGACAACCAAGCCGTGGCACGAGCTCGGCATTGAACAGGTTCACAGGGCGTATTCCGCGCAGGAGGCGCTCCGCCTCATCGAGACGTATCCGATCGACCTCGTCATCTCCGACATTCTGATGCCCGAGATGACGGGAATCGAGCTGATCGAGAAAATTCGCGAGCGCGACAAGCGGATCAAGTGCATCATCTTGTCGGGCCACTCCGACTTCGAATACGCGCAGGAGGCGCTTCGCAACCAAGCGGTGGACTATCTGCTTAAGCCGCCGACCGACGCCGAGCTGATGGAGGCGGCGCGCTCCGCCGTCGATCAGCTCAAGGCGGAATGGGAAAGCGTCAGCTCGCGCGAACGAACCGAATACACGCTGCGCGAGAATTTGCCGCTGCTGCGGGGGCAGCTGCTGCTTAACGCGCTGCATGGGGAACGCTTGTCCGAGGAGGAATGGGCGCGCAAGCTGAAAAGCTACGGCTTGCCGTTCCACCGCGGAGAGAGCGCACTGCTGCTCGTTCGTCTGGAGGACGAGTTCGGACAGACGTGGAGCGACGGACAGCAGCTGCTGGAATACGCCATCCTCAACATTGCCGAGGAAATATTCGGCGAATATGCGAACGTATGGGGCGTGAAGGAGGAGCACGGCTATCTGGCCTTTCTCCTGCAATTCCGCGCTGCGGCCGAAATCGGCACGGATATGCTGCTGGAGAAGCTGTCCATGCAGCTTCAGGCGAAGGTCAAGCAGTTCCTGAAGGGCTCCTTGTCGATCGTGACGACGGAGACGTTCCCGTTTCCCGACAAGGTTGCGGAGCGTTATCGCTACGCGCTGGCCTGTTTCCGGCAGATCGTCGGCGACGAGCGGGAATTCGTCATGCGGGCCGGCGAACTGGAGCGCGGCGTCTCGCAGGAGGCGCTGGACGTGCTGCATGCGCCGCCTGGCCTCGGCAATCTGCTGGAGGCCGGACGCTGGGACGCCGCCGAGCGGAAGCTGCTCGACATCTGCGCGGAGCTGGACGAGAAGGGCTCCGAATCGTGGGAGCACTGCCTCGAGGCGGGTTACGTTGTCGCTTCCTCGTTCGGGCATTACGCCCATCGCAACGGCCAATCGCTGGCGTCGCTGATCGGGGACGACATCGAGCCGCTGCAGAGCGGGGAAGCCTTCGCCACGATCGGCAAGCTGCGCAACTGGTCGCTCGGCGCATTGGGCAAGCTGAAGGAGGGCGTGTCGAGCGAAGTGAAGGACATTCGCTCCGTATACGTGAAGAAAATTCAGGAATTCGTGGAGCGCAACCTGCATCTGGACGTCTCGCTGCGGGCGCTGGCGGACCACATTAATCTGCATCCGACGCATCTGTCGAAGCTCTACAAAATCGAGACCGGTGAAGGCGTCAGCGATTACGTGTTCCGACTCAGGATGGAGACCGCCTGCCACAGGCTGAAGACGACCGACAAGAAGATCTACGAGATCAGCTCGGAGATCGGTTACCTCGATCCGGCTTATTTTATCAAAGTCTTCAAGCGCCAGTACGGGGTTACGCCGCAGGAATACCGGGACGGCAAAGCAACAACATGACAGACTCCTATCGAAACTAACAAAATCCTATAGATGAGCGTCATGCCCCGTTGGTAAAGTTACTCATGTGACAATCTTACAACGCAGGGGGATAAGCGAACATGAGTCAATTCAAGAAGCTGTGGCTGCCTCTCGTAGGCGCGGCGCTGGTCGTATCGGCTTGCAGCAACAATGCGAATAACGGCGGCAATGCGGCCGCTGCCGGGTCGGCCAGCCCCGACAGCTCGGCGGCGGCATCGCCGTCCGAATCGAAGTCGGAAGCGGATCTCGCGTTCGAAAAAGGCAAGTACGATCCGCCGATCGAGATCAGCACGGTTATTATGCCCAGGGAATACACGAAGGGCGAGACGAAGGATGACAACGTCCACGACAGATGGATGCTCGACACGCTCGGCATCAAGCACAAGGATACATGGTATCCGGCCGGCAGCGATCAATACAAGCAGCAGCTCCAGCTTGCGCTCACTTCCGGCGAGAAGCTGCCCGATTTCGTCATGGTGCCTACGGACGCCGTTCTGACGAACCAACTGATCGATTCCGGACAATTCATGCCGATCGACGAGCTGTTCGACAAGTATGCGAACGACCTCTGGAAAGGCCACGCCCAGGAGCATCCCGAGCTGTGGTATCCGTTCACGAAGGACGGCAAGAAGTGGAACCTGCCGATCATGGAGTATACGGACAACGACGATACGATTCTCTGGCTTCGCGAAGACTGGATGGAGAAGCTGAAGCTGGAAGCGCCGAAGACGATCGCCGATCTCGAAATCATCCTGGACAAATTCAAGAACGAAAATCCGGACGGACTGGCTGCCAAAGACGTTTATCCGCTGGCGATTTCCCTGAAGAACAACACGAACACGTGGATGGGCGGGCTCGACTGGCTGTTCGGCGCTTACGGCACCGTGCAGGAGCAGTGGAACAAGGACGCGAGCGGCAATCTCGAATACGGCTCCGTCAACCCCGGCGCGAAGCAGGCGCTCGCCAAGCTGCAAGAGTGGATGGACAAAGGCTACATTCATCCCGACTCGGCGCTGTGGGACGAAGGCAAATCGGCCGAAATCTGGACGAAGGGCAACGCGGGCGTACTGCCGGGCGCGAACTGGGTTCCGGACTGGCCGGCTCCGGATCTGCTCCAGAACGTTCCGGGCTCGAAATACAAGGCTTATCCGGTTCCGGCAGGTCCGGACGGCCACATGGGCACGAAATGGCAAAACTCCGGCGTCAACAGCAGCTTTATGATCAACAAGGACGCCAAGCATCCGGAAGCGATCATTTTGTACTACAACTACTTGCTTGACAACCTGGCCAATCCGCAGGTCGGCAGCCCGTACGAGTACGGCTTCGCCCAAGGCTACGACTGGGATATCGTCGACGGCCAGCCGACGAACGACAAGGACAAGATCAAGGACTTCTTCGACAAGTTCCCTTACATTACGGGACCGGCGCGCATTCCGGATCTGTACATGAAATCCCTCGTCAAGCTCGCGGACGGCGGCGCGCCGGAGACGCCTTACGAGAATCAGCTCGCCACGTTCCGCAAGCCGGAGAACTGGTACGCCGCGAAGGTCGTCATGTCGCAGATGGACGTCCGCAAGCAGAACTACTTCACCGGCGCGGCTACGCCGACGATGATCTCGAAATGGAACCTGCTTCGCCAGTCCGAGCTGGAGACGTTCAACAAAATCATCTACGGCAAGCTTCCGGTAGACGCGTTCGACGACTTCGTCGCAAGCTGGAAGGCGAACGGCGGCGATCAGGTGACGCAGGAAGTCAACGATTGGTTCAAATCCGTATCGCAGCAGTAAACCGTTCGGCTCGACGCTCTTAGTCGGGAAGTCGACAGAGGTCGGTTGAAGCGCAGATTTGCGCTCGGCCGGCCTTTTATTTTTCTATTTACAAACCGATGGTCTGTTTGTAAAATGGAAGCAGAGAAGGAGATGATGCCCGTGAAGCAAGAGGAACGCAGGCAGATGACGATCGGCCGTCTGCTGGACGCCACGAAGGAGCTTATCCGGGAAAAAGGCTGCGCCTCCATTACGATGAGCGACATTATGGATCGATCGAAGCTGTCCAAGGGGGCGATTTTCCACCATGTCAGGAGCAAGGACGAAATTTTCGCCTGGGTGCTGCACGAACGGCTGGAGGAGACGGACAAACGATTTACGGCGGAGGCGGAGCGCGAAGTAAAGACGTTCGAAGGGCCGCTGGGCAAGATCGCCGAGGATTTCGCCGCCCTGGAGGACGGGGAGGACGTGACGAACAAGGTGCTCGCCTACTTGCTGGGCAAGGACGGGGACCCCGCCGTCGGGGAGGCGCTGGGGCGCTATTACGAACAGACGGCGCGATTTTCCAAGCAGTGGATCCGATCCGGGCAGAGGCACGGCGTCATTCCGGAGACGGTGGACGCGGGGAAAATGGGCGATTTGTTCGTGCTGATCTCCCTGGGGCTGAGCGTGCGTTCGACCATCCCCAATGTGTCCGCCGACTTTACCGCGCCTGATTTTACCGCGGTGATCCGCAGTCTGCTGCAGCCCCAAACATCGTTAAGAGGAGAGGATAATCGATGAACTTGTGGTTAACGCTTCACCTTGTCGGCGTCGTTCTGTTCGTGGGGAACATCGTGACGGCCGCGTTCTGGAAAGTGCGGGCGGACATCGGGGGGAACCCGGTCGTCGTCCACGACGCCGCGCGGAGCGTCATGCTGGCCGACTACGTCTTTACGCTGCCCGGAATCGCGCTGATTACGGTCTCGGGCCTCGCCATGGCGCACAGGGCCGGCATTCCGATGAACGAGAGCAATTGGCTGACGGCTTCGCTGGCCGTCTTCGGCGCGACCGGCCTGATCTGGGGAGCGGTGCTGATTCCGCTGCAGCGGGCGATGATCCGCCACAGCGCCGCATCCGTCGCCGGCGGAAGCCTGATCGCGGAATACCGGCGCGCCTCGCGTCTATGGGCCGTCTTCGGCGTAGCCGCGACCCTGCTGCCGATCGTCGTGCTGGCGCTCATGATCGCCAAGCCGTTCTAAGCTTCGGATAGACCGAGCCGTTTCGCCTGCTCCAGCCAGTCGGCCCGCTGCGCGTCCGTCGAGCCTCTGATCGGGGTGAGCTCGGTAATGCGAACCGGCTTAATGCCGCAAAACTGCAGGATATTGCGCTTCATGACCCCGTGGCCGGCCCGTCTGTAGATGAACCGATTGTACCAGGACGGGGTGTCCATCGTGACGATCAGCCGCGCGGTTTTGCCCTTGAGCAGCTTATCCCACAGCGGCGAATCGTCCCGGTACTTGAAGGCGAAGCCGGGCAGGAACACGCGGTCGATGAAGCCTTTCAGAATGGCGGGCATGGCGCCCCACCAGGTCGGATAGACGAAGACGAGGTGATCGGCCCGGCGGATCGCTTCCTGCGCCTCGGCCAGCGCGGGCTCCAGCTCGGTTCTTTGGCGGTAGCCGTATTTCAGATTCGGATCGAACGGAGTCCGGCTCAGATCGATCAAGCGCACGTCGGCCCGGGCGCCGGCTGCGCCGTCCGCATAGGCGCGGGACAGGGCGGCGCAGAAGCTGTCGGGATTCGGGTGGCCGGAAATGACGAGAATGTTTTTGCTCATAGCGTTGACCTCCATGTCGGGAAAAGGAGCCGTTCGGGCTTCTTTTTCCCTTTTTTTGTGTTAGGATAACGGATAAGAACTGTATTCAGCATACGACAAACGACGAACGTCGCCTATGATGCGACGCGCAGATAAGCTGCTGAATCGCGCAAGGGAGGATCGAGCGTGAACGATCGGGGAATGGCCGTGTCGATGGTGTATCCGATTCTTAAGACGCTTGTGCGCAAAGGCTGCGATACGGAACAATTCGGCGAGTTCGCTTCGTTCGACATGACTCTGCTGCGGGACCCCGATGCGCGGATTGCCGCCAAGGAGCTGGAGCGGCTTATGAACGCCGCGGCCGCGTATACGGACGACGATTATTTCGGGCTGAGGCAGGGGCAGATGACGGATATGTCCGATATGGGCATTCTCGGCTACGTGATGATGCACTCGGAGACGATTGCCGACGCGCTGGACGCCTATCGGAGGTTTAATGTCATTCTGTGCAGCGGCTACAATCTGGCGTGGGAGGAGCAGGGGGAGGATGCCGTACTTCGCCTGTATACCCTGAATCCGGCGGTCCGCATGTCCCGGCATTGCATGGAGGATATGGCCAGCTCGGTGTACCGGCTGATGTGCCGAATCGGCAACAAGGACATCCCGCTGCGCGAGCTTCATTTTTCCCACGATGCGCCGGAAGACGTCGCTCCTTATCTCGCCGTCTTCGGGATCGAGCCGCGGTTCGGCGCCGCGGAGACGTTATTCCGTATGGACAGGGCGGTGCTGAGCTGCCCGATCCTCTATTCCGACGCGCGGCTGCGGTCGTCGTTCGAAGCGATCGCCGTCGAGACGATGGAGCGGGTGACCCGCGGCAACAAGCTGGCGGACGGCGTCTTTCAATGGCTGATGCAGCGGCTTCCGACCGGTTTCCCGACGCTGCGGCAGACCGCCCTGCATTTCGGGATGAGCGCGAGGACGCTGCAGGCGAAGCTCAAGGAGGAGAACGCCTCCTTCAACGGTCTGTGCGCAAGCGTCCGGATGGAGCTGGCCAAGGGTTATTTGAGCTCCTCGGAGCATTCCGTGTCGGAGATCGCCTACCTGCTGCATTATTCGGAGCCGAGCGCGTTTCAGAACGCGTTCAAGAAATGGGCGGGTGTGACGCCCGTGCAATTCCGCTCCGGAGCGCGTCGCGGCAAGCGGTATGAAAAGCCGCCGAAGATGGAAGCCTAATTTATAAATTTCGGGAAGAAAACGGGTTGACATTCCCGATTCGACGTCCTATAATAGCCATTAACTTCAATACGCAAATGTTGCGATTAGAAATAGTAAGAATGACATGATCTTTCAGAGAGCCGTTGGCTGGTGCGAAACGGCAGGTCGTCCATTCCGAACTCGTCTATGAACAGCTTGCCCGACAACGTAGGGCAGGACGGAATTCCACCGTTACAGGGATAGATGGTGATGGCCATCGAACAAGATTGTTTTCCGTACATGGAAAACGAATTAGAGTGGTACCGCGAGTTCAACCTCGTCTCTATAACAGAGACGGGGTTTTTTGCGATTCAGGCAAGGGCGACAACAACCGTTTCTGCTTGGTTTGGCCGGATTCCGGGTCCGTCCGACCTCGCTTCATATAGATCACGACTACCGAATTACGGGAGGAAACGAACATGAGCAGAAAAATTATCGTACTGGACACGACTTTGCGCGACGGAGAACAGGTGCCGGGAGCCAAATTGAACGTATATCAGAAGCTGGAAATCGCCAAGCAGCTCAAGCGGCTGAACGTCGACATTATCGAGGCCGGGTTCCCGGCATCGTCGGAGGGAGACTTCCATGCCGTGCAGGAAATCGTGCGCAGCGTAGGCGACAGCATATCGATCACGGCGCTTGCCCGCGCGGTGAAGAAGGACATCGACGCCGTCTACGAGAGCATCAAGCTGGCGCAAAACCCGCTCATTCATATCGTGCTCGGCACGTCGAACGTACACGTCGAGAAGAAGTTTAACCGCTCCAAGGACGCGGTGCTGCAGATGGGCGTCGATGCGGTAAAATACGCGAAGACGCTGCTGCCGAACGTGCAGTATTCCACGGAAGACGCTTCCCGCTCCGAGTTCGAGTATTTGTGGTCGACGATCGAGGCGGTCGTCAAGGCGGGGGCGACGATGATCAACGTGCCCGACACGGTCGGCTTCGCGGTTCCCGAGGAATACGGCGAATTGATCCGCAAGCTGAACGAACGGCTCAAAAACCTGGACGACCGCGTCGTCTTGAGCGTCCACTGCCACAACGACCTCGGCATGGCTACGGCGAACACGCTAAGCGCCATCCGCAACGGAGCCGACAAAGTCGAGGTGACGATCAACGGTCTGGGCGAACGGGCGGGCAACACCTCCCTGGAGGAAGTCGTCATGGCGCTTAAAGTCCGGGAGAGCTTCTACGGCGGTCATACGGACATCCGGACGCAAGAGCTGCTGAAGTCTTCCCGCCTGGTCAGCCATCTGACGGGGCTGGACGTTCAGGTCAACAAGGCGATTACCGGCGAGAACGCGTTCGCGCATTCCTCGGGCATTCACCAGGACGGCTTGCTGAAGGATAAGAACGTCTACGAGATCATGTCCCCCGAGGACGTAGGCGCGGAGAAGATGGAGATGATTCTGACCGCAAGATCCGGCCGCCACGCGTTCCGCAACGCGGTCGAGAAGATGGGCTTCGAAGCGGGCGAGGGCGAGGCGTTCGAGGCGCTGTTCGCGAAGTTTCTGGCTCTGGCCGACGCGAAGAAGGAAGTGTACGACCACGACGTATTCTATCTGGTGGCGGACCACAACGAGGCCGACGGCGGGGATAAGCAGCTGTACGCGCTCGATTCGTTCCAGGTGGTCAGCAACGATACGTTCCCGACCGCATCCGTTCAGTTGAAAAAAGGCGGAGAGATCGTCAAGGGCAGCGAGATGGGAGACGGTCCGATCGACGCGCTGTACGGCGTTATCAAGTCGCTGGTCGGATTGGACGTCGAGCTGAACGATTACAAGATCAGCAGTCTGTCCAGAGGCAAGGAGGCGATCGGCCGGGTGAACCTTCGCGTCTCCTACGAAGGCAAGTCGTATACCGGACGCGCGATGGATACCGATATCATCAAGGCCAGCGCCAACGCGTTCCTGAACGCCATCAACGCGATTCTGCTGGACGGCGCGAAGGAATAGAGGCGGTCTCGCGCGGATTTTCGACCAGGGGGGACGCCCTCCGGTCGAAAAATCTTCCGCAAGGCTAAGGACGCCCCCGACTTGGGTTGGGCGTCTTTTCTATTAAAATTAGGTATAATGGGAGGACGGGACTTCAGAGAAGAGGACGAGAGAAAAACATGAGCTTCAATATCGAAAAATTGTTCGACCATTATGGCTACGAGGTTCTGTTTCTGGGATTGCTGCTGGAGTTCATCGCGCTGCCTTTTCCCGGAGAGACGACGATGCTGTATGCCGGCTATTTGTCGTATGCGGGCATTCTGGATGCGTGGAAGGCGTTCGCGTGCGCTTTCGCCGGTACGACGATCGGCATGACGATTACGTATTTCATCGGATTAAAGGCGGGAATGCCGTTCATAGAACGGTACGGCAAATGGATGCTGCTGACTCCGTCCAAGCTCGAAAAGACGAAGAAATGGTATCGAAAGTACGGCAACGCGCTCGTCTTCATCGGATATTTCATTCCCGGCGTAAGGCATGTGACCGGTTATTTCGCCGGGATTATCGGTTCGCCGTTCCGGACGTTCGCGGCGTACGCCTACAGCGGGGCCTTGATCTGGTGCGCCTTGTTCGTCGGCCTTGGCCGCGTGTTCGGCCCGCAGTGGGAAGGCGTGCTGCATGCGATCGAGCATCAATCCTGGAAGCTGGCGATTGCGGTTTCCGTCGTCGCTTTGGCTGTCTGGTGCGTCAGAAGGGCCGTGCTTCACAGCAGGAAAAAGAGACAGGAGATCCGCTCCGAATAGCGCGTCCGCCCGCCCTGTCAGCTGCCTGATTTTTTGCATGTTCAGTCCGCCGGATTAGTGGTATAATTCCCTTCATGTTTAATGAAGGAAACGGAGCGGGAAGGCAACATGAGAAGCGGACTGTTTAACGCAATATTCGCCTATATCATCTGGGGGCTGCTCCCCCTTTATTGGAAGGAATTTGAGACGATGCCGGCAGGAGAGATTCTGTCGCACAGAATTATTTGGTCGTTCGCGTTCGTAGCCGGATTGATTTCGCTGCAGCGGCGCTGGAGGGAACTGGCCGGCTTGCTTAAGAATCGCGCAACGCTGCTGCCGCTTGTCGCGAGCAGCGTGCTGATTACGATCAACTGGCTCATCTTCATCTGGGCCGTCAACAACGGCCATGTCATCGAGACGAGTCTCGGGTATTATTTGACTCCGCTCATTAACGTGGCGCTGGCCATCGGATTTCTGCGGGAGAAGCCGACGGGAGGACAGTGGCTGGCGATCGCGCTGGCGGGAGCCGGAGTCGTTCTCGTCACGATCGATTATGGAAGCGTGCCTTGGGTTTCGCTCACCTTGGCGCTCAGCTTCGGCCTTTACGGCCTCGTCAAGAAGCGGGTTGCGGTCGATTCTTCGCTTGGCCTGATGACCGAAACCGCGGTTGTCGTTCCCGCGGCGCTGATCTACTGGAGCTATCTCGGCGCTTCGCACTCGGCTATCGCCTGGACGCTGCCCGCGTCCTCGCTCGTGCTGCTGCTGTTCGCCGGAGCCGCTACGGCGCTCCCGCTGCTGCTGTTCGCCAGAGCGGCCAAGCAGCTGCCGCTGTCGATGCTTGGCTTCATTCAATACATCGGCCCTACGCTGACTTTGATTCTGAGCGTGACCGTGTTCGAAGAGACGGTCAGCCATGTGACGCTGATCAGCTTTATTCTGATCTGGGCGGCGCTGATCGTCTATGCGGCGGCTTCGATTCGCGACGCCAGGACGCATTCGCATTCGGCCCCGCTTGAGGCCCGCGGAGGAACTTCGACTTGAAGACGAACGCTGTGAAAATCAATTATTGGCTGCTCCTGCTCATCGTGTTCGGAGGTTTTCTCGTTTTCGGCTTTTCCGAGAACGTCAAAGGCCCGGCCATTCCGCGCATGCAGGACGACTTCAGCTTAAACGAAACGCAGCTCGGAATGCTGCTGGCCTTTAACTCGCTGGGCTATCTGGTCGCCTGCTCGTTCACGGGCGCGATGGCGGGCAAATTCGGCATCAAGCGGACGGGAATCGTCGCGTTCGCCTCGATGGCCGTATCCGGCGTGCTCATGTATGTGTCGGCCAACTACGTTCAGCTGTCGGCGTCTTATTTTCTCATGTATATCGGCAACGGAATGCTCGAGATCGGCCTGGCGATTATGGCGGCCCGCATTTTCGTCAAAAACACCGGAGCGATGATGAACCTTGCCCACTTCTTCTACGGACTCAGCTCGGCGGTCGCCCCGATTATCGCCGCGTCGATGATGGGCTGGCGGCCGATGGGCGGAGAGCTGGGCTGGCGGGGGATGTACCTGATCATGCTGTCGCTCTCGCTGCTGCCGATTATTCCTTCGCTGTTGGCCAAGTTTCCCGGAGACGGCGGGGAGGAGCACGGCGAACGGCTGACGCTCAAGATCGTCGGCAAGGACCCGGCCGCCTGGCTGATCGTGCTGGTCCTGTCGATGGGCGTCGTCTCCGAGCTGGCGGTCGGCGGCTGGCTGGTCAACTACCTGGAGAAAGCGTACGACTGGTCCACCGGGGCCGCTTCCAGAATGCTGTCGATCTTCTTCGTCTTCTTCATGGCGGCAAGACTGTTCCTTGGACCGTTAACGGACAAAATCGGCTATACGCTGTCGATCATCCTCCTGTCGGCGTTCTCGGGGCTGTGCAGCTTTGCGGCCATCCTGATCGGCGAGCCGGGCGCGATCCTGTTCGCGGTGGCCGGCGTCGGCATCGCGCCGATCTACCCGACGGTGATGGCGATTCTCGCGAAGCGGTATCCCCGCGGCACCGAAACGGCGATTACATTCACCGTAACGCTGATGGGCATCGCCTGCGTCATCGGCAATCTGTTGATCGGCGTCATTATCGACGGTGTCCAGAAGCTGTTCGGAGCCGGCAAAGCGGCCAAGGAAAGCTTGACGCTCGGGCTGCAGGCCGGTTACGGCTTCATTGCGCTGATGGCGCTGCTGTGTTCCGTCAGCTGCATCTATCTCTACTTCTACTTGCGCAGAAGGAACGAACTGGTATAGCTCTCCGCTGCGACACAATCGGGAATGGGAATAGCCTCATATACTATCGGAAGCTTGTCAGGCCTGCAGCCGATAGATAGGAGGTTATTCCCATTCGCATGAAAATCGCTTTTTTCGTCAAACCGGGATTGGACGCCTTTTTGCAGCCGATCGTCGACTATCTGTCCCAAAAATACGAAACCCGGAAATTCGTCGTGCGAAGCGTCGATAGGATCGGGGAGGCCATGGAATGGGCGGACGTCTGCTGGTTCGAATGGTGCGACGACCTGATCGTGCACGGCAGCCGGCTGCCGATCGCGTCCTATCGGCCCATCGTATGCAGACTTCACAGCTACGAAGCGTTCACCGGCTACATCCGTCAGGTAAATTGGCCGGCGGTCGATCGACTGATCTTCGACGGACAGCCGATTCGGGAGTACGTGCTGAAACAGCTGCCCTCTCTTACCGAGGATCGCACCGCCGTTATTCCGAACGGGGTCGCGATGGAGAAATACCCGCTGGTGCGGCGGTCGAAAGGCTTCAACATCGCTTACGCCGGCTTTATCAATTACAAAAAGGGCCCGATGCTTCTTTTGCATGCGTTTAAAGCGATTCACGATCGCGACGACAGGTACAGGCTGCATATCGCCGGGAAGTTTCAGGATATGCGATACCGCTTGTATTTCGATCAGATGATCGAAGAGATGGGACTGGCGGGCAGCGTCCGATTCGACGGCTGGCAGTCCGATCTGAACGCCTATCTTCAAGACAAGCAGTACATGATTTCAACCAGCCTGCTCGAGAGCCAGCATATGTCCGTCATGGAAGCGATGGCTGCGGGAGTCAAGCCGCTTGTTCACCATTTTTACGGGGCGAAAAAGATTTACGACGAGAAATGGGTGTGGAATACGATCGGAGAGCTGGTCGACAGGGTTGCCGAGGACGAGTATCATTCCGCGGAATATCGCGCGTTCGTGGAGAACCGGTATTCATTCGCGGAGAACGCGCGCAAAGTCGAAGAGCTGCTCGGTTCTCTGTTCCTCTCGACGTCTGACCCGTCGGATTCCGCCATGCAGAGCGCGCCGAAGATTACGATCGGCATCGTTAGCTGCAATGACGGCCGATTTCTGGAACAATGCCTCCAATCGGCGATTCGCCAGACGTATCCGAACAAGGAAATCCTGATCGTCGACGATGGGTCGACGGACGATTCTTTGGCGAAAATCGAGGGCTATCGGGCGCTCGATCCGTCGATTCGATTAATCGCCCATTCGGCGAACGCCGGGCTGACCGACGTCGCCATTCGGGAGATTTTTCAAGAGGCCGCCGGGGAATACGCCTTGATCGTGAGCGCGGAGGACTACCTTCCGCACGACCGGGTGCTTGAGGAGTACATGGCATGCTTTCGCGGTCGCGCCGATTTGGATTACGTATACGGCAACCTCGGACTTGTCGACGAGCGGGGCAAACCGATCGGGGAGTGGACGTATCGCGGGTACAATACGGACGAGGCGGTTCGCGCCATTTTTAACAGAATGGGCTCCGGGGTCATTCCGATGACGGGGCTGTACAAACTGGCCTTTTATCGAGACCGCCGAGCCGAGTGGCGGGCGGACGAGCGGATGCCGACCGCCGGCGACGTGCTCAACTGCCTCGTCAATCTGAAGGCAGGATGGAAAATCCACTGGATGAACAGGCCCGTTCTCTGCTACCGCCAACCTAGGAGCGGCGTATCCCGCAAGCTCGAAAACCGCATTCCGTCCCTGGCCGTCGTTCTGGACTACCTCGTCGGGAATTTTCCCGAAGAGGTCTATCTTCCGCGCCCGGATTAAGCCTTATACCGCGGACCGGAAGCGGGAATGCCTCAGGCCGTTGACCGACCGAATGCAGCGGTATTTCGTTCCGAGTCTCGCGAGCGACGACGCTTACGGCTCCCGGATCAAGGCCGCATTCGGCGAGATCGAAGCCTTAATGAAGGCGTGATAAGGAGCTGACCCCGGCTTGGGAGTCAGCTCCTTGGCTTATCGGACATGGATGCCGTATCGAACGACGCGAGCGGCAAGCGCACGGGAACGCCGAGACGAGACGATTCGTAGACGGCGAAGGCCACCTCCAGAGAACGGCGGGCTTCGGCGGCCGAGACGGACAATGAAGCGTTCTTCGCTTTCCCCCGAAGCGCGGCAATAAAATGTTCGTACATTTCGACACGTTCGTCGACCGCGGCCAGCGGGAAGGAGGGGGCGGGAAATTCGTCGGCGTACCAGCGATGAACTTCCGTCAGCCCGACGCCGCCGATGCGGATCGTTCCCCGATCGCCGACAAGCGTCAGGGACTGTTCCAGATTGTTCGGCTTGCAGAGCGTGGTCGCGTCGACGGAGCCGATTGCTCCTCCGGCAAACCGGATCGTCGCCGCCGCCGTTTCCTCCGTCTCTATGGCGGAAGCGCTCCGGCCGATCAGGCCGTACACCGAATCCGGACGTTCGTCCATTAGCCACAGAAGCAGATCGATGAGGTGAATGCCTTGATTCAGCAGCATTCCGCCATCCCTCCTCCAGGTCCCTCTCCAATCGGATGCGGCGTAATAGTCCGGGGAGCGGTTCAACAGAATCGAGACGGAGCCCGTTTGCAGCTTCCCCAGCGCCCCTTGGTCCATCCAACGCTTTGCCAGCCGCAACAGCGGGCGGTAGCGAAGCTGGTGACAGACGTGTACACGCAGCCCGCTTGCCGAGGCCAGCTCGACAACGGCATCGACGTCCGACAAGGACAAGGCGATCGGCTTCTCCAGAAGCACGTGTTTGCCGGCGCGAAGCGATTCTGTGGCCCACCGGGCATGCATAAACGAAGGAGCGGCAATGACGACGGCGTCTACTCGGGAATCCTGAGCAAGCCGGCTCGGATTCGCATAGGCGGCGACGGACGATGCCGGCACGGAGCGGGCTTGGGCATATTTGCGGGCGAGAACAGCCATTCTTTCCGGGACGGGATCGGCCAGCGCGACGAGCTCGGCGCTCGAGCAGGCGGCGATGGACTCTACGTGCCTGGCCGCGATGCTTCCGCAGCCGATCAGACCGAAGCGAACCATGCCGTTCATCCTTTCTCCGCGATATTTTGAAGAATGGTAACGACGCGTTCCTGCTCTTGCTCCGTCAGCAGCGGGCCCATCGGCAATGCCAGAATCTCCGCGGACAGCTTCTCCGCCACGGGAAAATCTCCGGCGGCGTAGCCCAAAGAGGCATAGGCGCGCTGCAGGTGCAGGGGACGGGGATAGTAGATTCCGGTCTGAATGTTTTCCGCCGTCAGAGCTTCGCGAATCTCTTCCCGCCGCGGGCTCGTTATGCAATAAAGGTTGTACGCGTGAAATCTCCTCTCTTCCGTTCCGGGAACCTCCAACAACGAGCCAAGCGAGCGAAGCCGCTCGTCGTACGTTTGCGCGATCGCGCGCCTTCTCTTAACCGACTCTTCGACATGATCCGCCATCACCAGCAGAATGGCGGCATGGAGCTCATCCAAGCGGCTGTTGTAGCCGATCGCGTCATGATAATACCTTTTGGAGCTTCCGTGCTGCCGCAGTTTTCTAAGACGTTTCGCCAGTTCGGCGTCCGGCGTGACGACGATTCCTCCGTCTCCCATCGTGCCGAGATTTTTGCTGGGAAAAAAGGAGAAGCAGCCCGCGATGCCGAGCGTGCCGACGGATTGTCCGCCGTATTTCGCGCCGAAAGCCTGACAGGCGTCCTCGACGACCGGAAGTCCCCGTCTGTCCGCGATGGACCGAAGCCCGTCCATATCGGCAGGCTGTCCGAACAGATGAACGGGCAGTATCGCTTTCGTTCGGGGGGTGATGGCCGCTTCGACCCGTTCCGGATCGAGGCTCCAGAACGGGTCGATATCGACGAATACCGGGACGGCTCCGAGCCTGGAGACAGCCTCCGCGGTGGCGAAGAAGGAATAAGGCGTCGTGATCACCTCGTCTCCCGTTCCGATGCCGAGCGCATCGAGCGCAAGCACGAGCGCGTCCGTTCCGTTGGCTACCGCGACGGCATGTCCCGCGCCGATCATGGCGGAGATCCGGTTTTCCAGCTTCGCCACCTTCGGGCCTAAAATATAGCTTCCTTGCTCGATCGTATCGGAGATTTCTCGGAGAATCTCGTCTTTAAGCAAGCGGAACTGCCGAGCTATCGGCATTAATTCGATCATCTGTCCACGCTCCCTGCTCCCGTTGATCGTACAAGGTATGCATCACGGATTCCTTCTGCTTCCGCGACCACACTAGCAACCGCAGGTGGACTTGCATAAACCATGTAAGTGACGTTTTGCCGCCAAACGTTCCTTGTACGCCAGTAGAGAGAAGGGAGGAATGAATCATGTGGATAGATCCGTCCGCGTCATTGGGAAGCCATGTCTCCATCGGACGCCATGCGGTCATCGAATCCGGCGTGACGATCGGCGACAACGTTGCGATCGGGTACGGCGCGATCGTAAGATCCGGCACAACGATCGGCAGCGGGGCGAGCATCGGTGATTTGACCGTGCTCGGCCGACGGCCGACGGGCAACAGGAAAAAGGCTGTAAAGCCTCCATCGCAGCTCTCTCCGCTCGTTATCGGAGACGGCGCATCCATCGGATGCAATTGCGTTATTTATCTCGGGGTATCGCTTGGCGCGGATGTGCTCGTCGGGGATCTGGCCAGCATTCGCGAATTCGTGTCTGTCGGCGAAAGCACGATTGTCGGCAGGAATGCCGTCGTCGAGCCTCATACGGCGATCGGCAGATTCGTCACGATCCAAACGTCCTGCTATATTACGAGCAATATGCTGATCGAAGACGACGTGTTCATCGGTCCATGCTGTTCGACTTCCAACGATAAATATATGGGAAGCGGAGGAGAGGCCCACCAGGGACCGATCATTCGGCGGGGGGCCAAAATCGGCAACAACGCGACGCTTCTTCCGGGGATCCGCATCGGAGAGGGCGCCGTCGTCGGAGCCGGCGCCGTAATTACGAGGGATATCCCGCCGGGCTGCACGTATGTCGGCAATCCGGGCAGACCGCTAACGGACAGGAAGGTGAAAGGATGAACCGTGTGCAGAACCGGCGCAGCGTCCAAATCGTCGGACTTGGCTATGTCGGCTTGCCGCTGGCCGTATTATTCGTGGAGCAGGGCTTTGTCGTTACAGGCGTAGAGGTGGACGAGAAGAAGATCAAGCTTCTGGAGGAAGGAAAGAGTTATGTAAAAGATTTGACGGACGAAGAGCTGCAAGCCGCGTTGGCATCGGAAAGGTTCCGTCCGAGCTCCCGGTACGACGATTCCGCTCGGGCGGAAACGATTATTCTGTGCGTTCCGACGCCGTTATCGGATCGGGCGACGCCGGATATGAGCTATCTTCATGCCGCCGTTACCGAGATCGGCAGACGGCTTCGTCCGGGGCAGCTTGTCGTGTTGGAAAGCTCGACTTATCCAGGAACGACATCGGAAGAAGTGGTTCCAATACTGGAGAAGGAAAGCGGCCTTAAAGCCGGGCAGGATTTCGCCGTCGGCTATTCTCCCGAACGGATCGATCCGGGAAACACAAAATACAAGGTGAGGGATATCCCGAAGGTAGTCAGCGGTCTGACGCCGACTTGCCTGCAGAGAACGGAAGCCTTGTATGCCCAAACGTTCGGACAAACCGTCCCGGTGTCGTCTCCGGAGGTTGCGGAGATGACGAAGCTGCTGGAGAATACGTACCGTCTCATTAATATCTCGTTCATGAACGAGATGGCGATGCTGTGCGATGCGATGGGAATCGATCTCTGGGAAGCGATCGACGCCGCGAAGACGAAATCGTTCGGCTATGCGGCGTTTTATCCCGGACCGGGCATCGGAGGGCATTGCATTCCCGTAGATCCGCTCTACCTGCAATGGAAAGCCTGCGAATTCGGAATGAAGAGCTCATTTATCGAACTGGCTGAAAAGCTGAACCGCAATATGGCGGATTATTTGATCAGAAAGGTGCAAGAAAGGCTGACCGGCGGCTTGCGCGAGGCGGTGATCTACGGCGTCGCCTACAAGAAGGATGTGGGCGACGTGCGTGAATCGGCCGCGATTCAGTTGATCGGACGATTGCTGGACGAGGGGGTACGGGTCGCGTATCACGATCCGAACGTGCCGACGATTCGCATCCGGAACCGGCAGATCGACAGCACCCAGCTGTCGGATGAACTGCTGAACAAGGCCGATTGTGTTTTTATCATGGCGGATCATACGGGGATGCCCTTGCGGAAAATCGTTTCCGAAGCACGTTTTATCGTGGATACGAGAAACGCGACATCCGGTATGGAAGGGAGACATATTTACCGTTTCGGAAGCGGAAATGTCGGGCTTGTCCGCAAAAATCCGCTCTCATAAGAGGCAAATACTAGAACGGGTAAGCCGCGATTCTAATAAGCTGATCTAGATTTCGCGGCAGTTATCGGCACTTTCCCAACTTGGTCTTAGCCTATGCCAAGGGCGGAAAAGGCCTTTTCGCTTGCACGGAATCGAATCGATTGTAGAGGTGGTGAGATTCTATTGTCTATTGAAAACCGCATTGCCAATGGAGGTTTCGAGACGGGTACGCTGGCTCCGTGGACAGGCGTTAACGCCACGGTCACCAATACGAGAAGCCATTCGGGCTTGTACAGCGCGCAGTTGGCCGGCGGATCGACGTTATCGCAAATCTATCAATATGTGCCCGTTTCCGTAGGAGAAACCTTCCAGGTATTCGTCTCCTTCTCGAGAACGTCGGGAACGATCGGCGTCATTGCGGTCGTCGGATTAAATTACTACGACGGCTCGCTTAATTTTCTTGGAACCGGGATACTTTCTTACGTTCCGTTCAGCATTACGAGCTTGACCGGAAGCGACTGGGTTGAGTTCTATCAGACGGCTGCACCGGTTCCGCCGGGAGCTACGCAAGCTTTGCTGGTCATCCAGACTTTTCCGATAGCCGGCACGGCCGACTTGTTTGTAGACGACGTTGAACTGTTGACGGTGACTACAAGCGGTCCGACAGGCCCTGCTGGCCCGGCCGGCCCTACAGGGGCAACAGGCGCAATCGGTCCGAAAGGCGCAACCGGAGCGGCGGGCTCGACGGGTCCAGCAGGTGAGACAGGCCCGGTAGGAGCAACGGGTGCGACAGGTCCGAAGGGCGCGACGGGAGCGGGTGCGACGGGCGCTACCGGCGCAACAGGCGCAATCGGTCCGACAGGTGCAACAGGAGCGGCGGGCTCGACGGGTCCAACAGGTGCGACGGGTCCGACAGGAGTAACGGGTGCTACAGGTCCGACAGGTGCGACGGGTCCGACAGGAGCGACTGGCCTAACAGGGGCAACGGGAGAGACAGGTCCCACGGGAGTGACCGGCCCGACCGGTTCGACGGGGCCAACAGGGCCAACAGGCACAACTGGAGCCATTGGTCCAACAGGTGCTACAGGTCCGACAGGTGCGACGGGTTCAACAGGTGAGACAGGCCCAACTGGAGTGACGGGTCCGACAGGAGCGACTGGCCTAACAGGAGTAACCGGCCCGACCGGACCAACGGGAACGACGGGAACCACCGGTCCAAAGGGTGCGACAGGAGCAACTGGCCCAACAGGAACGGCAGGCACAACAGGTGCAACTGGTCCGACAGGAGTGACGGGGCCAACAGGAATAACAGGCTCGACCGGTCCAACAGGAACGGCAGGCACAACAGGTGCAACTGGTCCGACAGGAGTGACGGGGCCAACAGGAATAACAGGCTCGACCGGTCCAACAGGAACGGCAGGCGCAACAGGTGCAACGGGCGCAACCGGACCAACAGGTTCAACAGGCGTTACCGGTCCGACAGGCCCAACGGGTGTAACCGGTCCAACGGGTGCTACAGGAACAACTGGCTCAACAGGAGCCACTGGTGCAACGGGAGCGACTGGAGCCACCGGTTCAACAGGTTCAACAGGCGTTACCGGTCCAGCAGGAGCCACTGGCCCGACAGGAGTGATGGGGCCAACAGGAATAACAGGCTCGACCGGATCCATCGGTCCGACAGGAGTGACGGGACCAACAGGGGCCACAGGTCCAACTGGGACAACAGGCCCGATTGGTCCGATGGGAGTAACCGGAGTGACAGGCGCTACTGGCCCAACTGGTTTAACAGGTGAACCAGGTGTGACGGGTCCGACGGGAGCAACAGGATCAACCGGTCCAACAGGCTCAACGGGAGCAACTGGGGCCATCGGTCCGACGGGTTCGACTGGCGCGACCGGTCCAACAGGGGTTACCGGAGCTATTGGTTCGACTGGTTCGACAGGTCCAACAGGAGCCACCGGCCCAACTGGATTAACAGGTGAACCAGGTGTGACGGGTCCGACCGGAGCAACAGGATCAATCGGTCCAACAGGCTCGACTGGAGCAACTGGTCCGACAGGCGTGACAGGTCCTATAGGAGTAACCGGTCCAACAGGCGCGACGGGTCCAGCAGGAGCCACTGGTCTAACGGGTGCGACAGGTCTGAACGGGCCCACAGGATCAACAGGAGTCACCGGTCCGACAGGAGTGACAGGACCAACAGGGACCACAGGTCCAACTGGGCCAACAGGGGCAACCGGACCAACCGGTGCTACAGGAACAACTGGCTCAACAGGAGCAACCGGACCAACAGGAGCTACCGGCCCAATGGGTCCGACAGGCGTGATAGGAACCACTGGCGCAACTGGCCCGACGGGAACCACCGGTCCAACGGGTGTTACAGGTTCAACTGGCTCAACAGGTTTGACAGGCGCAACGGGTCCAACGGGGACAACAGGCCCGATTGGTCCGACAGGATCAACAGGCCCAACAGGAGTCATCGGCCCGACCGGGGTCACGGGGACTGCCGGCCCAACAGGCTCGACCGGACCAACAGGAGCGACAGGCGCAACAGGTGTAACGGGCGCAACGGGTGTTACCGGCCCAGCAGGATCAACAGGAGCCACTGGTCCGACAGGCGTGACGGGGCCAACAGGAGTAACAGGCTCGACCGGACCAACAGGAGCGGCAGGCACAACAGGTGCAACGGGAGCAATCGGACCAACAGGTTCAACAGGCGTTACCGGTCCGACAGGAGTGACGGGACCAACAGGGGCCACAGGTCCAACGGGGACAACAGGCCCGATTGGTCCGACAGGATCAACAGGCCCAACAGGAGTCATCGGCCCGACCGGGGCCACGGGGACTGCCGGCCCAACAGGCTCGACCGGACCAACAGGAGCGACAGGCGCAACAGGTGTAACGGGCGCAACGGGTGTTACCGGCCCAGCAGGATCAACAGGAGCCATCGGTCCGACAGGCGTGACGGGACCAACAGGCCCAACCGGAGCGACTGGAGTGACTGGCCCGACCGGAACAACGGGTGTGACAGGCCCAATCGGAGCAACGGGAGTCACCGGCCCGACCGGATCCATGGGAGCCACTGGTTCAACAGGCTCGACCGGCCCAACGGGAGCAATAGGAATAACTGGCCCAACAGGTGCAATTGGTCCAACGGGTGTGACAGGCCCAACAGGAGGAACGGGTTCGACAGGTCCAACGGGGGCACCAGGAACAACAGGCCCAACAGGCTCAACAGGTGCTACAGGTGTAACCGGTCCAGCAGGAGCCACGGGTGTTATAGGTGTAACCGGTCCCACGGGTCCAACAGGTGCGACGGGTGTTACAGGTCCAACTGGCTTAACAGGCCCAACGGGTTTGACAGGCGTAACGGGGCCAACAGGAGTAACCGGAGCCACCGGAACTATCGGTCCGACAGGAGTGACGGGATCAACAGGAATAACAGGCTCGACTGGTCCAACAGGAGCAATAGGCGTAACAGGCTCGACTGGTCCAACAGGAGCAATAGGCGTAACAGGCCCGACCGGTCCGACCGGAGCCACTGGCCTAACAGGTACGACAGGTCCAACCGGAGCCACCGGTCTAACGGGCGCGACAGGAGCCACAGGCGCAACGGGTCCAACGGGGACAACAGGCCCGACTGGTCCAACAGGAGTCACCGGTTTAATGGGCGTGACGGGTCCAACGGGAGTCACCGGCCCGACTGGAGCAACAGGAGCAACGGGCCCAACCGGAGCCACAGGTCTAACAGGTGCAACAGGGGCAACCGGTCCAACGGGTGCTGCAGGAACAACTGGCCCAACTGGTCCAACTGGAGCAACTGGAGATAGCGGTCCAACAGGTGCAACTGGAGCCACCGGCCCAACAGGATTAACTGGTTCGACAGGTCCAACTGGCGCGACCGGTCCAACAGGGGTTACCGGAGCTATTGGTTCGACTGGTTCGACAGGTCCAACAGGAGCCACCGGTTTAACTGGTGTGACGGGAGCCACCGGCCCAACTGGATTAACAGGTGAACCAGGTGTGACGGGTCCGACCGGAGCAACAGGATCAACCGGTCCAACAGGATCAACAGGAGCCACCGGTCCGACAGGAGTGACGGGACCAACAGGGGCCACAGGTCTAACTGGGCCAACGGGAGCGACAGGCCCAACAGGGGCAACCGGTCCAACGGGTGCTACAGGAACAACTGGCTCAACAGGAGCAACCGGACCCACAGGAGCTATTGGAGCCACCGGCCCAATGGGTACGACAGGCGTGATAGGAACCACTGGCGCAACTGGCCCGACGGGAACCACCGGTCTAACGGGTGTTACAGGTCCAACTGGCTCAACAGGTTTGACAGGCGTAACGGGTCCAACGGGAGCAATAGGAATAACTGGCCCAACTGGAGCCACTGGTCCGACAGGAGTGGCGGGAACAACAGGGGCCACAGGTTCTACAGGAACAACAGGCCCGATTGGTCCGATGGGAGCAACCGGAGTGACAGGTCCGACCGGACCAACAGGGACGATGGGTGCAACGGGAACCACCGGTCCAACGGGCATGACGGGTCCAATAGGAGCCACTGGAGCTACAGGAGCAACAGGCCCAACTGGCCCGACGGGAGCCACAGGTCCAACGGGTGCGACAGGTCCGACAGGAGCCACCGGTCTAACGGGAGCAACCGGAGCCATCGGTCCGACAGGAGTGACAGGACCAACAGGAATAACAGGCTCGACTGGTCCAACAGGAGCAATAGGCGTAACAGGCCCGACCGGAGCGACTGGAGTGACTGGTCCGACCGGTCCGACCGGATCTACGGGTCCAGTAGGAGCTACAGGTGCTATAGGTGTCACTGGTCCGACGGGTTCGACAGGACCAACAGGAGCAACAGGTGTGACCGGAGTAACCGGACCAACAGGTTCGACGGGAGCCACTGGCCCAACGGGAACCATCGGTCCGACTGGTCCAACAGGAGTCACCGGTTTAATGGGCGTGACGGGTCCAACGGGAGCCACCGGCCCAATAGGCCCGACGGGAGCCATCGGTTTAACGGGTGCTACGGGAACAACTGGCTCAACAGGAGCAACTGGAGCCACCGGCTCAACAGGTTCGACAGGTCCAACTGGCCCGACCGGAATAACGGGTGTGACAGGCCCAATCGGAGCAACAGGTGCAACTGGAGCCACTGGTCCGACAGGAGTGATGGGCCCAACAGGAGCTACAGGTGCAACCGGTCCAACGGGTTCAACTGGAGCCACTGGCCTGACGGGTGTGACAGGCCCAACAGGAGCTACTGGAGCCATCGGCCCAACAGGCCCGACAGGAGCCACCGGTCTAACGGGGGCAACAGGCCCAACCGGGGCAATTGGTGTAACAGGCGCGACCGGCCCGACGGGAGCCACAGGCCCAACGGGTCCGACGGGTGCGACAGGATCCACCGGTCTAACAGGAGCAACAGGCCCAACCGGGGCAATTGGTGTAACAGGCGCGACAGGCCTGACGGGAGCAACAGGCCCAATCGGAGCAACAGGTGTAACTGGCGCCACTGGTCCGACAGGAGTGATGGGACCAACAGGAGCTACTGGAGCCATCGGTTCGACAGGGGTGACGGGACCAATAGGAATAACAGGGTCGACCGGCCCAACGGGTGCAACCGGAGCTATTGGCCCGACGGGTGCGACAGGTCCGACAGGTCCGACAGGATCCACCGGTCTAACAGGAGCAACAGGCCCAACGGGTGCGATAGGTGTGACAGGCCCGACGGGAGCCACAGGTCCAACGGGTGCGACAGGTCCGACAGGTCCGACAGGAGCCACCGGTCTAACGGGAGCCACAGGCCCAACCGGAGCAATTGGTGTAACAGGCGCGACCGGTCCAACAGGCGCAACAGGCCCAACGGGTGCGACAGGTCCGACAGGAGCCACCGGTCTAACAGGAGCCACAGGCCCAACCGGGGCAATTGGTGTAACAGGAGCAACCGGCGCGACGGGAGCCACAGGCCCAACAGGTCCGACAGGTCCGACAGGAGCCACCGGTCTAACGGGAGCAACTGGTCCAACCGGGGCAATTGGTGTAACAGGCGCGACCGGGCCAACAGGCGCAACAGGCCCAACAGGTGCGACAGGTCCGACAGGAGCCACCGGTCTAACAGGAGCAACAGGCCCAACCGGGGCAATTGGTGTAACAGGCGCGACCGGGCCAACAGGCGCAACAGGCCCAACGGGTGCGACAGGTCCGACAGGAGCCACCGGTCTAACGGGAGCAACAGGCCCAACGGGTGCGATAGGTGTGACAGGCCCGACGGGAGCCACAGGTCCGACAGGTCCGACAGGAGCCACCGGTCTAACAGGAGCAACAGGCCCAACCGGGGCAATTGGTGTAACAGGAGCAACCGGCGCGACGGGAGCCACAGGCCCAACAGGTCCGACAGGATCCACCGGTCTAACGGGAGCAACAGGCCCAACCGGGGCAATTGGTGTAACAGGCGCGACCGGTCCAACAGGCGCAACAGGTCCAACGGGTGCGACAGGTCCGACAGGAGCCACCGGTCTAACGGGAGCAACAGGCCCAACCGGAGCAATTGGTGTAACAGGAGCAACCGGTCCGACGGGAGCAACAGGTATCATTGGTCTAACTGGAGCGACCGGCCCAACTGGCCCCACAGGAGCCACCGGCCCAACAGGCCCGACAGGAGCCACCGGTCCAACCGGTCCCACAGGCCCGACCGGTCCAACGGGCCCGATGCCTGAATTGTTTGCGGCAGGTACGGCGGGAACGTTGGCGTTGGCCAACAATACGCCTGCAACGACGATGACCGTGAGCAATGTGCCTGTGACCGCAGCGGACAGTGTGAAAATCGATTATGCGGTTCAGGTAAACACGACCATCACGTTAGGAGCTGTCAACCTGACGGTCACGATTGCGCTGCAAAGGAACGGCACGTCCATTCAGACGATCCAGTATGCAAGCGCAGGACTTGCTCTGGGCAGCCAGACCCAACCGATCAGCTACACCTTTGTCGACAGTCCTCCGACTACCGCTTCTGTCAGCTACTCCGTCCAAGTCACTTACTCGGCTACGGGAATCGGAACGGCTGCCGTTACGGTAAGCAACCGATATATGAACATTGCGAATTTCCAGTGATTCGATTCTTTGCCGGCAAGCAGGATACATCTCTTCTGTAGATGCATCCTGCCTTTGCCGTTCGGCATGCCCGCCATTCCGCAAAGTTTAGCCCAATACGAAAGGGGAAGTTATACGGTGGTTTCCATCAGTCTCTGCATGATCGTCAAAAACGAGGAAGCCGTGTTGGCGCGATGCCTGGATTCCGTCCGCGATCTTGTCGACGAAATCAACATCGTGGACACGGGCTCGTCCGATCAGACGGTCGCCATCGCTCGCCGATACACGGACCGGATTTATTTTCACGAATGGACCGGCAATTTCGCCGAGGCCCGCAACGTATCTTTTTCCTACGCGACTCAAGCGTACATCCTTTATATGGATGCCGATGACGTTATGCTCGAGGAAGACCAACATCGATTCAGGAAGCTGAAGGAGACGCTGGATCCGGCAGTCGATTCGGTGTCCATGTTTTACAATGCGGGGGAGGACAGCTTCGGCAACGTTACGCTTCGTTATCGTCGAAATCGGCTGATTAAGCGGTCGCGCAACTTCCAATGGAAGGGGGATTGTCACAATTACCTGGAGGTGACGGGGCTGATCGTCAATTCCGATGCTGCGATTACCCACCGCAAGATCAAGCATTCCGTCGGCAGAAATTTGGATATTTATAAAATGAAGCTTGAGCGGGGAGATGCTTTTACCGCACGCGATTATTTTTATTACGGGAACGAGTTGAAGGATAACCGGCACTACGCGGAAGCGATCGAGAGCTACATCAGGAATATCGAGCTCGATACGGGGTGGGCAGAGGATAAAATCAACGCCTGCATCAACATGGCCGACTGCTGCCGGTATTTAAACGATCAGGACAACGAATTAACGGCGCTGTTTCAATCGTTTCGGTTCGACAGCCCCCGGCCCGAAGCGCTTAGCCGGATCGGCGACCATTTCAAACGCCGCAAAGCATACAGGACGGCGGCATACTGGTACGAACAGGCGATCCGGATTCCTGAAAACCTGAACCAGTGGAGCTTCAGCTACCCCGCCTACCGGACATGGTATCCGAGCTTGCAGCTGTGCGTATGTTATTACAATCTGGGGGATTTGGACGCCGCTTATCGGCACAACGAGGAAGCGCGCAAATACCGGCCTCAAGACCCGCACGTTCTTCACAACAAGCAATTGCTGGAATCCAGGCGGGCCTGAACTGCATCCCGACTTCAAGAAAATCGGCCGCGCGAAAATCGTTCATTTCGGTTTTCAGCGCGGCTTTTCCTATGCTGCGAAGCTTTAGAGAAATTCGTCGCTCCCGCCGCGACAAGCCGCCGACCGGATCAGCCTGCTGCCGCTCCGATCTTTGGGACTGACGACGGAAAAGGACGGCTAAATTGCAAAGCGGGTTGCGGCCGGCACGGTTATTCGGCGGAGGGAAATGCTATAATCTTAATACGGCCGGAGGTTTGATCCGGGTTGAAGGAGGGAAACGATGAGCTTTCGCAGACATTCCACGTTTCTGAAATACTCGCTGCTCTTTATCGTTTACGCGATCGCGGTCGCTCTCTACGCATGGTATACGATGCCGAACCAGGTTCCGGAAGCGTACCGGGGCACGCCTGCCGATCCCGCGACGTTTTTTACTTCGAACCAGCTGCGCAACAGCGAATGGCTGAACGCGGCCCGCAACTGGATCTTTTTCATGAGCGGCCCTTGGGAATGGCTGATCTACTTTATGATGCTGGCGAGCGGGCTCGCCCGCAGATGGCGGGATAAGCTGGAACGACGCGGCTTGCCGGTGTACATACGCTTTCCTTTCTATGTGCTGATGATTCAGGCGACGGCGTATTTGCTTTATTTTCCGCTGCGGGTGATCAGTTACAATCTGTCGAAGGCGTACGGCATCTCGACGCAGCCGGTGGCGGGATGGCTCAGAGACAAGCTGATCGCGTTCGGGATCGGCTATGCGACGATGCTGGCCGTATCCGCGGTTGCGTTCTGGATCGTCTCCCGGGGCGGGCGCTGGTGGCTGAAGCTGTGGCTGCTGTCCGTTCCGTTTACGTTGTTTATGATGTATGTGCAGCCGGTCGTGATCGATCCGCTGTACAGCAAGTTTAGCCGTCTGTCCGATCCGCAGCTGGAAGCCCGCATCCTGGAGCTGGCAGCGAAGGCGGAAATTCCCGCGCACCGGGTGTACGAGGTCGACATGTCCGAGAAAACGAACGCCCTGAACGCCTATGTGAACGGCATCGGCTCCTCTCTGCGGATTGTGCTCTGGGATACGACGCTGCAGCGGCTCGACGAGCCGGAGATTTTGTTGATTATGGCCCATGAGATGGGGCATTACGTCATGCACCATCTGGAGTGGAGCGCCGTGGGAGCGGTCGGCTCGTCGTTCGTGCTGCTTGCGGTCGGAGGCTGGATCTACCGGGTCACGATTCGTAATATGGGCACCCGCTGGGGGATACGCTCGCTGTCGGATATGAACGCGCTCCCGCTCGCACTGCTGATTATTTCGATGATTTCCTTTGCGGCGCTGCCGGTGTCCAACTATGTGTCGAGGCAGGCGGAATCGGCGGCCGACCGGTATGCGGTCGAATTGATCGGAAGCGCGGAAGGGTCGGTGAGCATGAATCAGAAGATGGCCGTGGCCGCGCTGAGCGACATCCATCCGCCGCTGCTGGTCAAGTGGTTCAGAGACACCCACCCTTCCGATATGGAAAGGATCCTATATGCGGAAAACTACGAGCGGACGCGGGGAAAATAACCTCGAAATCTATTGTCTGGCGGGATTGGCGACGGCTCCGCGGTTTATGGAAAATTTGCGGCTGGCGCTGATGGAGCGGCTCGGGCGGACGGATGTGTTCGAAGGGGCCGGAATTCGGTCCAGCCTGCTCTATCCCTACGGCGATTGGAGCCGGAACGCGATCGCCCAAATGCGGGAAATTCGGGCGGACATGAGCAGGAAGGACGGGGGATTCGAAAAGTCGATCGGAGGCGGCAGAGCTCTGGAAGCCATTGGACGGGAGCGGAGGGAATCCGGCGATTCGGGAGAGGCCGGAACGACGCTGCTCGTCGGCCACAGCGGAGGCGGCATAGCGGCCGTCCACGCCGCGGCCGTGCTGACGGCCGGCGGGGCGAGCGCTTCCTGCTTCGCGGTCAAGATCGGTTCGCCGCGCTGCCGCATTCCGGAGCGGCTGAAATCCCGCGTGCTCTCCATTCATGCGGAAGGACGGAAGAGAAGCGGCGGCGAGGGGAGATCGCCGGATTTCGTGTCCCGCATCGGCTCCTACGGGGGCTGGGGGAGAAGCCGGGCATGGCCCGTCTGGCGCAGCGCCCTGCACGCTCCGGGAACCCGGATCGCGGTGCCGATCGTCGGGAAGCACGCGGATTATTTTCGCGACAAGGCTCCTTACCTGAACGAGGACGGGAAGTCCAATCTGGAGCTGGTCGTCGAGGCGATCGCCGCCTGGCTAACTGCATGGAAATAAACATCATTTCGGTAATTTCGCGCATTTCGGCGCCGAACGTCCGGCTTCATAATGGAAGGTACATTTGAAGTCGAAGGCGGGGGAACGTCTATGAGTTGGGTCGTCGAGGAAGCCGGATTCGATCCGAATCGGATTGCGATCAACGGAAACAAGTATATGCTGGGCAACGGAGCCATGGGCTACCGGGGGACGTTGGAGGAGTTTGGGAAGGAGCAGTTGACGGCCTGCACGCTCGCAGGTCTGTACGACAAAGTCGGCGACCGCTGGAGGGAGCCGGTGAACGCGCCGAACGGGCTGTCTACGCGGTATTACTGCGAGGGCAGACCGCTCGGCTTGCTGTCGTCGGAACACGAATCGCACCGCCAATCGCTGAACGTTCGCAATGCGACGTTCGAGCGGGAGACCGTATTGGCCGGTCCGGGAAACAACCGGATCGAGATCCGTTCCCGGCGCTTCGTCAGCATGAAGCGGCTTGACCTGCTGCTGATGAAGGTGGAGCTCTGCGCTTCGGAGGATTGCGAGCTTACGGTGCTGACGGGCATCGACGGCGACGTGTGGGATATTAACGGACCGCACTTGGAAGAACCGGAAACGCTCGCGGCGGACGGCATCGTCGCCGTATCGGCGGTCACGCATGAATTGCGCAGGACGGTCGGCGTGGCCGAGGCGATCCGCTGGGAGAGCGTTCCCGCGTCGGTGTCGATCGAGCGCGAAGGTCCGTCCGTCTTCAGAAGGGCGACGTTCTCTTGCAAGGCGGGGGAGACGTACGCGTTCACGAAATACGTGTCCGTCGTTATCGGGGATGACCGGCCAGCCGTTCTGGAGCGGGCGCTGAGCCGGGCTCGGAGCGCGGCCGAATCGGCTTACGAGGATCATCTGCGGGAGCACGAGGCGGAATGGGAGAAGAAATGGGCGGAGTCGGACGTCGCGATCGAAGGGGACGAGGAAGCCCAGTTCGCGCTGCGCTACAGCCTTTACCAGCTGCATATCATCGCTCCGACGCATTCCGAGAGAGTGTCGATTCCCGCTCGCGGATTGTCCGGTCAAGTGTATAAAGGAGCCGTATTCTGGGATACGGAGATGTTTATGCTGCCGTTTTTCCTGTACAGCCAGCCGGACGTCGCCAGAAATTTGGTCATGTACCGCGTGCATACGCTGGACGGCGCGCGCAGGAAAGCGAAGGAGTACGGTTATCGGGGCGCGTTCTACGCCTGGGAGAGCCAGGAGACGGGGGACGACGCCTGCACGCTGTTTAACGTGACCGACGTCTTCACGAACCGTCCGATGCGGACGTATTTCCGCGATAAGCAAATTCATATCAGCGCCGACGCGGCCTGCGGCATCTGGCAGTATTACGAGTACACCGGCGACGAAAGCGTGCTGCTGGACGGCGGCGCGGAGGCGATTCTCGAATGCGCGCGTTTCTTCTATTCTTATGCTTACTATAAAGAAGACAAGAAGCGCTACGAATTGCTCGACGTGACCGGGCCGGACGAGTATCACGAACGGGTCGGCAACAACGCGTTCACGAACGCGATGGCCAAGCGGACGATCGGAATCGCCCTGGCCGCGCTGGAGCTGCTGCGCGAGAAGCATCCCGAAATGTGCCGCGAGCTGATCGGGAAGCTGGATTATTCCGAAGATTTGGCCAGCCTGAGCAAAATGCACAACGAGCTGTACGTGCCGGGTCCGGACCCGCGGACGGGCGTCATCGAGCAGTTCGACGGTTATCGGAAGCTGGAGGACGTCGATCTGCCGACGTTAAAGTCGCGAATGCTGAACAAAAACGAGTATTTGGGCGGCGGCAGCGGATTGGCGACGACGACGCAAATTTTGAAGCAGGCGGACGTCGTGCTGATGCTGCATCTGCTGAAGGACGATTACGCGCAGGACGTGAAGCGGGCGAACTGGGAATATTACGAGCCGAGGACGGAGCACGGCTCGAGCCTCAGCTCGTGCGTCTACGCTCTTGTGGCGTCGGATATCGGGGCTCCGGATTGGGCGTACCGCTACTTTATGAAGACGGCGACGATCGATTTGACCGGGGAATCGAAGCAGTACGTCGGCACGCTGTATATCGGCGGAACGCACCCGGCCGCCAACGGAGGCGCCTGGATGGCGGCCGTGCTCGGCTTTGCCGGGGCGAGGCTGCATCGCGGAGCGCTCGTCGTGAAGCCTTCCCTTCCGCAAGGGTGGCAGTCGATTGCTTTCCCGATGTATGTGAAAGGGCAGCGTCTTCTGATCTCCGTGACGCCTTCGGAGGTCGTCGTCCGCTCCGACGCCGCCAACCTCAAGTCCCAGCTCATTCGCGTCGGAGAGGAAGAACGCGCGGTTTGGCCCGGAGGCACGCTGACTTTCCGCAGCGGCCGTTCGGAAAGAGAGACGGATCTGCCGGGTCCGTTCAAGGGCGCGCTGTTCGACCTGGACGGGGTGCTGGTGGATACGGCGAAGTATCATTATCTCGCCTGGAAGCAGCTGGCCGGGCAGCTTGGCTTCGAGTTTACGGAAGCCGACAACGAGCGGCTGAAGGGCGTCAGCCGGATGAGATCGCTGGAAATCGTGCTGGAGGTCGGAGGCGTCGAGCTGTCGGAGGAAGAGAAGCTTAGATTGGCGGAGGAGAAGAACGAAAGATATTTGCAGTACATTCGGCGGATGGACGAATCCGAGCTGCTTCCGGGGGCCAAGCGGTATTTGCAGGCGCTGAGGGCGCAGGGCGTGAAAATTGCGCTCGGCTCCGCCAGCAAAAACGCGGCGTTTATTTTGGATAAAGTGGGCATTGCCGATTTGTTCGACGCGATCGTCGACGGGACGAAGGTGTCCCGCGCCAAGCCCGACCCGGAGGTATTCGTCGTCGGCTGCCGTGAGCTCGGACTGGAGCCGGACGATTGTGTCGTGTTCGAGGACGCCGAGGCCGGCGTCCAGGCGGCGCTCGCCGCGGGCATGCGCGTCGTCGGCATCGGCCATGCCGACATTCTCGGCGCGGCGCATCGGGTCGTGCGCGGACTGGATGAGCTGGTCGGTTAGTTGACGCTTAAGCTTGGCGCTTATATACTCGTTACAGCACGAAAATAACGGAGGGATAAGCGCCATGACGCAGCATGAGGCAAAGTTGGGCAAGTACGAGAGCGAGCAAGCGGTCTTCCTGAAATACGGAAAATATTCGGCCATTATACTGCCGGGAATCGGCGGCAATCTGATTTCGTTCCGGGACGACGACCGGGGCTTCCGGTTTATTCGCGAGCCGGAGACCGCGGACTGGGCGGGATTCGTCGAGCGTCCGTGGGTGCACGGGATTCCGGTTCTGTACCCGCCGAACCGCTACGATGCCGGAACGTTCGAATTCGACGGGCGTACATACCGGTTTCCGGTGAACGAGCCGGCGACGGGCAACCATCTTCACGGCTTCGTCTACAGCTCGAAGTGGGAGCTTGTCGAGTACGGCAGTTCGGAGGAGAAGAGCTTCGCGACCGTTCGGCTGCGTTTCGACGAGAAGGAGCCGGGTTTTGCGCATTTCCCGCTTCGGGTCACTCTGTCGCAGACCTTTACGCTGACGGACGCCGGACTTTCGCTGCGGTTCGACGCGACGAACGACGACGACAAGGCGATTCCGTTTATGCTCGGCTTCCATACGACGGTTAACGCGCCGTTCGCTCCGGGAAGCCAGGCGGAGGATCTGGAATGCGGATTTTCCTTCGGCGAACGCTGGGAGCTGGACGAGCGCATGCTGCCGACCGGGATACGGCTGCCGTTGAACGAAGGGGAGCAACAGCTTCGCGACGGGAAAGGCAATCCGTATTTCGCGTCGATGGACAACCATTATACGGCGGCGAACGTCAACGGAGTCAACGCGATGACGCTGTACGACCGCCGCGCGGGCGCTCGCTTCGTCTACGAGGCCGGCGACGCGTACAAGCATTGGATGGTGTACAACGGCGAGGCGAGCGGCACCTTCTTCTGTCCGGAGCCGCAGACCGGCATGGTCAACGCGCCGAACGTCAACTTGCCCGCGGAGCTGACCGGATTGATCCGGCTGGAGCCCGGCCAGAGCTGGAGCGCGGTCAGCCGCATGTACTCGGAGTAACGCGCGGCCGCGCCGCAAGCCCGGGCGTTCCGCCCCGCGAAGCGTTTTAGGCCGTGCATCCGCATGATCGTAAACCCGCCGGGAGGGACGTCCGATGTCGAAAAGGTTCGTACTGGATATCGCGATGCAGCACCAGGTAACCTCTTATTTGAATATCGCTTATCCGCTGCTGTTCATTTTATCCGATCCCAAGCTGGAGCATTGGGCGAAGGAACGGTTCGTGCATATGTACGCGCAGTGCTGGTTCGGCAACTATTTGCGCACGGACTATACGGATTCCAGCCGCTATTTCGGAGATTTGCTTGAGCGAATCTCGTATTCGCTCTCCGAAGCGCGGGAGCTTGCGCAAGCCGGCGGCGCGATCGGCTTTGTCAAGGAATCGCTGGAGCGCGGTTATGCCGTCAACGTGTTTACGATCGACCTGTACCATCTGCCGGAAGCGGCGGAATATCGGAAGGAACACCGCATTCACGAGCTGCTGGTGTACGGCTATGACGATTTGCGAGGCAGGCTGGAAGTGATCGGCTACGATCGGAACGGCTTGTTCGCGGCGTATTCGGTTGCCTACGCCTCGTTCGAGGAAGCGCTTGCGGAAGCGTTGGCCAAGCCTCCCGATTATTTGCGCGAAGCGCTGCATTTGATCCGAAAGCGGGAGCTCAGGCACGCCTATCGTTTCGACCCCGCCGCGTTCAGCGGGGAGGTAAGCAAGCTGGCCTTCTCCGTTCCGGATCGGCCCAAGCTTTTCTACACGCTTGCCGACGACAGCGAGGCGGTGTTCGGAATGGCGGTGTACGATCGCATCCTGGAGCAGATGGAGCGGAGGCTGGAGGGCAAGCCGAGCCTGATCGTGAACTTCACGACCGTTCATTTTATCCGCGAGCACGGCAAGCTGCTGGAGGAGCGCTTTGCTTTCGTCGACGCCTTCTGCCGACCGAAGGGGAAGCTGCAAAGCCTTCTGGCGCGGTACCCGCAAGTGGCGCAGGAATACGAAGCGGCGAGGAACGGCTATTTGCGGCAGGCGATGAAGGAGTCGAGCTTTGCGAGCCGATACAAAATTGCCGATGAAGAGGCGTTCGGGAGAATCTACCGCCTGCTGAAGGGGACGACGGAACGGGAGAAGGAGCTGCTCGCCGAGCTGGCGACGGAGTTGAAGCGCGAATATGCCTGACGAACAGCAAGGACTGTCCGCAAGCGATCGGAGTCGTACGATTCCGCCGCCTGCGGACAGTCCTTGCCGCATTAGAGAGAGGGAGACAACTTGGAGGAGCCGGGCGACGCCCGGACGCTCTCCAGCCATAGCAGCTCCTGGCTTAAATAATGGAACGGATCGCGGCCGAACCATTCGAGCGAAGCTTGAACGTCCGGACATGCCGCCTGCATGAGCGGCAGGACGCGCCTGTAGTCGACGGCCCCCTCGGCCAGCGGAACCATTCCCGAACGGCTGCCGCTCGGAGCATAGACGTTCTCGGGCGCGAAGACGTGCCCCCCGTCCGCACGCAGCACGTTTTTCAGATGCGCGTGAAGCACGAACGGCCGGAGGGAACGCCAGGCCTCCTCGGGGGACGTTCCGCTCTCCCACAGATGCAGGAAATCGAGATTGATGCCGATGCCGGGGTGATCGGCGTCCCGGATGAGGCGAATGGCCGATTCCAGCCGATCCGCATACGTCCGGGGATGCGTTTCGATCAGCGTGCGTATGCCGTGCTGCGCGGCTCGGTCGGCCAGCAGGCGAAGCCTCAGAGCGACCGTCTCCCAATCGCGGACGCCGCATTCCCGGCTGCCGCGATTGCCCGCGAAGATGCGGATTTTGTCGGTGCGGAAGGCCCGGGCGAGCTCGATTAGCTCCTGCCAATGCTTCTCGACCGCGGGGAAACCGGCGGCATCGGCGTTCAAGTCGGCATAATGGCTGATCATGGAAATGCCGATGCCGCGCCTGTCCATCTCCTCCGTCAGCAGGGGGATATCGAGCGGACGCTGGCGAAGCGCGGCCAGCCCGTGCACGCCCCACAGCTCGATGCCCGCGAAGCCGCTGTCGCCCGCGAAGCGCACCAGTTCCAGCAGCGATACCAGCTCATGGCGAAAAGAAATCGAACAGATGGAATACTTCATCCGATCGCCTCCCCTTCTCTGTAGAGCGCTTCAAGAATTGCGGATTCCGCCAGGCGAAGGGCCTCGAGCCGGGAGCGGATCGCGTCCGGCAGACCCGGCGAAAAGCGGGCTTTGCTCCACTTGAACAGCTGCAGATTCAGCTGCGTCCATTGCGCGACGAGGCCCGAGAAGGCGGCTTCCAACGGAGCGCTTCGCTCCGCCGGCAGGACGTTCGCGGCGGACAGGCTTTGCCAGATGAGGCGGCGGTTTCTGACGATCGTCGTAATGGCGATGTTGTTGCGGGCGACCCAGTCGAGCTGCCGCTTGGAGGGCGCGGGAACGAAGCGCTCGAGCTCCTGCAGCACAAGGGAGAAGATTTCCCGGTTTCTTAAATTGCGCACGTAATTCTGCTTGCTGGCGAGCGCGAACGCTTCCTTGGTGGCGGGAGCCCGGAAGCCTTCCGTGCGCTGCAGCGACCATAGCCGGAATCCGCCGCCGGACGGAGCGGCCTCAAGAAGCCGCTCGCCGGCCAATTCGCCGGCATAGCCCGCGATCGGATCGACGATCAGAAATCTCCCGTCGGCCTCGCGATAGCCGTGCGCCAGCACGTAGTGGTCGAAGCCCTCGTCCTCGAACCGCAGCAGCTGCGGCGGAAAATACGGGAGCTTGGACGCCCGGGTGACGAGCAGCGCGTAACGGCCATCTTCCCGCACGAGATCGGCGCAGGCTTCCAGCGGCGCGTCCGCGAGCCACTCGCTGCGGATGCCGTACAAGGCCTCCAGATCGATTCCCTTCATATTTCTGCCTGCCAGCAAAGTTCCGTTCTCGTAATAGAGATTCCAATAGTTCATGAAAAAGGCGCCGTAGTCGCAGCCGAGCATGCCGAGCAGCGTGGAGACGCACGACTCGGTGCAGGTCATCGCGCCCAGGGCGACGATGGACGAGGACGCCGAAGCTCCGGATGGAACGGGGGCGATCATAGACTACCTCCTGCGGTTGCGGATTTTTTTGAATCGTTCGGAATGCAGCGGCTCCTCCTGCAGCGTGACGTATACCGGAATTTGATAGCTTTCGAGCCTGTCGCGGCAGAAGCTTCGGATCAGCGCCTTCAACTGCCCGGCGCCCAGACCGGCGAACGGGGCCCGCACGTTGACGGCGGCTTCGAGGACGCTGCCGACGAGCGCGTGAGGTCGGCCGGTGACGACCGCGTCCTGGATTTCGGGCATCTGCAGCAGCACCTCCTCGACCTCGAGCGGGAACACTTTGCGTCCTCCGACGTTGACGATGTCCGAGGCTCTGCCGATGATCCGCACGTAGTCTCCGTCGACGAGCGCCTGATCCTGGGTGTTGAACCACCCTTCGTCGTCGAACGGATCGGGGGCGTTCAGATAGCCGAGCATGGCCGAGTCGGAGCGGATGTGCAGCAGTCCGTCGACGATGCGGGTTTGCACGCCCTCGCCGCCGATTTTCATCCACAGCGATCCGGAGCTTCGGGATTTTGCCCTCAAAATGCCCAGCTCCGACAGACCGTACGTCTGCCGGAATTCCAGACCGGGGAAGAGGCCGGCCAGCGCGGCCAGCGTGCTGGCGTTCATCGCTTCGGTTCCGTACGTCGCGATGCGCAGCGAGGACAGATCGCAGCGCTTGTACGCCTCCGACATGATCAGCAGGTTCAGGAAGCTCGGCGTCGTCGGCAGCAATTCGGCCCGATACCGCTCGATGCAGGCGCAGATGTGCAGCGGATGGCGGTTGTGCGGGAAGATGAGCGTGCCCCCGTTGGCCAGCGTATGGAATAAAGTGTTCATGCCGCCGATGTGGTCGATCAGCAGAAACGACAGCGTCCGGAAGGCGGCGCGCCGGTGCGCGTATTTCTTCAGCAGGCGGCTCATGTCGTGAACGATGGCTTTGGGTGTTCCCGTACTGCCGGACGAGAACAGGACGAGTCCGGGATGCCCCGCCTCGCGAAGGGCGATCAGCAGCTCGCTGCGGATTTCCCGCGAAGTACGCTCTGCCCTGAGCTGGCCGCCGTCTTCGCGCAGCAGCCAGCGCGCCTGGGTCAGCTCGATCAGCTCGGATCTGCGGGACGGGGAGGAGCTTCCGGATACCGGTACGACAATGCTGCGGTTGGCGATAAGCGCCAGCAGCATGCCGCACGTCTCGAAGGTAAAGTCGCCTTCCAGCCAGACGACTTCTCCGGGACCGATGCCGATGTCGGCCAAGCGGGAACGCTGCTGCGCGACGCCGGCGAGCAAATCTCCGTACGTGCGGGTTTGCCCCTCCCAGATGAGCGCTTCGCGTTCCCGATGCTCGGCCATGCGCTCGAACAGCCAATCGAGGGCGCTCATACGCCGTGCTCCCGTCCCGCCGCGGCCGCCGTCCGCGCCGATTTGACCTGCACGAATTCCCGGAACCGGCCGTACCGGCTCATTATCGGCAGCGTCATTTCCCGCACGTCGATCTCGATGTCGAAGGCTTCCTCCAGATCGGCGAACAGATTAACGATCGACATCGAATCGAGCGCGAGATCGTTGACGAGATCGGTTCCGTCCGCAATATCGTCCTTGCGGCAGGGCATCGCGGCGTTGCGCACAATCAATTCTTTCAACAGATCGTCGGCATCCATATCGGGACGGCCTCCTTGTTCGTTATCCGTATTGGTTGAATCCTGAAAAGGAAGTCCATTTCATTGGGTCATCCCTTCGTCGTCCGCCGGTAATCGGCCCGTTAACGGTCTGCCAGACCGCTATTCCCGCGATTCCACCGGGATTGGCCCGTTAACGGTCTGCCAGACCGCTATTCCCGCGATTCCACCGGTGATTGGCGCGTTAACGGTCTGCCAGACCGCTATTTCTGCGATTCCACCGGTGATCGGCCCGTTAACGGTCTGCCAGACCGCTAATCCCACGATTCCATCGGGATTGGCCCGTTAACGGTCTGCCAGACCGCTATTTCTGCGATTCCACCGGGATTGGTCCGTTAACGGTCTGCCAGACCGCTAATCCCACGATTCCACCGGGATTGGCCCGTTAACGGTCTGTCAGACCGCTATCCCCACGATTCCACCGGTGATTGCCCGTTAACGGTCTACCGGACCGCTATCCCCGCGATTCTATCGGTGATTGGCCCGTTAACGGTCTGTCAGACCACTATTCCCGCGATTCCATCGGGATTGGCCCGTTAACGGTCTGCCAGACCGCTATTTCTGCGATTCCACCGGGATTGGTCCGTTAACGGTCTGCCAGACCGCTATTCCCGCGATTCTACCGGTGATTGCCCGTTAACGGTCTGTCAGACCGCTATCTTTGGATCAACTTATCTGGAAGTTTGTTCGAGAGCTTGAACGGGGCGGAACGGCTTTCCCCACTCGTTCAGCTCGGACAAGATATACCTTTCTTCCGTCTCCAGCCGGGTTAAGGTCCGGATCAGCTCCTGCGCCTGCTCGCGGGACGGGTGGAGCGATTCCTTGTATTTGGACAATTGGTAGTTTAAGTGCTGCCACAGTCTTACGACGGCTTTGACCCGGACGCCGCCTTCGGATAGCTGCTCTCCGGTCATGACCTGCAGCTCGCGCAGACTGTTCCACACCTGCTGGCGAACCTTCCAGATCGAGGTGACGGTGAGCTGGTTTCGCTCGATCCAGCGGCGGAGCGCCGGGCCCGGCCAGTCCGGGGAAGCCTCGACATCCCGGCGGACGAGCTCGAACGCCCGGGCACCGCTGTTGCGATTGCCGAACCATTCGCTCCACAGCTGCTGCCGGTCTTGGGCCGATTCCGCCGGCGCCCGGTCCGGGATCGCCCGGTCCGGGATCGCTTGGGCGGCGTTGAAGTGCAGCCAATTTCGCTCCGTGCAGTAGCCGAACACGGCTTCGGCCGACGGAGGCTCGTACTCCGGCAGCGCCTCCAGCAGAAAATAAATCATTTGCCGGCGATGATCGCTGCGGGTTCCGGCCTCCGCAAGCTCCTCCCGGTCCGCCTCCCCGATATAGTCGACCATCGGATCGGCGACGCGATACGCTGCCGTCCGCGGATTCCAGCTTTGCACAAGAATGCAGTGCTGGAAGCCCGACGTCTCCAGACCGAGCATCGAAGCGGGAAAGTAGCGCAGCTTGGAGGCGGAACAGAGTAGAATGGCGCAGCCGCCGGACAGCAAATCCGCCTGCAGCCGCTCCTGCTGTCCCCGAACGAGGGTTATGCGGACGCCGTAATGGAAAAGAAGCGACAGCTGCCTGGCGTCCTTGCTGGATAGCAGCGTGCGGAACTGATAGTTCAAATTCCAGTAATCGGGCATGATGCCCGGGCGGTTTCTTCCGAGCGCTCGCGCGTAGGTGAGCGCGCAGGAGGCGAAGCATTCCATGGCCGCCAGCTTGACCAGATGCTCCGGGGCGATTTCCGGGACGGACAGGTTCATTCCAGCTCTCCTTTCTGCCGGCGGGATGCCGGCCGTCAAGCGGTCGAACGGGACGGATCGCGGGCGGAGCGGGCTTCCGCGAGCACATCCCGGAACAGCTGACATTGCTTCGCCAATTGCTCGTAGGTGCCGGAATCGACGATCCGGCCGCCGTCCATCACACAGATGACGTCGGCGGAACGGATCGTTTCGATTTTGTGCGTGGAGACGAGCGTCGTTTTGCCCTCCATCAGCCGCCGCAGGGCGTTCAGCACGTACGCTTCGGTCTCGCGGTCGAGCGCGGAGGTCGGCTCGTCCAGAATGAGAATGTCCGGCCGCTTGAGAATCGCCCTGGCGATCGACACCCGCTGGCGCTGTCCTCCGGACAGCAGAAAGCCCTGGTTGTCCAGCCGCGTATGCAGCCCTTGCGGCAGGCCGTCGATCAGCTCCCGCAGCCCCGCCTGGCAGGCCGCTTCGTACACCTCGTTCTCTTCCGCGGACAGATTGCCGATGGCGATGTTCTCCAGCAGCGTACCGGCGAACAGGAAGGCGTCCTGGAAGACGAAGCCGACTTTCCCGGTCAAATCCGCCCGGGTCCACTGCTCGTGCGGACGGCCTTCGAGATGGAGGCGTCCGTCCGCGACGGGCCACAGCCCGCAGATCGTCTTCAGCAGCGTCGTCTTGCCCGCGCCGCTGCGGCCCACGAAGGCCGCGGTCTGGCCCCGACGGACGGCGAAGTCGATCCCGCGGATCAACTCGACGCCGTCGACGGATACGCGCAGGCCGCTCGCTCCAATGTAAGGCGCGTCTTCGCCGCAGGTCGCCTCCGGCCGGGGGCCGTCCAGGGCGGCAGGCTCCGGCGGAATGCGCATGAACAGCTCGATTCGCTCCATCGATACTTCCGCCTGCTTCAGATCGCCGAACAGGTTGTTCATCGTCATCAGCGGCTGCAGCAGGTTGTAGAAATATTGGACGGCCGCCACCAGCAGGCCGACGGACAGCGCTCCGCTCAGCACCTGGCCGCTGCCGAAGCCGTACAGAAACACGATGATCGCGCTGACGGCGAATACGCCGGTCTGGCCGGAGAGCGCGCGGTAGAGCGTCTCGCGCGTGCTGTAGGAGATCAGATGGCGATAGAGCTTGTCGTTACGCCTAGCTTCCCACTGCTCCAGCCCGAACGCGCGGATTTCGCGCGAGCCCTGAATCGTCTCGTACAGGAAGGTCCCGATTTCCTCGTTGTGGGCGCGAAGCTGTCCGGCGTAGCGGGCCAGCGGCTTCTGGAACAGCCGCGGAATGAAGACGATGGCGGCAATGCAGCCGAGCGCTGCGACGCCCATCCGGTAATCCATGTAGAAGATCATGCAGACGGCTCCGGCTATCGTAAAACACTGGATAACCAGCTCGACGACGACGTGATTGACGAAGTTGCCCAGCGCCGCCGTATCCCAGCCGAGCAGCGCCGAATATTTTCCGGGACCGTGCCGTTCGATCTCGGAGAGCGGAATGCGGCGGAGATGCGCCAGCGTCCGTTCCCGCAAGTCCAGCGTATGGCGGACGCCCAGGTAGCGAAAAATGCCCGCCCGGGCAAGGCTCGCCGCAAAATAGCCGACCGCAAGGCCCATGGACAGCGTCAGCAGGGGAACGATCCGGCTTCGTTCGCCGGCGATCAGGACGCGGTCGATCAGGTACGAAAACAAAACGGGCTGCACCAGGCTGCAGACAACGGCGAGCAGGGCGCACAAATATCCGACGGCGGCCAGCGGCCGGCGAAGTTCGATATAGGGCCGTATTCTGCGGAACAGCCTATAGCTCTGCATACGCGCCCCTCCCGGCGTAATGGCCGATGATCGGCTTGGCCAGCGGCATCCAGTCGGCCGGCGGAATCGCGGCGGCTTCGGACAGAATCGCCAGCAGGCTGTCCCGATAGAAGGGCAGCCTTTCGAGCCGCTCCCGGCGATAATAGTCCGGGAGCTCCGCAGGCGACGCCGCGGCGATCGCGGCAGCGCCGCTCATTCGCGGAGGCGGCAGCTTCGCGCGCTCCGCGGCATGCCCGACGATGCGGGGCAAGATGCTGCGGTAATCGTAAGCGCGCGCGGACGCAAAGGCGCGTTCGGCCATCGCCCGGCGGCGAGAGCCTGAGCGCAGCAGCTCCAGGCAGCGGGCTACGATCTGCCGCAGGTCTGGGGCAGGCATGTCCGCTTCCCAGACGCAGTCGGCGAGAAATCCGTCCTCCCCGTCCGCGATGAGCTCGCGGAAGCCGTCCCAGCTCGTGCAGACGACCGGCAGGCCATAGGCTTTGGCCTCGATCAGATTAAAGCCGAACGTCTCCCCGGGATCGGTCGACAGATTAAGCAGAATGTCCGACGAGCGGAACAGCGCCGCCTTGTCTTCTCCGTCCACGGGACCGACAAACGAGACGCTGTTATCCAGCCGCAGCCGGACGACAAGCGCCTCCAGCCGGGCGCGGTAACGCTCCGTCTGGCCGGGAAGCGAGCCGGTGTATTCACCGGCGACGATCAGACGCAAGTCCGGAATTGTCCGTCTCAGCGCGGCGAAGCCTTCGAGCAGCAGATCGATGTTTTTGACGTCCTCGATTCTGCCGATCGAGAGCAGCTGCTTGCCGGTCCGTCCGGCAAGCAGCGTCTCGAGCGGGACGGACGGGTCGACCGCCGTGCACAGCGGAATATGCAGGGCCGTCCGGTAGGCGTCCGACACGTTCAGCAGCGCCTCTCGGCTCGTCGCCGTGGCGGTCAGCAGCGTGTCGCGTTCCGAGAGCCAGGGGGCGATGGCCAGCCACTGCCGCAGCCAGGCTTCGGAGCCGACCGAGTGGGCGAGGAACAGGAAGCCGAGATCCAGGCCCGCGTGGCTGCGCGCCATGAGCAAATAAGGAATCAGGGCGGGAACGTTCATGTAGAGCGTCGAGATGCGGTACGCGCGGCACAGCTCCCCCAGACGCTCGCCCAATTCGTCCAGCGAATGCGGGAACCGCGAGCGCCAATCTCCGATCGCGCCGCCGAACAGCTTGAACAGCGCGACAGGGGGGATGCGCACGACTTCGGCGTATTGTCCCAAGTAGCGCGTCCACTGCTCGTCGATCGCGCGCTCGTTGATTCGCTTCGCCCTCCCGGCACAGCAGCCGATGCGGATCGTGCTGGTCTCACTCATGCGGCATAGCACTCCCTCCATCGTTCGAATCGTTTCCACAGCTCCTGCCGGACCAAGCGTTCGGCCTCGTCGATCTGGGCCGTCCTGGAGCGGAAGGCCTCGGGATCGACCGAGCGGCTGCCCGTCATGCCGAGGCGGAACAGCATCAGCAGCAGACTGTCCCACTGCTTCAGAAGCTCCGCCGTCCGGTCTTCGCCGGGCGGCCCGTCCAGTCCGGCGGCGAAATAATGCGCGCAGACACGGTAGCCGTTAAGCCGCTTGACCAGCGTCTTGGCTTGTTCGATCTGCGCTTGCAGCCGCTTGGGCTCAAGCGTCGTCCGCCCGTCGAGCAGCCGTTCGCCGTATCGCCGGACGGCCTCCGTCAGGCTGCCGGGGCTGCCGGCCAGGCTGAAGCGGCTCTCGAACGCCCGGGCGATGGCTCGCGTGTCCGGCTGCCGCAGCTGCCGGGGACGGATCGCAACGCCCGTGCCCATGCCCTGACAGCCGAAGCCGGCCCGCATCGTCTCGTGAGGGACGACGCCGCTCCAGCCCCAATAAGGATCGGAGAGCTGCCAGCCGCCGTCGGGCGTCCGCCCGTCGACGAGCAGGAAATGCGGGAAATGCTCCCTGCCGCAGCGGACGGAATGCGGCAGATAATACAGATCCGCCATGACGAGAAGCGTCCGTCCGTCGCTTCGTTCCGCCAGCCGCTCCAGACGGAGAAAATTGGCCGCACCGGACGCTCCATAGTCGTACCACTGCTCCAGCGGCTGTCCGTACAGCAGCTCGAAATGGTCGAACAGCTCGGGGACGAGGAACCGGTCGGAATAATAAGCGAAGCCGTCCCGTTCCGAGTAAGCGAAGGGCAGATCCCAGACGCCGAAATACAACGGCTGCCAGTCGACCTGGCCGGACGTTCCGATCGCATGGGCCAGACAGTCGAGGAAGCAGTAGATTTGCCGCGTCTCGTGTCCGCTCATGCCAGCGCCTGTTCGACTTTCCGCCGTATTCGCTCGACCGTGCCGAACTGCTGCATGATCATTTCCTCTTCCTTGAACGCGATGCCGAACCGCTGCTCCATGCCGACAACCATGCGAATGAAGGTCATCGAATCCAGCTCGGCGCCCAGCTTGGCGTTTAATTGCTCGACGTCCGGCTCCGCATCCGGCAGCTCGAACAACTGCGCGAGCTGGCGAACGATGGCGCTCTCCATCTCCTGCCGGGTCATCGTTTCCATTATCTCTCCTCCGTTTCTGTCGCTTGAAGCCGATCTAGACGCGAACCGGGCCGAGGAACGCCAGCATTTCTCCGGCCACCTGCGCCACGGCGGCTTCGTCCATGGCGATGTGCATCGGCAGCGAGACGATCTCGGCGGCCAGCCGTTCGGCGTTCGGGAACGACCCGGCCTCGTAGCCCAGATGGGAGAAGGCGGGGGTCAGATGAACGGGAACGGGGTACTGCACCGCGGTCAATATGCCTTTTTTCTGCAGCTGCCTGCGCAGCGAATCGCGCGCCGAAGCGTCGGTGCGGACGACGTACAGATGAAATGCGTGGCTCTCGTCTCCGCGATGGGCGGGCAGCATCAAATCTCCAACGCGCGCCAGCTCCGCTTCGTACATGCGGGCGACGGCGCGGCGATGCTTCGACCATTCGTCCAGGTAGTTCATTTTCAGCGCCAGCGCGCTTGCCTGAATCGGGTCCAGCCGGCTGTTGAAGCCGGGCAGCTCATGCTCGTAGCGGACTTCGCCGCCGTGGTTGCGCAGCTTGCGGAGCACGGGAAGCAGCGCTTCGGTGTTGACCGCGATCGCGCCTCCGTCTCCGAGCGCTCCGAGATTTTTGTCCGGATAGAAGCTGAAGCATCCGAGCGCTCCCTGGCTGCCGGCGGCCCGTCCCCGATGGAAAGCTCCGGCGGCCTGCGCGCTGTCTTCGACGACGGCGATTCCCCGGCTCTCGGCCCATGGCAGCAGCCGCTGCAGATCGACCATCTGGCCGTACAGATGGACGGGGATGACGGCTTTCGTGCGCGGGGACGCCGCGGCCATCGTCTGCTCCTCGTCGATCAGGAAATGGTCCGGATCGCAGTCGACGAGCACCGGCCTGGCTCCGGTATGATGAATGGCCTCCACCGTCGCGATGAACGTATTCGCCGCCGTGATCACCTCGTCTCCCGGCCCGACGTCCAGCGCCTTCAGCGCCAGGAACAGGGCGTCGGTTCCGTTGCCGACCCCGACGGCGGCCCGCGAGCCGAGATAAGCGGCGAATCGCTGCTCGAAGGAAGCGACCGGCGGCCCTCCGACGAATACGCCGCGCGCGGCGATGTCGCGGACGGAGCGGAGCCAGTCTTCGGCAATAACGGCAAACTCGGCCTGGGAGCCGGAAAATAAAACGCCCATTCGTTTCCCTCCTCGTTACATTGCGGCTTTCTCTCTTATGGCGGCGATCGCCCGCATCGCCTCGGCCGCCTCGTCAAGCGTCACCGCGGGGCGCTCCCCGCGCAGCAGGCAGCCGGCGAAGGCGGCGTACAGCCGCTGCGGTCCGCCGCGGTTCGCCTGCGGAAGCTCGAACCGGCGGGCGGGCTGCCCTTTGGCCAGCAGCAGCGCCTCCCGCTCCGGCCCGACCTGCAGCGTCGCCCGCTCCCCGCCGACGATCCACAGCGGGAGAGCGGCGTTCGAACCGAAGTTCACGTCGCAGCTCAGCACGATTCCGTTGTCCAGCCGGAAGCTGGCGTGCACCAGATCCTCCGCGTCGCCCTGCTGCCAGCGAAGCGAAGCGGTATGGGCGGACAGCACGCGCTCGATCCGTCCGAGCCGCAGCTGCAGAAGCTGGTCGAGCAGGTGAACGCCCCAGTCCAGCAGGGCTCCGCCGCCGAATTCGCCTTCGTTGCGCCATTGCGGGCGGAACGATTTGACGCCGAAGGAGGCGCCCGAACCGAACATCTGATGCCGCCTCTCAACGAACAGAACTTGTCCGAGCCAGTCCTCCGCCAGCGCCCGGCGCACGAGCTCGTAATCGGGATCGAAGCGCCGGTTGTGAAACACGCTGACCGTCCGGCCCGTCATCCTCGCGATCGCCAGCAGCTGCTCCGCTTCCTCGGCCGTCCGGGTGACCGGCTTCTCCAGCATGACGTGCTTGCCCTGCCGCATCGCCTGCGCCGCCAGCGGGAAATGGCTGCTGGGCGGCGTGGCGATCAGCACGGCGTCGATCGGGGCGTCCAGCAGCCGCTCCAGCGACGGATAGACGGGCAGTCCCCGCTTGGCCGCAAGCTCGAGGCGCTGCGGGGTCAAGTCGTAGACGCCGCCGATCCCGATCTCGGGCACGCGCTTCAAAGCCGGAAGATGGACAAGCTCCACGATTCTGCCGAAGCCGACGATGCCCAGCCTGATCTGGCCGCTCATCCGTTACACCCTGGAGGCTTGCAGGTCCTGAATGAACGCGACCAGGCCGCCCAGCGTCTCGAAGGCGGACGGATCGACGTTCTCGTCGGGGACGGACACCTCGAACGCTTCCTCGATATAGACGACAAGCTGCAAAACCATAATCGAATCGATGTTCAAATCCTCGTAGACGCGCGACGCCTCTCCGGCATCGGCGGGGAGGGGATGCTCCAGATTTTCCTCGATCACCTGCTTCAGACGTTCCAATATTTGCTCTCGGCTCATAGGGATTCCTCCTGCTCCTGCAATAATTTTCGGCTGATTTTGCCGGACGGCGGCTTGGGGATTTCGTCCACCAGCCGAATGAGACCCGGCACTTTGTAGCCGGGCAAATGGCGGACGCACCACGCTTTGATCTCCTGTTCCCGAATGCCGGGGGAGGCGACGACGAGCGCCTGGACGGCCTCGCCCCACACGCTGTGCTTCGCCCGGTAGACGACCGCCTCCGCGACGCCTTCCATCCGGGCGATGACGCTTTCGACCTCCGAAGGGACGACCTTAAGCCCGGCGACGTTGATCAGATCGTCGCTTCGGCCGGTCACCGACAGCGATCCGGAAGCGTCGGCGAAGCCGATGTCCCCCGTATGCACGACGCGATCCCCGGAAGCGGCGACGATCTCCCGCAGGCCGGAATTCGGGCCGTCCGCCGCGAGCGGCAGGAACGACAGGCGCTGATGGCCGAGCGGCGGACCGACGTCGAACGGGGACGAGGGATCGCCGCCGAGCGCGATGCAGCCCGCCTCCGAGCAGCCGTACTGCTGCCAGATGCGCTGCGACCCGCGCCGCAGACGCTCCAGCAGCGCCTCGGTCAAAGGCGCGCCCGAGCTGACGAGCTCGGAGCCGAGCGGCCGGCCGCCGCCAAGCGTCTCGTAGAGATGGTGCAGGAACGGCACGGCGTACACGAGCGCGCGCGGCGTCTCGCGAATCGTCCGGACGGCGAATTTCGGATTTTTGTCGCGAACGATGTGCGGCTCGGCCCGGCGCGCGATCGCCGACAGCACCCCGGAGATCAAGCCGAAGGAATGGGAGACGGGGACGCAGACGACCGGCTGCGCGTCGGGCGCGTCCAGCCGCTCGTTATAGGCCGCCACCTCCCGGTCGACCTCTTCCCAGGAACGGCGAATAAGCTTGGGCGGCCCCGTCGTGCCGGAGCTGAATTGGCACAGGGCGGGCGCTTGTCCGTCCGCGTCCGCTGCCAGCTCGGCGATCCGGTCGAATTCGCCGTAGATCAAATAATGGGCCCCGGCCTGCCGGGCCGCCGCCGCGGCGCTCTCGAAAGGCGTGCTCTCATGCAGCAGCAGCACGCTTGCTCCCTGTTCCCGGGCGAACTGCACGAACCCGACGACATCGAAAGGATGCGACAGGCAGACGGCATACAGCTTGCCGTAACAGCTCCGAAATTCCCTCCTTCCGCTTAATTCCCCGAACAGGCGCCGCAGCCGCTCGGCGTCGAAGCGAATACCGTCGATTTTCAGCATGAATCGCCGCTTTTCCCCCTTCCGTTTATCCTCATATTTCAAGATTTAGCATAAGGAAGATCGAATGCCGGGGGGAGGTACAATTTTATGCAAAGTGTGGGCATTTCTACGAGCTTCCCCGAACTGTGTGCGATTCCATGATAATGGTAGTCAAATTTACGTTCCTTGATCTACAATGACGTGGAATGCTTTATTATCGAAGATAATGGAAATGTGAATCGTCCCGCTCGGGGATGGATCGGGGGCAGACCTCTTGGGCAAATCGCTAATGAATCCGTTAACCAGGCTCAGCGTCAAGCAGCAGCTGGTGCTGCTCTTCATCGTGCTCGTCAGCCCCGTCTTCGTCATTCACTGGTACGGCAACTTCAAGGCGGAGCAAATTTTGAAGCGCCACGTCACCCAGGCGTATTCGGAGCTGAACAAGCAGAACCGGCTGTTGATCAGCCGCGATCTCGATACGGTCAACCGGGTGACGCGGGCGATTATCCAGGACCCGCTGACCCAGGCGATGAACACGAACCGGCCGGCGACGCTGCTCGATCGGCTGACCAACTACGACGAGATGGAGAAGCTGCTGGGCTCCTACTCCGGCGGCATCAACGGCGGGGAAGCGATCCACTACACGCTGTACGTGTACGATCCGGGAGGGGAGTATTCGGTCGCGCCCAAAACGCCGAACCAGACGAAAAATTCCGGCGTCTTCTTCTATTCCGACGATTCGAAGACGGACTGGATCAAGGAGGCCGAGGCGCGCAAGGGAGCCGGCTACTTGCGGATGCTGTCCCGGGACGGGAGCCCGGAGTGGAGCAAGCAGACGCTCTACTACATCCGCGCGATCAACAACATCTACCGCGCCAACGACGTCATCGGCGTGCTGATCGCCACGATGGACCGCAAAATCGGCCAATCGCTGCAGACGATCTCGCTCTCCGACGGGGAAATTTATTTGACGGACTGGTCGAACCGCATTCTGGCCGCTACCGTTCCCGTGCAGGACGCCTACTTCCGCCTGCCCGAGGAAATCCATACGGGAGCCTCCTACGAAGGGACGCTGGACGCGATCTCCTCCGATTTTATCTATGTCATGAGCTACAGCTATCGCGCGGACCAGAAGCTGATCTACCGGGTACCGGTGCATACGCTGCTTCGGCAGCAGAACGAGCTGAAGCGGGTCATCCAGTTCATTACGGTGGCGGACGCGCTGCTCGCCGTCCTGGTCATGAGCTATTTCTGGCAGGGGCTGATGACGCCGCTGCAGCGGCTGGCCTGGTTCGTCCGCCATTACGTGCCGGGCCGGCTCGTGCCGAACACGCCGGACCGGTACCGCAAGGACGAGGTCGGCGTGCTCGTCTCCTCCGTATACGACATGGCCAGAAGGCTGAACGTCCTGATCCGCGACCATTACACGGACGAGATCAAGCGGAAGGAGACGCAGCTTCATCTGCTCTATCAGCAGATCAATCCCCATCTGCTGTACAATACGCTGGAGACGATCTATTGGAAGAGCATGCTGGAGGGCAAGTCCGAATCGGCGGAGATGATCAAGGAGCTGTCCAAGCTGATGAAAATCGCGCTCAGCCGGGGCAAGGAGCTGATCCCGCTCGAGGAGGAGCTGCAGCATGCCACCGCCTATACCGCTCTGGTCGAGAAGCGGCAGGAGCAGCGCTTTCACATTCGCTGGAACGTGGATCAAGACGTGCTGGCTTGCGCGATTCCGAAAATTACGCTGCAGCCGCTCATTGAGAACGCGATCATCCACGGCGTCAAAAATATGGGGGAGGACGGGGAAATCGCCGTGAACGGCCGACGGGACGGCGACCGAATCGTCATCGATATCGAGGACAACGGCTATAAGGAAATCGACGTCGAAGCGCTGACGAACCATCTGAACGAGGAGCGCGGCGAGGCGGACAAGGGGTATGGCATTCGCAACGTGCACCAGCGCATCCAGCTTCATTTCGGCGCGGCGTACGGATTGAGCTACAGCAAGCGCCCGGGCGGGGGGACGATCGCGACAGTGACGATTCCCTGCGGCCGACACGAGCAAACCGAATCCACATCATCGGAGGTGTCCCATGTACAACATCCTAATCGTCGATGACGAGCCGCTGATCTGCAAAGGGCTCAGCAGCCTGCTGCAGACCTCGGGGCTCGATCTGGATCGCATTCTGATCGCCTACAACGCTTACGAGGCGCTGGACTGCATTCGCATGGAGAACGTCGACGTGCTCGTCACCGACATCCAGATGGGCGCGATGAACGGCATCGAGCTGATGTACCAGGCGAAAATGATCAAGCCGTGGCTGGAGACGATCGTCATCTCCGCGCACGAGACGTTCCAGTACGCGCAGATGGCCATTCGGCTGGGCGCCAAGGATTACTTGATCAAGCCGCTGAACAACGAGCATTTTCTCAACACGGTGCGCAACGTCATTCTGAACATCAACCGTCCCGTCTCGGCGGAGCATCCGATTCTGTCGGGGACGCGCGACCATTTTCAGATGGAACATCCGGATTCCCGCAAAAGCCGGTATTTGCAAGAGCTGCTGACGAATCCCGCCGCCGCCGCGGATCGCTTGCCGCCGCCCGAGGGCTGCGGGGAATCGCCGGCCGGTCCTTATTTTGCCGTGATCCGGGTGCACCTGCAATTTCCCGACGTCTCGGAACGGGACGAAAATCTGCTGCGGTACGCCGCGCTGAACATCGTCAGCGAGCTGCTCGATCAGGAGTCGAACTGCCAGGCGTTCTATGCGGAGCCGGACGAAATCTGCATCCTGTTTCAATGGAACGAAGCGGACTATGCCGACACGACGGTGAACAAGATCAACCAGCTGGAAATTATCGGTCGCAGCCTGCACTATAACATCGAGCAGTATTTGCGGCTGGAGAACGTCGTCGGCATCAGCCAGATTCTGAAGGGAACGGAGTTTCTGGCGCAGCTGAACGAGCAGGCGATCAAGGCCGTCAAGTGGAACGACCGGCACAAGGATCACTACGTGTTTTATTTCGGAGATTACAAATGGGGGATCCAGTCCGAGGAGCTTACGGAGGAGGAGTGGATTTCCCGAAACAATTTTATCGTCGAGAAAGTGAAGGAATACATCGATGTCCATTTCCGGCTGAAAGGGCTCACGCTGAACGAAATCGCGCATAAAAACCACGTCAGCCCCAATTACTTGAGCTATCTGTTCAAAAAATATATGGGCTGCAACCTGTGGGAATACGTCATCAAGCTGCGCATGGAGGAGAGCAAGCGGCTCATCCTCACGACCGATCTGCGGCGGTACGAGATCGCCGACCGCGTCGGCTACGAATCGCCGGAGCATTTCAGCAAAATCTTCAAAAAATATTTCGGCTGCAGCCCCAGCGAGCTGAAGAAGTAAAATCGCCCATGATTGCGATAGATTCGCACATGTTAAGCGCTCCCGTTCCTTTTCTATAATGAAAGACAGACCAAAAGAAAAGGAAAGAGGAGTGCTTATGCAGCCACAAGCTACAGCTTCGATGCGGCCGACGAACGCGAATAAGCGAGGTCTGTTTCGAACCCTGAAAAGACATTTTTGGGGTTACTTTTTCGTGTTGCCCGCCGCTGTTCTGTTCATCCTGTTTTTGTGGACGCCGATCGTCAAGGGGTTCGTGTTCAGCTTCTACAACGTGGATTTCGTCAAGGGGAACACATTCGTCGGATGGGACAATTACAAGACGGTATTCGAAGATAATTTAATCGGGGTCGCGATTCGCAACACGCTGTATTATATGGCGCTCGGACTGCTGATCGGCTTCTGGGTCCCGATCGTCTTCGCCATTGCCATATCGGAATTGCGGAGATTTCAGGGCGTGTCCCGGATCGCAGCCTACCTGCCCAACGTCATTCCCGTCGTCGTGCTGTACGGCCTGTGGAGATGGCTGTACGATCCCGTCGGGCCGATCAACGCCCTGCTGAAAGGGCTCGGGCTGAATCCGATCATGTTCATGGCCGATTCGAAATGGTCGATGTTCGCGCTCGTGCTGATGGAGACGTGGCAGCAGTTCGGCTCGGCGCTGCTCATCTACCTGGCCGCCGTCGTCAGCATCCCCAAGGACTGGTACGAAGCCGCGGAGATCGACGGAGCGGGCGTAATGGCCAGAATTCGCCATATTACGCTGCCGTCCATCCGCAATCTCATTTTGCTGCTGCTCGTCATGCAGTTGATCGCCACCTCGCAGGGCTTCCAATCCCAGCTTGCCATGCTGGACGGAGGGCCGATCAACTCGACGCTGACGTACGGGCTGGTCATCGTGAAATACGCCTTCTCCCGGTTGGAATACGGCGTAGCCTCGGCGATGGGCGTGCTCATGTTCTTCGTGCTCGCCGTCCTGGCCGTGCTGCAGTTCAGAATGACCAACAAGGGGGACGACTGAGATGAGAGCCGCCGAACGCGCCATTTTATCCCGTTACGATTACCGGAAGACGTCCAATAAAATCGCCTTTGCGCTTGTCTGTCTCGTCATTGCGGCGATGGTGTTCACGATGATCTATCCGATCGCCGTGACGTTCATGAATTCGTTCAAGACGACGGTCGAGGTCAATTCGTTCCCGCCCAAGTTTCTGCCGGAGTCGTGGAAGCCGGACAACTTCAAAGAGGGCTGGCGCTATATGGACATCCCTCACTTCATGGGCAATACGTTCAAAATATTCGCGGGCAACATGATCGTCACGATATTTGCGCTCGGGCTGGCTTCCTTTGCCCTGTCCCGGCTGAATCTGCCGTACCGTCGGGCCATCTATCTGTTTTTCCTGATGACGCTGTTCATCCCGCCGTCCACCTACATCGTGCCGAATTTTGTCAACCTCAAGGACCTGGGGCTGCTCAATACGTTTTTCGCCTTCTGGCTGCCGGCCGGGGCAAGCGCGTTTAATCTGCTGCTGCTCAAAAGCTTCTTCGACAACATTCATCACGAGATGTTCGAAGCGGCGCGGATCGACGGCGCTTCCGACTGGCGCAGCTTTACGCGAATCGCGCTGCCGCTGTCCGTGCCGATCTTCTCGACGCTGGCCATCTTCGTCTTCTCGGCCGTGTGGAACGACTGGTTCTGGCCGTCTCTCGTCATGCACGGCGATCCGAATTATCCGCTGGCCACGGCGATCTACAAGAAGGTGATCGCGGCGCGGGGGCTGAAGCTGAACGTGAAGTTCGCGATTCTCGCGATGACGACGATTCCGCCGATGATCGTGTTCCTGATCTTCCAGAGATACATTATGGGCGGTCTGCAGATCGGCGGGGTGAAGGGATAGCCGGGAGCGGCTCCGCCAACAATCGTAAACACGCACACGAACGGAATAGGATTACACATCGTGCAACGATAACGTCTCTATTATGATGAAACTGTAATTCAAATTCAGTCGATAAGGGGAGTTACCATGCAAAAGAAGAACGTATTTTCCGCACTGCTGAGCTTGACGCTGCTCGGCTCGCTGCTGGCGGCATGCGGCGGCAACAACGGGGGCAACGAGGCTTCTTCGTCTCCTTCGCCGTCGCCATCGGGCGAGTCGGCCGCGCCGGCTCCGAGCGAGGCTCCGCCGGAGAAGGTAACGATTAAAATCTACTATCCTACGGCGGACAAGGTCGAGCTGAGACAGCTCGAGGACGAGAAGATCAAGCGGTTCCAGGACAAGTATCCGAACGTCGAGGTCGTTCCGGACGACTGGCAGTACGCGGTGGACGAGATTGGCATCAAAATGGCCGCCAACGAGGCGCCGACCTTCTTCAACACGTTCGCGACCGAAGCGAAAATGCTGGTGGAAAAAGGCTGGGCGGCGGACATTACGGAGCTGTGGAACAACTATTCGAACAAAGACCAGATCAACCCGGTATTCCAAAATCAATTTATCGTCGACGGCAAAGTGTTCGGCGTTACGCAGAAGGGCTACGTCGTCACGACGATGATCAACAAAAAGATGCTGGACGAAAAAGGCATCGCGCTCCCACCGTACGATTGGACCTGGGAAGACATGTTCAACGTCGCCAAAGCGGCGGCCGATCCGGACAAAGGCATCTCGGGCATCGCGCCGATGGCCAAGGGCGGCGACGGCGGCTGGAACTGGACGAACTTCCTGTTCGAGGCGGGCGGAGACATTACGACCGTGGCGGACGGCAAGCTGCAATCGGCCTTTAACTCCGATGCCGGCGTCAAGGCGCTGGAGTTCTACAAGAAGCTGCGCTGGGAAGCAAACGCCGTTCCGCAGGATTGGGCTTTGGGTTGGGGCGACGCGACGGCCGCGTTCGCGCAAGGCCGCGCCGCCATGGTGATCGCGGGCGCGGAAGGTCCGCTGCAGCAGGCGCTGCAAGCCGGCTTTACGCCGGACGACGTGCTCGTCTACCCGATGCCTGCGGCCGAGAAGGGCGGCAAGCACACGGGCGTGCTCGGCGGCGACTATCTGGTCATCAACCCGAACGCCACCAAGGCGGAGCAGGAAGCGGCGTTTAACTATATTACGTTCGACTATTTCTCCGACGATTATCTCGCTTCGCTGGAGAAGAACATTCAGATGTTCAAGGATGAGGGCAAATATTTCGTGCCGGCTCATATGGACTACTTCAATTCCGATTCCGATTACGGCAAGAAGGTTCAGGCGATTTTCGACAAGTACGACAACGTCTACAAGTATGCGAGCGAATCGAACGCGCTGCTGGACGGCAAGCCGGAAGCGCAGTACAATACGCAGGAATACTACAACGAGATGACGACGGTTATTCAGGAAGTATTCTCGAAGCAGAACGCCGATCTGAAGGCGCTGCTTGATACGGCGGCGCAAAATATGCAATCGAAGTATTTTGACGCGATCACCGTTCAATAAGAGCCAAAACGAGAGTCGAACCCCCAACGCGCGCAAGCGTAGAGGTGGTTCGACTCTTTTCTATTTCATAAAAAGTAAAAATAGCCTCTTTTTGGATATAAACGCACATCGTTATGTAAGCGTTTCCCGATTATGATGAAGAAGCACGGGACTGAAAACAATGAGGGAGGATCGAGCATGGCGCGAATGAAACGAATGCTGTTGCTGCTGCTTGTGACGCTGCTGGCCTGGCCGGCGATTCCGGCAGGCGCGGAAGGGGCGTCCGACGGAGGCGGCTTGCCGGAAGGGCCGTCCGGTTACGTCCGGTTGAAGAACAAATGGCAGAGCAACTATTTGTACGAGGGGTCGGACGGCGTCGTCCGCTACGGCGCGACGAGCGCGGACGATCGCGCTTCGCATTGGCAGGTAGAGACCGAGGACTCGTACAGCCGATTGAAAAATCGGGCAACGGGGCATTACATAACGGTCGAGTCCGGCATGGAGCGCACGGACCCGCTGAGAAGTCTGCCGCTGACCGGCAGCACCCTGGACGATCAATGGGTCATCGAAGCGTCGAACCGACCGGGATTTTACGTGATCAAGAACGCGCGAGACCCGGCCGGCAACTATGTCATCCACGAAGAGAATCAGCTTGGCTACGCGCAGTACAGCAACGATATCAATGTGACGTTCGAGAGTCCGCAGTGGGCGTTCGAGCCCGCCGAGGATACGGCTCCGGTCCGGTTGGCGAACCAGTACAGAGCCGGTCAATACTTGTACGAGGACGCCGAAGGGTTCGTGAAATACGGCCCGCTGCCGGCGACCGACTCTTCGTCCCATTGGTATCTCGACGTTCAATCGGAACCGGGCGACGGCACGCAAACCGTCCGCATCCGCAACCGGGCGACGGGACATGTCGTCACGCAGGGCGTGTTTTTCGACAAGATCAAGGCGCTGCCTCCCGGTCCGGGAAATCCGGCGGAGAGCGAATGGACGATGGCGCCGAACGCCGACCCTTCGTACGTCTTCTTCCGGAACGCGGCGGCGATGCAGCAGGACCCGCCTCTGACGTATGTGCTGAACACCCAGTTCGAGGAAGATACGAACGCCCGGTCGAACGATTGGGCGCAGCCGGAGTGGGGCAGCGCGCTGTGGCGGGCGGAGCTGGCGCCGGACACGGCTCCTCGCCGCATCTACAATTTTACCCCGGCGGCGACGGGGAGCGATTATCTGTACGACGATAACGGTCTCGTTAAGGTGGGCGCTTTGAATGCGGCGGACCCTGGCCGATCGTCGGCTTATCTGTGGGTGTCCGAGGATTACGATGGCGCGAAGCGGCTGCGGAATCTGTCCACCGGCCGTTATGTGAGCGAGCGGAATATCGCCGTCGCCTCCGATCCGCTGGAGACGCGGGAAGCTCCGGTCAGCGACGGGGGAGACCGCTGGCTGCTGCAGCCGTCGACGGAGTATGACGATTACGTCAGCGTGCAGAGCGCGGTCTATTCGAATCGCTATATTCATATCGCGGATTCGCTCGGCTGGGCGCAATCGGGCGAGGTCGATCCGGATTTGAACGCGGCGCAATGGCTGTTCGAGGACCCGGAATTCGCTTCCGACGGCAGCCCGGTCTACGTGCGGATCCAGAACGAGTGGCAGCCTTTCGTGCTGTACGAGGATGCGAACGGGGAGCTCAAGTACGGCAACGCGGCGGCGTCCGACCAGCGGGCGCAGTGGGAGATCGAGCGGTACGAAGGCAGGAAGCGGATCAAAAACCGCGCGACCGGCCATTACGTCAGCCTGGGAACGGCGGCTCCCGGACGAATCGGCGTCAGCGGCGGAGACGCCTCCGGCCTGGCGGCCAGATGGATCATTCAGGAGCTCGGGGGCGGCGTCAAGCTGATCCAGAACCTGGGGGATCGGCAGGACGGGAGCGGGCAGGACAAATACGTGCACCTGCAAGGTCTGAACAAGTACGCCGAATACGGCGTCATTAATTCCGGCTGGGGCAGCCCCCGGTGGCGCTTCGTCATCGTGAGGGACGCCGAGCCGACAACCTTCCGCTTCAAGAGCAAGACGACGGGACAATATTTGTACGAGGTTTATACCGAAGGCGACGCGGGCGAGCTGAAATTCGGCAGCGTATCGGCCGACGATCTGAGCTCGGTCTGGTTTAAAGAAGATACCGGGGACGGCGTAGGCACGTACCGGCTGAAAAATATGCGCAGCGGCAACTATGTCTCGATGGAGCATTTCGCGGCGGGCGGCCACGAGCTGGAGGACGCGCCGAATGTGCCGCTGCAGACGATCAAGCAAATCTATCCGACCTGGGGCAGCGTAAAATGGTACGTCGAGCCGGGCGCGGAGGCCGAGGACGTGCAGCTGCGCAGCGGCTGGACCGGAGCGCACTACGTGTACGACGACGGTTCGGGAGCGGTCAAAGTTCGCAAAAACGCGGCGGGAGACGATACCGCCCAGTTCGCGGCCGAGGAGGCGGAGCTTCCGGACGCTTCGCTGCCCGCGGGCGAGGTGCGCATCCGCAGCGCGGCCAACGGCATGTACCTGTACGAGAACGGCGGCGGCATCGTCATGTACGGCACGCCGGAAGAGCATAACGGCTATTCGCATTGGCGCATCGTGGTGGAGGCGGGGGATCACAAGCTGGTCAACCGCGTCACCGGCCATGCGATCCGCGTAAGTTCGACGGGCCGCATGATCGAAAGCGCGGAGCGGACGGATGCGGGCGATCCTCCGTATCGCTGGAGCGTCGAGCCGGCTCCCGACGGCGTCAGCTACGTCATTCGCAGCGCGATGCCGGGCATCGACGACGAGCTGCTGAACGTCCAGGCCGGGGCGGGCTACGCGGAAAGAGGCTTGTATCCGATCTCCTTCGGCTCCGTGCAGTGGACGCTGGAGGAGGCGCCGGCCGAATTCGACGCTCCCTCCTGGGACGAAGGACGCAACGGCAATACGGCCACGCCGATTCAGGACGAGGCGAATTATATCCGCATCTTGACTTCCGCGGATTCGAGCGGGGGGCTTCGGACGCTGTACGAGAGCGGCGGCAGGCTGCTGCTCGGTCCGGCCGACAAGTCGGACGAAGCGGCGCAATGGCTGCTGCAGGACTTCAACGGCCGCAAGCTGCTGAAAAATCGCGCGACGGGCGGCTACGCGACGATCGGAGCGGAGGGCGACGGCGCCTTGAACGCGCAGTGGACGATCGAGGAGCGTCTCGGCTACAATGTGCTGCGCAACGCTTCGCAGGGGGCGGGCAGCCTGACGGCGTCGACGGCAGGGGTGTCGCACGGCGCTTCGGCCAACGCGAACAATTCGCTGTGGACGTTCGAGCCGCTCGCATCCGACGTCAAATACGAGGCCGAGGAGGCGTTCGCGGGCGCCGGGGTAGCAATCGGCAGCTCCGGTACGGGCTTCTCCGGCAGCGGATATGCCGAGAACTTCGCGCAGGATAAGGGCAGGCTCAGCTTCGCCGTTCACGCGCAGTCCGCGGGGACGTACGAGGCGGTTATCCGCTACCGCAATACGGGTGGGGAGAGCGCACTGAACATCGTCGTCAACGGCTATTCGGCGGAAGCGCTGACGCTGCCGGAAGCGGCGGACTGGACGGACGCGGTCGTCGACGTCGCGCTGCGCTCCGGCATGAACTCGCTGGCGCTTGAGACCGCGGCGCCGGGAGGAGACGGCATCGCCGTCGACTACGCGGTCGTGAAAGCGAGCGTGAACAAAAATTACCGCGGGGCAACCGTTCCGTATACGACGTACGAAGCGGAGCACGCCGCGACGAACGGGGAAGTGATCGGGCCGTCGCGGACCTATCTGGAGATCGCCTCGGAGGCTTCCGGGCGGCAGGCGGTCAGGCTGGACGAAACCGGCCAGTACGTCGAGTTCAAGCTGACGAAGCCGGCCAACTCGATCGTGCTGCGGTACGCGATGCCGGACAGCGCCGACGGCGCGGGCATCGAAGCCGACTTGGCGCTGTACGTGAACGGCGTTTTCCGCCAGAACCTGCATCTGACGTCCAAGCACGCCTGGGAGTATGGAAGCTATCCGTGGTCGAACGATCCGAGCCAGGGAAGCGGCCACCGCTTCTTCGACGAGGCTCACGCGCTGATCGGCGACGTTCCGGCCGGAGCGACGATCCGGCTGCAGAAGGACGCCTCGAGCGCCGCCGATTATTACGTCATCGACCTGGCCGACATGGAGCAGGCGGACGGTCCGTACGCGATGCCGGACAATTTCCTGTCAATCGCCGATTACGGCGCCGTGGCGGACGACGGCATCGACGATACGGCGGCTTTCCTGGACGCGATGGCGGCGGCCAAAACGAGCGGCCAAGGGCTGTGGATTCCGTCCGGGGAGTTTACGTTCGGCGACGATCCGATCGAGCTGGACGACGTGACGATCCGCGGCGCGGGCATGTGGCATACGACGCTGCTCGGCGCGAAGTTTTTCGGCCGGGGAACGAACATCCGGGTGTACGATCTGCTGATCGACGGGGATTTGAACGTGCGGGACGACGAGGCAAGCACGCACGCCTTCGAAGGCGCGTTCGGCATCGGCTCGGTCATCGAGCACGTATGGGTCGAGCATTCGAAGACCGGCCTGTGGCTGACCCGCCCCAAGACCGGAACGGAGCTGACGGAAGGGCTGTACATGATGGGCCTTCGCCTGCGCAATCTGATGGCGGACGGCATCAACTTCTGCGTCGGCACGAGCGACAGCATGATGGAGCAGACGGACATTCGCTACCCGGGCGACGACGGCATCGCGATGTGGTCGGCCGAAGGGGTGGCGAGCGTCAACAATACGGCCAGATTCAATACGGTGTCGCTGCCGTGGCTGGCCGACAACATCGTCGTGTTCGGCGGGAGAGACAACAAGATCCAGGACAACATCGCCAAGGATACGATCGTCAACGGCGCCGGCATCGCGGTGTCGACGCGCTTTAATCCGGTTCCGTTCTCGGGAACGACGATCGTCGAGCGCAATACGCTCGTTCGCACGGGCAGCTACGATACGGGATACGGCACGAATCTCGGCGCGATCTGGCTGTTCGCCAGCGACAAGGACCTGAACGGCAGCGTGATCGTCAGAGATAATGTCGCGATCGACAGCACGCACAGCGGCATCTTTGTTCACGGCTCCTTCGCGGTCGACAATTTGCTGCTGCAAAACATCGTCGTCGACGGCGCCGGCACGAACGGAATCGAAGTGTCGAGCGACGTTCGCGGGGAAGTCGAACTGGACAACGTGATCGTGAGAGGAGATCGCGTGGCGCCGGTCGGCGCGCTGCCGGGCGGGTTCGCTCTGACGGAGCGGAACGCGGGACTCGTTTCTCTCCGGCCGGCGTTCCAGGTTCGGCTGAACGGGGGAAGCCCCGGAGCGCTGCGGCTTCGTCCGGATCAAACGGGGACGCTGCAAATCCGCGATGCCTCCGGCGCGAATGTTACCTCCTCCGCCGTCGTGCGGCTTGAGCCTTCCACCGTCGCTTCGCTGGATGCGAACGGTCGGATCGCAGCCGCGGCATTGGGGAACGCGCTTGTTACCGTTCAAGTCGGCGGCGTTACGCAGGCGTATACGCTCATCGTTGCCGCCGGTTCGGGCGGCAGCGGGAACGGAGGCTACAGCGGCGGCGGTGGTGGCGGTAGCGGCAATACGGCCGGCGAAACGGCGGCCAACGACGCCCGGCTGACCGAAGCGGAAGCCGGACCGGACAAGACGATTCGGTTCGAGACGGGCGGCGGGGAGATCGGCACGGTATCGTTCAGCGCGGATGCGCTGCGGACGTTTGCCGAAGCGCATCCCGACGCGTTCCTCCGCATCGGGCATGGCGGCGCCTCCTTAACGTTCCCGTCGGCGCTGATCGCGCGTCTGCTCGAGGAAGCGGGAGCGGACGGCCGGGAAGGGGTATGGACGTTCTCCATAGGCAAGCCCGACGCGGATACGCTTGGCCGGGTGGGCGAGCAGGCCGGCAAGCAAGGCATTAAGACGATCGGCGAACCCGTCGACTTCACGATCGGCCTCTATCGGGACGGCAAGCCGGTAAAAGTATTCAAGCATTTCGGCGGCACGTTCGTCGAGCGCACGATCGAGCTTGCGGAAGCGGCGGACCAATCGCTGGCCGCGGCATTCCGCTACGATCCGGATACGGGCGAGCTGCGATACGTTCCGGTCCGTTTCGAGACGGAGGACGGGAAGACGATCGCTGTCATCCGGAGCATGAGCAACAGCGTTTACGTCGTGGCGAGCCTCGCTGGGCAGAGAGCGTTCCGGGATGTACGGGGCCACTGGGCGGAGCGGGAAATCGAGCGGCTGTCCGCCAGAACGATCTTGAACGGCGTCTCGGCCGATGAGTTCGCGCCCGGACGCACGGTGACGAGAGCGGAATTCGCGGCGATGCTTGCGCGCGCGCTGGGGCTTGGCGGCAGCGGCGCCGAAGCCGGATTCGCCGATGTCCGCTCCGGCGACTGGTTCGCGGAGGCGGTCTCGGCTGCCGCGCAGATCGGCATCGTCGAAGGCGGAACGGACGGACGGTTCCGTCCGGGAGCGACGATTACCCGCGAGCAGATGGCGGTGATGGCCGCCCGCGCGCTTGGCTTGACGGGCGTCTCCTCCGGCGAAGCGTCCGGGGCCGCGGCGAATCTGAAGGACTTGAACACGCTCAAAGCCTGGTCGGTCGAACCCGTCCGGCTTGTGCTGGAAGCCGGCATCATGCGGGGCAACCCGTCCGGCCTGTTCGCGCCGGAGGACGCCGCGACGAGAGCGGAGGCGGCGGTCATCATCGTCCGACTGCTGGAAGCGATGAAGCTGATATAAGTTAGCAAGCGGCTGGTCGATCAGGCATTGCGGCATGGCGACCGAGAGAAAGGGCTAAGCGCCTATCTCGTCCTCCGCTGCTATACGATCCTGAAATGGGAACTGGTAAACCCGTGATTAGGAAATTTCAGGAACGTATGAGGCAGTCTCCGGAAGAGACAGGCGCTTGCTACTCCTCTGTCCCACACTCTCGTTGCGCTTATCGAACAGCCGCTGCTCTTTATTTTCAAGCGTCAAACACCGTTCCCATCTTGTCCAACCCTTCATAAGATAGAACATCAACGGCACGCAAGCTGGAAGGGGGATGCAAGATGCAGCTGTACGCAGGGACGGCGTGCGCTCTACTCGGAGCGGCGATCACTTTTTCGTTCGGAATGTGGAACGAGTCGCTTACCTTTCTGCTCGTTCTGATGGCGATCGACTATATAACGGGGGTAGCCGCCGCGATCAAGGAAGGCAGCGGGCTTAACAGCAATATCGGCTTTTGGGGACTGCTCAAAAAAGGGCTTATTTTGCTTGTCATGATCATAACGCATCGTCTGGACATTTTGCTGGGCGCGGATGTGATCATGGGCAGCGCCGCGTTTTTTTATATTGCCAACGAGCTGCTGTCGATTATCGAAAACTACGGAAGATTGGGACTTCCTCTGCCGCCCCGCTTGAAAAATATCGTGACCGTGCTCAGGAACCGGGCCGGGGAGAAGGAGGACGAATTGGGCAAGAAGCCGTAAGCGGTCGGCATTGCCCGTAAAAATGGACATGCTTTGCATAGAAGACCACCGGGAAAGGCCGCGCCGCTGCGATTATAATGAAGAGGTGAAGCGATGGCTTCCGACTATACGACGGAGGAGGCATTATCATGTCCCGGGCCAGCAACGCGCAGATCAAAGCCCGCTTGGCGAGCGTGATCGAGCAGCTTGACGAACAGGGCAGAAATCACTACATGCTGCGGAATTTGGAGGATTATTTGTTCCACAGAGGGCATCTGGACCGGCTGCTGCGCATGCTCGACCTGCTGCTTCCGTACTGCGCGGAGGACAAGCGTATGGCGGATTTGGGCAGCAACATCGTCTTTCCCTATCTGATCAAGCTCTGCACTTCGGTGCGGGCTTGCGACGGGATCGCCAAAACGCTGGAGAGAAGCGAATATTTCGTTTTCCGCGAAGACGGCTCGACGACCGTTAACGCCTTGACGAATCCGTATGCCGACCTGAGTGGGGAGGACGGCATTCCCGTGGCGCTGATCCACTGCGATCTGTCGAAGGACAGGCTGCCTTATCGCGACGCTTCGCTTGACCTGATCACCTGCTATGAAACGCTGGAGCATCTGAGAAGCGATCCGATGAATCTGATGGCGGAGGCGAACCGGACGCTGCGATCCGATGGACTGTTCATGCTGACGACGCCCAACGCCAATTCCATCGCGAATCTTAAACGGACGATCCGCTACGAGTCTCCAAACTTTTATCCGCCTTTTATTCGAAATATGGAATTCATCGAGCACGTCAAGGAATATTCCGTCAACGAGATTCGCCTGCTGTTCGCCAGCGCCGGCTTCGAGATCGTCCGGCTGGAAACGTTCGATCACCCGAACACGGAGGCCTTTAATCATTACGAGGCGTATCAGATCGGCTACGCGAACGCCGGCGAGGCGGCGATTCGGCAATTGAGGGAGGACGACGCCGAGCTGGAACGGACGGTGACGAGGCTGCTGGAAGCGGAGGGCGCGGACCGTCTCAGAGGAGATTATATTCTTGTGTTCGCCCGGAAAGTCGCGGAGGTCCGGGATCGCTATTGTTTTCCGATCTACGAGCAATTCGAGCTGTAGCCGGCCCTGCAGGCCTGTACGAAGAGGGTTGAGACCGATAAAAAACGCATGTCTCTTCTTCCGCCGCAATACAATAGGCGGAAGAGACATGCGTTTTTGGTATTCCGTCCGCTTTCGCTGCGAAAGCGGGTTAACACGATAGAGGCCGGGTATACTTGGATAGAACCGGAAGAACAAGGCGCCACAAGGGAGGGCTTCGCTATGAGATTGGAGAACGGTACGAGCGTGATTCTGCGGGTCGAGATGGACAAGCAAGCGGTGACGTTCGGGGAGCTTGTCTCCTTAATCGGCCGGCAGGGCGGCGATATCGTCGCCATCGACGTTATTCAGCCCGGCAAAAAAACGGAAATCAGGGATCTGACGGTCAGCGTCGCCGAGCCGTCCGTCATCGGCGCGTTATCGGAGGCCGTCAGGACGCTGCGGGGAATCCGCCTGGTCAACGTCTCCGACCGGACGTTCCTGCTGCACCTCGGAGGGAAAATCCAGGTCCGCTCCAAGGTGCCGATCAAAAACCGCGACGATCTGTCCCGCGTCTATACGCCGGGCGTAGCCAACGTCTGCCTGGCGATTCGCGACGACGTGAATAAATCCCATTCGCTGACGATTCGCCGCAATACGGTCGCGGTCGTATCGGACGGAACCGCGGTGCTCGGCCTGGGCGACATCGGTCCCCATGCGGCGATGCCGGTAATGGAAGGAAAGGCGATGCTGTTCAAAGAGCTGGCGGGCGTGGACGCGTTCCCGATCTGCCTGGATACGAAGGATACGGAGGAGATCATCGCCATCGTGAAGGCGATGGCGCCGACATTTGGCGGCATCAACCTGGAGGACATCTCCTCGCCCAGATGCTTCGAGATCGAACGCCGGCTGAAGGCGGAGCTGGATATCCCGGTGTTCCACGACGACCAGCACGGTACGGCCGTTGTGCTGCTCGCCGGACTGATCAACGCGCTGAAAATTGTCGGCAAGGAGATCGCGGACATTAAAGTCGTCGTATGCGGCATCGGGGCCGCGGGCATCGCCTGCTCCCGCATGCTGCTGGCCGCCGGCGTGTCGCGCTTGATCGGCGTCGACAAATGCGGCGCCATTCGCCGTGACGAGCGGTACGACAATGAAGCCTGGAACGAGTTCGCCCAACTGACGAACCCCGATAACGAGCAGGGACGCTTGTCCGACGTGATCGCGGGGGCGGACGTATTTATCGGCTTGTCCAGGCCCAAACTGCTATATAATGAAGATGTGCGGAAAATGAACCGCGATCCGATCGTATTCGCCATGGCCAATCCCGATCCGGAAATTACCCCGGAGGAGGCCGGTACGGACGTGAGAGTGTTCGCGACCGGAAGGTCCGATTATCCGAACCAGCTGAACAATGTGCTCGCTTTCCCCGGAATTTTCCGCGGCGCACTGGACGCCCGGGCCGCAACGATCAGCGAGTCGATGAAGCTTGCCGCCGCGCATGCGATCGCTTCGATTGTCGCGCCGGAGGAGTTGAACGAGGAATATATCATTCCCGGCGTATTCAACGACAAAGTCGTCCCCGCCGTTCGGCGCGCCGTCGTACAGGAAGCGATCAACGAAGGAATTGCCCGCAAAGTGCCGAGCGATTTTCGCAATCTCGACTGATTGTTCATGAATTTGTCAAAAGTTTTGAAGGAAGTTTCCAGACAAATGCTTGAGTTCAAACGAGAGTTTTAGGTAGAATATGAGGTAGACATTTTGTAGGAAGCAGGGGAGCAGACAATGCACAAATGGATCATGTCCGCATTGGTGACGATCGCGTGCGCGATGGGAGTCTACTTGCTGGCGACCGCGATGCCGGAGAGACCGAAAGAGGAAACTTTGGCGGAAGGCCAGGAGTTGCTCAGAATCAAAGCGACAAACTTCGAATTCGACCAGGCGGAGTACAAAGTTAAAGCCGGTACCAGCTACAAGGTGAAGTTCTCCAATACGCTTGGCAGTCACGGCGTCGAGTTCGTCGGATTGGGCATTGAGCTGAACAAGGACAATCCGGAAACCGAAGTTACGTTCGACCAGCCGGGCACTTACGAGCTGCACTGTTCCATTATGTGCGGTCAGGGGCACGCCACGATGATTTCCAAGCTGATCGTCGAATAGAAGAAGAAGGAGCCGTCAGGCTCCTTTTTTCCAGCCTCAGGCCCGGCTTCTCGCGCGCGAACGGGTCAGGGAGACGCCCAGATCGATCAAATAACCGATTAAGGCCCAGCTGAGCACCGTAAGCGCGTACATCAGCCATACGCTGACGCTGTGCAGATCGGCGAACAGTTCGACGAACCACATCGGAACGCTGAACATCATCAGGAACAGATTGTGGGGATCGTAACCGGTCGAGTTGAAAAGGCAAAGCGCAAGACCGATGAGCGTACATATTCCGGTAAAAGGATAGCGCATATCGCGTGCATGCCCCTTTCGCTGTTTACCGTCTAGTATGCGCGATGGGCGATACCCTCATGATAAGAAAGGAATGGGAAACAATGATAACTCATATCGTCTTTTTTAAGCTGAAGGATCGGAGTCCCGAGAGCGTCGAGCGTACGGCTCAAGTGCTGCGGGACATGGAGGGCAAAATCGACGTGCTCCGTCACCTGGAAGTGGGCAAGGACGTGCTTCATTCCGAGCGTTCCTACGATATCGCTCTGGTGACGAAGTTCGATTCGCTCGAAGGGCTTGACGCGTACCAGGTGCACCCCGTGCACCAAAAAGTCATCGAGCATATGACCGCGGTTCGGGAAGCCTCGGTCGCGGTCGATTATGAGAGCTGATTCGATGCTTACGCTGGCGGAAAACGACCTGTCCGACATGAGAGACGTGTTCGAGATGGGCACGTACGTCGTTGTTATTATCGTCAGCGCGTTGATCATGATCCTGTGGCTGAAGCGCAGAGGGCGCAGCAAGAAGAAATGACGGGGGGGAGATTTGCCCGATGTACGACGTTAACGTAACCTACATTCGCCGCCGTCTCGCCTGTCTTCCCGAGCTTGCCCAGGCGTTGTCGGCGGCGACGGTGTCGTGGACCGGCGGGTTGACCGAGGGGCTCGCGCAGGAGCGCGCGCTTCATCTGGCGGCGGAGATCGCGACGGATGTCGGCCACGCCCTGATCGACGGCTTCATTATGAGGGACGCCAGCAGCTACGAGGATATTATCGATATTATCGCCGAAGAAGGCGTAATCTCCCAGGAGTCGGCGGAGCCTCTGCGCAGTCTCGTTCTGCTCCGCAAGACGCTTGTGCAGGAATACGACCGCTGGCCTCGTCATGAGCTTCATCCGCTTACTCCGGCTCTCCCGAGAGTGCTCATGGGCTTCTCCGACCAGGTGGAAGCTTATTTGGAGAAAGAATTGATTTAAGCAGCGTTAAAAGCTGGGATTGCCCCGCAAGGTTTCCAAGCGATTGGAAACCTTGCTTTCTACGGCTGCAGCTCCGTTTTACGTACACGAGCGCGCGCTCTATGAAGCTATGAAAAAGACCGGCGTTAGTCGAAAAAATCGATTAACGTGACTCGAATCAGGCTCAAATAGCGGGCGTTAGTCGAAAAAATCAAATAACGCGACTCGAATCAGGCTCAAACAGTGGGCGTTAGTCGAAAAAATCGAATAACGCGACTCGAATCAGGCTCAAACAGTGGGCGTTAGTCGAAAAAATCGAATAACGTGACTCGAATTAGGCTCAAACAGCGGGCGTTAGTCGAAAAAATCGATTAACGTGACTCGAATCAGGCTCAAACAGCGGGCGTTAGTCGAAAAAATCGATTAACGTGACTCGAATTAGGCTCAAACAGTGGGCGTTAGTCGAAAAAATCGAATAACGTGACTCGAATTAGGCTCAAACAGCGGGCGTTAGTCGAAAAAATCGATTAACGCGACTCGAATCAGGCTCAAACAGCGGGCGTTAGTCGAAAAAATCGAATAACGTGACTCGAATCAGACTCAAACAGTGGGCGTTAGTCGAAAAAATCGTACAACGGGAACTAAATCAAGGTCGCATGCTTATTGCATCGCTTTCGCCGACTGTAAGAATGTCTTCAAGGATTTCCGGAAATGCAACATCTTCCATAAGCCCGCCACACGGCTCTATTCCACCTGCATCTCCCGTAACATCCGCCATAAGCCCACCACGCGACTCTACTCCACCTACCCCCGTAAGCCGACGATATTCAGAAGATAGCCTTATCCGCAAAATCGCTCTGTGAATTTGCGCGAATATTTATGCTTGTCCGCTGTGTCAAGACAGGCTGCCGTTACTTATATTGTATTAACCGCATGGGCATTCGCCCGGGTGAGGCGGCGGACGGAGGGGAAGCCGATGGCATGGCAGGTGGCGGGTTACGGGGTCGCGGCGGCGGCGCTGGCCGTTGCGGCGGCGATCGTGTTCGCGATGGCGTCGTTGTCCAGATCGGTACGAAGGCTGGAACGTACGGCGGACGCCGTGGGCAAGGAGGCGGAAGCGTCCTTGCGCCGCTGCGGCAGCTTGGCGGAGGAAGCTAGGGAGACGCTTGCCGTGACCAGGGAAGGCCTGGAAGGCTTCGCTTCGCTCGCGGAGGGGGCGCGGGCGTTAGGCGAGGCCGTTCATACCGCCGCGAAGACGACGGTACGCTTGACCGAGCTGTACCGCGATTGCCTGGCCGCTCCTTTCCGGCAGACGGCCGGGGAGGAGCAAGCCGGCGAAGCGGCGGAGCCGGTCGAGTGGGTTCGTTTGCTGCGGTCCGTTTGGAAGAGCCGCCGCGACCGGAGCCGCTCTTCGTCCGCCGAATGTCGCAGCCCGGAGACGGGTGCGGATCAATCAGAGGGAGAGTGAGAAAAGATGGCAGAGAAGAAAGCCGCGAAGTCGTTTTTGTGGGGGGCTCTGGCCGGCGCCGTGACGGGCGCGGTCGCCGCTCTGCTGCTGGCTCCGAAATCGGGACGCGAGCTGCGCGGAGACCTGGCGGAAACGGCGCAGAAGGTCGGAGAGAAGACGGCCGATATCGGCCGCCAAGCCGGTTCGGCCGTGCAGTCGTTAGCGAAGCGCACGTCCGGTCTGATTACGGATATTCGTTCCCGCCGAGGCCAGGAGACCGCGGAAGCGGAGACGGACGCGCTGCCTTCCGAGCAGGAAGAGGATAACGCGGCCGCACTGTAACGAAGCGCCAGTCGTCATCGATCGAAGCGCCGGGATCGGCCGTTCTCGGATTTTTCGGACGCCGAGGAACGCCAAGGATGCTCTACGAATCGCTCGCCAGAAGCCGCCCGCTCCCGCAGGGCGGTTTTTCGCCGTGCGCGCGGAGGGAACCATTTGTTCTTCGTCCTCATAATGTAATCTGAACGGCCTCACCACAAAGAAGAAAGCGGTGTTTCTGTGCAGCAAGCGATCGCTGTTCTCGACTCCGGAGTGGGGGGGCTGACCGTCGTCAAGGAAGTGATGCGTCAGCTGCCCCGTGAGCGAATTTTGTATTTCGGCGACACCGCGAGAGCCCCCTACGGACCTAGAGCGGCGGAAGAGATCGCTGCTTTTACGCGCGAAATCGTCGACTATCTGATCCAGTACAAACCGAAGATGATCGTGATCGCCTGCAACACGGCTACCGCGGCGGCGCTGGAGGAAATCCGCGACCGGGTCCCGATACCGGTCATCGGCGTCATCAATCCCGGCGCGCGGGCGGCGGTCGGACGCACGAGATCGGGCATCGTCGGCGTGATCGGCACGGAAGGAACGGTGAGGAGCGGGGCGTACGAGGCGGCGTTAAAGCGGCTGTCTTCCCGCGTCGAAGTCGTCAGCCGCGCCTGCCCTTCGTTCGTGCCGCTGGTCGAGGACGGGAATTTCCGTTCGGCGCGCGCGTCCGAGATCGTCGCGCATGCGCTGTCCCCGCTTCGCGGCTCGAAGATGGATTGCTTGATTCTCGGTTGTACGCATTATCCGTTTTTGACCGATTGCATTTCTCGGGTAATGGGACCCGAGGTTCATCTGATCAATTCGGCGGAGGAAACCGCGAGGGAAATTCAGGATGTGCTGAGGAAAAGCAACGATCTTGCCGGCGAGGAGGAGACTCCGCTTCACCGGTTTTTCTGCAGCGGAGATCCCCGGAAATTCAGGAGGATCGCTGAGGACTGGCTTGACGAGCAAATTCGCTTAGCCCCCGTCGTATGGCAGTTTCCGCGCATCGGTCGGTGAACCGGCATGGCGGCGAGCCGTCGGGGCGGCAGTGGAGCCGCCTGTAAAATGAGCATAAGCCGAGCATGGCGCGCATACATGATTACCATCTCCGACAAAGGGAGGAATCGCGATGGCGGACAGCTCGGCGAATTCGGATTACGGACCGGAAAGGCTGGAGGCGGAGGTGCGGGCTCTAACCCGCGAATACCCGTTTGTCGTTGCGGGATCGATCGGCAGCAGTTCGCTGGGCCGGCCGATCCCGTATTTCAGGCTGGGAAACGGGGATTACCGGTGGCATTTTAACGGCGCGTGCCATGCGAACGAGTGGATCACGTCGGTGCTGCTGATGAGGTTTGCCCGAGACTACGCGAACAGTTATGCGCGGGGCGGAGCTTTCTGGGGCAAATCGGCGAAGGACCTGTTCGCGCGATGTACGCTCTGGATCGTTCCGATGCTCAATCCGGACGGCGTGGAGCTCGTCCAGCGGGGCTTGACGGCGGATCATCCTTATTATTGGGACCTGCTGCGCTGGAACCGGGGCTCCGGGCAGTTTCGCCGGTGGAAGGCGAACGCCAGGGGCGTCGACCTGAACGACCAGTTTCCGGCGCACTGGGAGGAGGAACGGGTTCGCCGCGCCGCGGAAGGCCCTGCTCCCCGCGACTACTCCGGGGAGAGGCCGCTGAGCGAGCCGGAAGCGGCCGCCCTGGCGGAGTTCACGGAACGCCGCGACTTTCATGCCGTGCTGGCGCTCCATACGCAGGGCGAGGAGATTTATTGGAATTACCGCGGGGGGGAGCCGCCGGAGTCGCGGGAATGGGCCGCGCGGATGGCGAGAGCGGCGGGTTACCGGGCCGTGTATTTGGAGGGCAGCGACGCGGGGTACAAGGATTGGTTTATCGATCGGTTCGGCCGTCCAGGCTTTACGGTCGAGGCCGGGTGGGGGCATAATCCGCTGCCGCCGGAAGCGGCCGACGAGCTGTACGACGATATCGCCAGGCTGCTGGCGGAGGCGCTGGATTGCGCTCCCGCGCTTGATTGAAGGAAGGATAGGCAGGGTACACTGAGAGAAAGCTTCCGCTTGCAGGAAAGGAGCGTCTCTCATGGCCCGCAAATCCGGATTGGCGGTATGGACTCGCGTTCCCTCGCGAGTATGGCGAATTTTACGATCGGATCGGGTGTCGCCGAAGGATAAGCTGATTTTCGTCGTTCCGGTGCTTCTCTATTGGATATTGCCCGATTTTATGCCGCTGATGCCGATCGACGACGCGGCGTTCACCGCGGTCGCCGCCGTGTGGTACGCGCGTGCGATGGAACGCAAATACGGCTTATGAACCCCTCTATGGGCGCTTGCATATACTCTTTATAGATTTTTCAAGCTGCCATAGAGAGGCGTGAACGTTTTTTGGCTATTTCCTATATGGATTATGCGTCGCCGGATGCCCAGTTTACCTTTGATCTCAGGAACGACGTGTTTTTTAAGAAAGACGACCGCAATTACATCAACCGTCTGTCGATCAAGGATTTGAACACGCTGGGCAACTACTCCTTGCTGGACATTTTTTTAAGCACGGGCAATGTCGTCGAACCGCACATTCATCAGAATGCGTCGCAGCTCGTCTATTGCATTTCCGGGTCCGCCGTCGTTTCGCTTATCAACCCCTTTTCGCTTAAGCTGATGAATTTTGCGATCAAGCCCGGTCAGGTCGCGAACGTTCCGCAGGGCTGGTGGCATTACGAGATCGCCACTGTCGACAATACGCATCTGCTGGCGATTTTCGACGCTCCGATTCCGGAGGCGATTTTCGGCTCGGATATTTTGCGTCTGACCCCCGCCAGCGTATGGGCGCATACGTACTGTCTGGACGAGGCGCAGGTGAAGGCGACCTTCGCGCCGCTGCAAGCGACGACCTATATCGGTCCCTCCGCGAACTGCAAGAAGGATCAGCAGGTCAAAGTCCATTCCGCCAGAGCCGCAGCTTCGCCGATTCGGCAGGTTCAGCCGCAGCAGGCCGATCAAGCGGGCCGGCCTTTCCAAGGGTATGGCTATCCGCCGTATCCGGTCCAGGCTCCCGCCCGCAATCCCGGCCAAGCCTACGGACCGCAAGGCTTCGGGCCCCGCTAAGACGCGCTCGGCCGGGAGACCGGCGACCGAGGCCGTCTCGTTAGCAAGGGGCGACGGCGCGGAGCTTGCTCCATGCTTATGACAGCCCGACTTCCGCCGATAATCGTTCGGTGCCGGCTCTGTTTGCTGATGAGCCGGCTTCTTGTTTTCCGACAGCAAACTCATTACAATAGAACGGAGAACCTGACGGGAGTGAACGACGGATGAACTGTAAAATTACCCGCAATGCGGCGAAGGTGCTGCGTCAAGAGCTGGACAAGCCCGAGAACGCCGAAATGAAGCTTAAAGTGTTCGTTACGCATAGTCACGGAGACCATGCGCACTACGGCATGGATATGGCCAAGCCGACCGACGGCGACGAAGTCGTATCGACGGATAAGGGCATCGACGTCATCCTGACCAAGGGAGAGGAGTTTCTCGACGGCGTCAAGATCGATTATCTTTATTTTCCGGAGGAAGGATTCGTCATTACGAATCCGGGCAAGGGGAACCATGGAGACCACTGACCAAGAGCGAGCCGCGTCCCGGAACGATATCCGGATCTGCGACAAGTGCAAGCATATCCGGGCCAAGACGATGCTGCCCAAGCTGCAGAAGATGGCTCCCGGCACCGAAATCAAGGTGGCGTGCAAATCTTACTGCGGTCCTTGCGCCCGCTACGCCTTCGTCTTCATCAACGGCCGTTACGTGACGGCGCCCACGGAGGACGAAGTGATCGACAAGGCAAGCCGGTACGTCAAACGCTGACGGGACATGCAAAGGCCATTCCGCCGACCATCGGGAGATGATCGCGGAATGGCCTTTGCTTATCTGAATCGACTCTGCAAAGAGGCAGCCTCCTATGCTCGGCGGGACGAGTTCGTTAGAAGCCGCCGTCCTCTTGCCGGAAGACGGGCAGCAGATCGTTCTCGATCGTCGTGTCCGATACGCTTAAATCCCGTTTCGCGGATTCCGCGCCTTCGGCGCAGGCGGCGGTATCGATTTCGGCCGCTTCCTCGCCTTCGAGGGAATAACACTTGCCGTTCTCGATCAAGCCGTCGGCGCTCGGGATGAAGTACACCTTCCCGTCGGTAAAGCCGCCGTTGCGGAACACAACCGATTTGGGCGCTTCGGACAGCATGCTGATTCCCATCAAATAGCGGTCTTGCGTCGGAATTCCGAGCAAGTGCATCAGCGTAGGCAGCGTGTCGATCTGCCCGACGGCTTTCTCCACGACGCCGACCTGTTCGTCGCCGGGAAGATGGATGAGGAACGGCACCTGCCGGACGATCCGGTCTTTATCCAGCTCGGAGACGGGCCGGCCGAAAAACTTCTCGTACAGACTCCAATCGTATACGGAGTTGTCGTGGTCGCCGTAGAACAGAAGCACGGTATCGTCCCACAAGCCCTCGTCCTGCAGATCGCGAACAAGCTTGCCGACGGCCGAATCGACGTAGCGGGCCGCCTGGATATAATCGCCCATAATCGTTCCGGACAGCTCGCCCGTGTTCATCTCCTGGTTGACGTAGGGCAGTTTAAACGGATGATGGCTGGAGAGCGTAATGGTCATGGCATAAAACGGCGACCGATTGCGTTCCTTGAGCTGCTCGACCGTCTGGCGGAAGAACGATTCGTCGCCGAGCGACCAGCCGATCGGCTCGTCGATCTGATAGTCTTTAAGGGTATAGAACTGATCGTACGCCATGTTATGATACATGTTGTTGCGATTCCAGAAGCTTCCGTCGTAAGCATGATGCACCGTCGTGTCGTAGCCCAGGTTTTGCAGAATGCCCGCGGCGCAGTCGAACTCGTTGCCCGCGAAACGGACGAATACGGAGCCTGTCGGCATCGGATGCATCGAACAGCTCGTCAGGAAGTCCGCGTCCGAAGTCCGCCCTTGCGCCGTCTGATGGTAGAAGTTCGGAAAATAAAGGCTTTGTTCAATCAGGCGATTCAAGTTCGGCGTAATTTCCTCGCCGCCGATCGATTGGCCGAGGACGAACGTCTGGAACGCCTCCGCCTGCACGATCAGCACGTTTTTGCCCGCGTATTGGCCGAACATCGGCTCGGACTCCATTTGCTTTTGCAGCTGCTGTCTGTCCTCGAACCAGGACTTGGCTTCCTGGATTTGCTCCTCCGACAGCTTGGCACCGAACCAATGCTCCTTGGCGTAACGGTAGGTATCGTAGCCGTGAAAGCCGAGAAGTCCCGTTACGTTATAGATCGGCACGTTCCACCAGTTGCCGACGAACAAACCGCTCGCCCAGCCGTTCTTCTGCTCCTCGACCGGATAATAGACGAGCGCCCAGCCGACGACGAAGACGAGGGAGGCGGGAAGCAGCTTGCGCCAGAGGAACCCGATTCGGGACCGATAGGCAATCCGCTCGGATGCCGCCGCCCGCTTCCGCTTGGCCGAATGCTTCCACAGCATCCATCCGGCCAGGGCGAAGGCGATCGGAAGATCGGCGAAGTAGATCCAGTCTCCCGGCTGCGTCAGGCTCCAGATACTCTCCTGCAGCTCCCCGACTTGGCCGGCCTGCAGCAGAACCGGCACCGAGATGAAGTCCTTGAAATAACGAAAATAAATCAGATCGGCGAAGATCAAGAAGGACAGGACCGCGTCCAGAACGGCCAAGCCGACCGCCCTTGCCCGCACGCCCAGGAAAACCGTCCAGAAGGACACGAGGAGGACCGCCCCGAAGTTTACCGCCCATTTCCAGTAATTCATTCCGCCGACGTTGAACTGGTGGTCCAGTTCGTTTAATTTGTACCCCATCGCGGCGACGAGCAGCAAGATCCCCCAAACAGGCCATGATTTGAACGCGTTCCAACTTCGGCTGATTCGACCGGCACCGGCCGATCGCAGCTTTGACAGCATATCGCACTTCCTTTCCAACGGCGTCATTCGCCGTTGTCTTCCTAATTTTCATTTGTAAAGTAGAAGTAAAAAATAGTATAGCTCCCCTGGAGGAGATTTACAAACTTTGTGATAAAATGATCATAAAAAAACGTTCGGTCGAATCGGGACCGCAGACGTCTATATGGAGGAATGGACAATGGGAGAATGGACGCCGAATACGTATTTCGACAGTCTATACGAAAGCGATCGAGATCTCGAACGGGTTGCCGAGCGCTTGCAAGCGGAAGGAATGCGCGACATTTCGGTGGCGGCCGGTTACGGAAGGCTGCTCACCTTTTTGGTTGCGGCGACGGGAGCCCGGCGGGTGCTGGAAATCGGGGCCCTGGGCGGATACAGCGGAATTTGTCTCGCCCGCGCGCTGCCGGAAGACGGCAGGCTGGTCTCTCTTGAACTGAAGCGCGAGTACGCGGAGCTGGCCAGGGAGAATCTGACGGCGGCCGGTCTCGGAGACAAGGCCGAGTATCGGGTCGGAGAGGCTGCCGCAAGTCTGGAGGAGCTGAAGCGGGAGGGCGCGCGGTTTGATTTCTTCTTTATTGACGCGGACAAGGAGAACTACCCGCATTACCTGGAAGCATGCATCGCGCTGGCGAATCGCGGAGCCGTCATTGCGGCCGACAATACGCTGCTCGGAGGGAAAACGATCGACGAGACGAGGCAGGGACCCTCGGCTCGCGCAATGAGACATTTTAACCAGACGATTGCGCGGGACGAGCGCCTGCAGGGCGTTCATTTGTCGGCTTTTGACGGATTGGCTCTGGCTCGCGTCCTCTCCGGAATGCCCGATTAAGCCGGAACGAAGAGCTCTTGAACGGTCCGCACGGACCGTGAAAGGGCTCTTTTTTACAGATGCATAACATTTATTGAGCAAAATCCGAAATTTAGTTAGTATTTTGCTAATCAACCCCCTATTCACCCTCCTTTTATGCAATAATTTCCCTTTTTTATGGACATTCGTTCACTTTTAATTATTCCTTTTTTACATCGTTATCAGAATCAATGAATGTTTATACGAATATATAAATGTTTAACCAGTATTGTAAGCGTTTCCTGTCATATATATGTAATTATATATGACATAAAACTGACAATTCCATAAACTCTCATTGCTAGAACATGACAAACATAGTAAGATGTCATTTGTTCCAGAACATTCAAGAGTAATTGAAATGAACTTTCGTTTATGGCGGAAGGAGGACTGGGAATTTCGAAGCAAATTTCGACGAAGTTTGCGGAGAGCGAAGCATGCATAGAATGGCGCCGCTTCAGAGAAAATATTCTAATTAAAACGGGGAGGTAAAATCATGAATTACAAGAAAATTTTTTCGACTGCGATGGCGGTCGCGCTTGCCGGCTCGCTGCTGGCAGCTTGCAGCAACAATAACAAAAACAACGGCTCGGCTTCGCCGTCCGCCGGCGAGACGGAAAGCCAGGCAACCCAACAGGAGTTCCGTTTCACGCTGGCCAGCGAGCCGCCCAGCCTGGATCCCGCGCTTATGACCGACGCTCAATCGTCGATCGTGGCTTCCGGCTTGTACGACGGACTTACCCGTCTGAACCCGGAAGGCGTGCCGGAGCCGGCGATCGCCAAGGAGTGGACGGTGTCCGACGACGGCAAAACGTACACGTTTAAGCTGCGCGACGACGCAAAGTGGAGCAACGGCGATCCCGTTACGGCCAACGACTTCGAATACTCCTGGAAGCGGGCTTTGAATCCGGCCACGGCTTCCGAATATGCCTACATGCTCTTCTATATCGAGAACGGCGAGAAATACAACTCCGAAGAAGCGACCGAGGACGAAGTCGGCGTCAAAGCGCTGGACGCGACGACGCTGGAAGTCAAGCTCGCATCCGCTACGCCTTATTTCAACAGCTTGATCGCCCATTACACATATTGGCCGGTTCATCAGGCTTCCGTGGACGGCAAGCCGGAATGGGCGGCCGACGCCAAGACGATCGTGTCCAACGGACCGTTCCTGCTTAAGGAATGGGCCCACGGCGACAAGCTCGTTTTGACGAAAAACCCGGACTATTACAATGCGTCCAAAGTCAATTTCACCACGGTCACCATCTCCTTGGTTGAGGACGACTCCACGGTATACAACCTGTTCGAGACGAACAAGATCGACTGGATCGGCGCGCAAGCGGGCTCCGTGCCAAGCGACCGCGTGCCTCAGCTCGTAGAGGACGGCAAGGCGGAGATCAAGGAAATCGCCTCCACTTACTATTATCTGTTCAACACGCAGCAAAAGCCGTTTGACAATGTTAAAATTCGCAAAGCGTTCGCGATGTCGATCGATCGTCAAGCGATCATCGACAACGTGACGAAGGCGAACCAGACTCCGGCTTTCGCTCTGATTCCGCCCAGCATTGGCGGTCTGGAAGGCAAAAACTTCCGTGAAATGTATCCGGATAACGGCTACTTCACCGAAAACCTGGAGGAAGCGAAGAAGTTGCTCGCGGAAGGGCTGGCGGAAGACGGACTGGACAAGTTCCCGGAAACGACGCTGCTGTACAACACGAACGAAGGACACAAAGCGATCGCGGAAGCGGTCGTCGACATGTGGCGCAAAAACCTCGGCGTTGAAGTGAAGCTGTCCAACCAGGAGTGGGGCACGTTCCTCGAGACGAGAGACGCCGGCCAGTTCGGCATCGCCCGCTCCGGATGGGGCGCCGACTTCAACCATGCGATCAACTTCTCTTACGACCTGATTCACCCGAAATCTCTGAACAACGACGGCAAATACGACAACGCGTCGGTCGGTAAAGCGTTGGACGACGCCATTGCCGCGCCGGACGAGAAAACACGTCTGGATCTGATCGCGCAAGCGGAAAAAACCGCGATCGCCGACGACATGGCCGTTCTGCCGATCTATTACTACACGACGGTCACGATGAAAAAAGACGGCTTCGAGGACGTCGTCTCCAATTATGCAGGTCACCTGGATTGGGCATTCGGCAAAAAGAGCTAAACGCATAACCGTAAAAATCCACGACCCGAAGGGGCTGTCCCTTAAGTAGAGTCGCTTGAGACGATCGATAACAAAGAAGGGGTATATACCTCCTGGAGAATGCCTCATACGCTCCTGAAATCACCCATTGACGGGTTAACCATTCCCATTTCAGGAGCGTATAGCATCGGAAGGAGGTATATGCACCTTATCACTTGTTCATCGATTATTTTTCATAGCAGCTTGCTTGGTCTTTGGACATCCCTTTTGGTTGCATAATCAAGGCAGAACGGGCGGGTGAAGAAGCTTGATTCGTTATATCTCGAAAAAATTCGTTTTTATGCTGGTGTCGTTGTTTTGCCTGGTCTCGGCGACGTTCGTTCTGATGAACGCCGTGCCGGGCAGTCCGCTGCAGACGGAAAAAGCGACAAGCGAAACGATTCAGAAAAACCTGGAAGCGTATTACGGCCTGGACAAGCCGCTTATCGTCCAGTACGGCATCTACTTGAAAAATCTCGTTCAGGGCGACCTGGGCATCTCGATGAAAAAGAAGTTTCAAGCGGTGGACAAAATCATTGCCGATTCCTTCTCGTATTCGTTGAAGCTCGGCCTCGTATCCGTAATCACCTCCGTGGTGGCGGGCTGCGCGCTGGGCATTATCGCGGCGATGTATCACCGCAAATTTCTCGACAATCTCGCGATGATTATAGCCGTCATCGGCTTATCCGTCCCGAGTCTGGTGCTGGCGCCGCTCCTGCAATACGTCTTAGCCGTGAAAATTCCGGCGTTCGAAGTGGCCGGATTAAACGGGCCGCTCGATTACGTGCTGCCGACAATCGCGTTGTCGTCCACTTCGATCGCCTTTATCGCCCGGTTGATCCGCTCAACCATGATAGAAGTATTAAACGCCGATTTTATCAAGACCGCGAAGGCCAAAGGCTTGGCCGGCCATCTGATCGTGTGGCGTCACGCGCTGCGCAATTCGATGCTGCCCGTCGTGACGTTCCTCGGTTTCCTGATGGCCAACGTCATTACCGGATCGGTCGTCATCGAAAAAATATTCGCGATTCCCGGACTCGGCAAGTTTTTCGTGCAAAGCGTCTCCGACCGGGATTATCCGCTCATTATGGGCATTACGATCTTCTATGCCGTTATTCTGATGGTCAGCCGTTTGCTGGCGGACATCGCCTACGTATTGGTCGATCCGCGCATTAGAATGTCAGGCGGAAAGGTGGCGAAATAACCTTGCTGCAGAAAGATTCCAAGACGGGCGCGATGCGCCCGGAGATGTTTCAGCCGCTCCGCCGGGATTCCGGGGAAGCCGAGAGGATCGAGCGCAAACGGTTGACCGCCTGGCAGGACATTCGCATGCGGCTGTACGGCAACAAGCTGGCGATGACCGGCTTCTGGATCATGGTCGTTGTCGTGCTGTTCGCGGTATTCGCGCCGCTGCTCTATCCGCACAACCATTACACGAACTTTTTGGATAAAACGAATTTGCCGCCGAGCGCGGACCACTGGTTCGGCACCGACGAGCTTGGACGCGATCTGTTCGCCAGAACGTGGAAAGGCGCGCAGGTCTCTCTCTTCGTCGGCTTCGCGGCCGCTTTGATCGATTTGTTTATCGGCATCATCTATGGGGGCATTATGGGCTATTACGGCGGCAAAGTGGATGAAGCGATGAACCGCTTCGCGGAAATTTTGTATGCCATTCCCTACCTGCTCGTCGTCATTCTGCTGCTTGTCGTCATGGAGCCGAGCTTGACTACGATTATTGTGGCCATGTCGATTACCGGCTGGATCAACATGGCGTGGATCGTGCGCGGTCAAATCATGCAGCTGAAAAACCAGGAATATGCGCTGGCCTCGAAAGCGCTGGGCGCAGGCGCGATGCGCATCATTTTCCGCCATTTGATCCCGAACGCGATGGGCCCGATTCTCGTCACGATGACGCTGACCGTGCCGAGCGCGATTTTCACTGAAGCGTTCCTGAGCTTTCTCGGTCTCGGCGTCCAGTCGCCGGTCGCTTCATGGGGAACGATGATCAACGACGGGGTCAAATCGATGACGATCTATCCGTGGAGACTGTTTTTCCCGGCATTTTTCCTTAGTTTGACGATGTTTGCCTTTAATGTGTTCGGAGACGGAATGCGCGACGCGTTCGATCCGAAGCTGAAAAAATAGACGCAGCATAGGGAAAGGAGGTCTCGGCCTTCATGAAATCTACCCCCAACGCCGGCAGAACGCTGCTGGACGTCAAAAATCTCAGCGTATCGTTCGACGTATACGGCGGAGAAGTGCAAGCCGTCCGGGACGTCAGCCTTCGGATCAAGGAAGGAGAGGCGGTCGCCATCGTAGGCGAATCCGGCTCCGGCAAGAGCGTAACCGCGCAGACGATCATGCGCTTGATTCAGACGCCTCCGGGCAGAATCAAGCAAGGTCAAGTGCTGCTGGACGGCCAGGATCTGCTTACGCTCTCCGAGAAGGACATGCAGAAGGTGCGGGGCAACAAGATCGGAATGATCTTCCAGGACCCGATGACCTCGCTTAATCCGACGATGACGGTCGGCAAGCAGATTATGGAGGGCCTGCTCCAGCATCAGAAGCTGAGCGGAGAAGAAGCGAAAAAACGGGTGATCGAGCTGCTGAGAACGGTCGGAATTCCGAACCCGGAAACGCGGCTGAAGCAGTATCCGCACCAATTTTCCGGAGGGATGCGCCAGCGGGTCGTCATTGCGATCGCGCTCGCGTGCAATCCGTCGCTGCTGATCGCCGACGAGCCGACGACCGCTCTCGACGTGACGATTCAGGCGCAAATTCTGAGCTTGATGAAGGATTTGCAGCAGAAAATGAAAACCTCGATCATACTGATCACGCACGATCTGGGCATCGTCGCCGACATCTGCGATCGCGTTATCGTGATGTATGCGGGACAGGTCGTGGAGACGGGGACGAAGCGGGAAATTTTCAACAACCCGCAGCATCCGTATACGAAAGGGCTGCTGAAGTCCTTGCCTCGCCTGGACCAGGCGAAGGACGAGCCGCTTATTCCGATCTTCGGCACGCCGCCGGATCTGATCAAGCCGCCGGAGGGCTGCGGGTTTTGCAGCCGCTGCGATGAGGCGATGCGAATTTGCGAAACCGTCGTTCCGGAGTTTACGGAAATCAGCGGAACGCAGGCGGTTCGCTGCTGGCTGCAGCATCCTTATGCGAAGCGGGCGGGTTCGGCCGGCGGCAAGGAGGCGAGCGTATGAGCAAAGCATTTATCGAAATCGCGGGCTTGCGCAAATATTTCGATCTGGGCAATCATCGTATTTTAAGGGCCGTCGACGATGTCAGCTTTTCTATCCAGAAGGGCGAAACGTTGGGGCTGGTCGGGGAATCCGGCTGCGGCAAATCGACGGCGGGCCGCACGATTATTCGACTCTACGAGCCGACGGCCGGCAGCGTCTTCATCGACGGCACGGATATTGCGAAGCTGTCGAAATCCAAGTTCAAAGCTTACCGCAGCAAAATGCAAATGGTGTTCCAGGACCCTTACGCATCCTTGAATCCGAGGATGACGATTCTGGACATTATCGGCGAAGCCCTCGACCTGCACGGACTCGCCGGCAGCAGAGCCGAGCGGAAACGCCGGGTCGAGGAACTGCTCGAGAGGGTCGGCCTGAACGCCGAGCACGCTTCGCGTTATCCGCACGAATTTTCCGGCGGCCAGCGGCAGCGGATCGGCATCACGCGCGCGCTGGCGGTGAATCCGCAGTTTATGATCTGCGACGAACCGATCTCCGCGCTCGACGTATCGATCCAGGCGCAAATTATCAACCTGCTGATTGAGCTGCAGAAGAAGATGGGGCTGACCTATCTGTTTATTGCGCACGACTTGTCGATGGTCAAATATATGAGCGACCGCGTTGCCGTTATGTACTTGGGCAAAATTGTCGAGCTGGCGCGCAGCGAGGATCTGTACGCCCATCCGCAGCATCCGTATACGCGTGCGCTGCTGTCGGCGATTCCGGTTCCGGACCCGGACGTGGAAGAGAGCAAGGAGCGCATCGTGCTCAAAGGCGACTTGCCGAGCCCGGTCAGCCCGCCGAGCGGCTGTCCGTTCCGCACCCGCTGTCCGCTGGCGACGGAGAAATGCGCGGCGGAGGTCCCTGCATTCCGGGAAACCCGTCCGAACCATTATGCGGCCTGCCATTATGCGTGAAACAGCTGCTGCTTCCTAAGTAAGTAGAGGCGTAACAAAAGACGATCGATGGAATGTGGCAAGTCGCATCTATCTGCCTCCGCTGCTATACGATCCTGAAATGGGAACGATAAACCCGTGGTAAGGTGATTTCAGGAACGTATGAGGCAGTCTCCGGGAGCTAGATGCTTCTTCTTGTCCATCGATCCTCTCTTATACGCTTATACGTAGGAAGCTGCCCCTGTTTTTTTATCGCAAGGCAGGTGCTTGACAAAGGCTTCCCCTTTATTATAAAGTGGTGCAAACAAACCAATAAGCGAAAGCGATGAAGGGAAACAGTAGCGTTCGCGTTGCGCGTTGCAGAAAGCCGGCGGTCGATGCAAGCCGGTACGCGTGCGGATGGCGAATTACGTCCCGGAGTATTTTGTTCCGAACCCGCGCCGGCGCGGAAGGACAAGACGGAGGCCTGCCGTTATCGGGCTGGAGCGGAGGATGCGGCTTTTCCGGCGCATGCTCAAATAGGGTGGTACCGCGATGACTCGTCCCTGTCTTTACGACAGGACGGGTCTTTTTTGATTTCGGGCGCCGCGACGCCCGCCTAACCTATTTAAGGGAGAGACTTTAACATGACAAATCTGGATCAAAATCTGCTGGACAACCTCGAATACAGGGGCTTGATCTACCAGTCCACCAACCGCGACGGCTTGCAGGAGAAGCTGGGCAAGGAGCCGATCGTGCTGTACTGCGGCTTCGACCCGACGGCGGACAGCCTGCATATCGGCCATCTGCTGCCGATTCTCATTTTGCGCCACTTCCAGAAAGCCGGCCACAAGCCGATCGCGCTCGTCGGCGGAGGCACCGGGATGATCGGCGATCCGAGCGGACGTTCGACCGAGCGTTCCTTGAACACCGCCGACACGGTCGCGCTGTGGACGGAGCGGCTGAAGGATCAGCTGTCCCGTTTCCTTGACTTCGAAGGAACGGACAATCCGGCCAAGCTGGTCAGCAACTACGACTGGTTAGGCCAGCTCGACCTGATTACGTTCCTGCGCGACATCGGCAAAAACTTCACCGTCAACTACATGTTGGCGAAAGATTCGGTCGACTCGCGCCTGGCTAACGGCATTTCCTTCACCGAGTTCAGCTACATGATTTTGCAGTCGTACGACTTCTACAAGCTGCTGACCGATCACGGCTGCTCGCTCCAGGTTGGAGGAAGCGACCAGTGGGGCAACATTACGGCAGGGCTCGACCTGATCGGCAAAATGGGCGGAGGCGAGGCATACGGCATGACGCTGCCGCTCGTGACGAAGAGCGACGGCAAGAAATTCGGCAAGTCCGAATCCGGCGCCGTCTGGCTCGACCGCAGCAAAACGTCGGTCTACGCCTTCTACCAGTTCTGGATCAATACGGACGACAACGACGTCGTCAAATTCCTGAAATACTTCACGTTCCTGGAGCGCGAGCGGATCGCCGAGCTGGAGCGGGAGCTGGCCGAGCGTCCGGAGCAGCGCGCCGCGCAGCGCGAGCTCGCTCGCGAAGTGACGAAGCTGGTTCACGGAGAAGAGGCGGTTGTCAGCGCGGAGAAGATTACGCAGGCGCTGTTCTCGGGCGACGTGACGCAGCTGAGCGAAGCGGAGCTGGTGGAGGCGCTGCAGGATATGCCGACGACGGTCATCGCCGGCCAGGAGGAATCGCCGCTGCTCGAGCTGCTGCTCGAGACGAAGGCCGCTCCGTCAAAGCGCCAGGCGCGCGAGGACATCGAGAAAGGCGCGGTATACTTGAACGGCCGGCGCGAGCAGGCTCTTGATTTCGTACTGACGCGCGAGCACCGGCTGCACGGCAAATACGCCGTTATCCGCAGAGGAAAGAAAAACTATTTCCTCGTCAAGTTCGAATAACGCACGTCAACGATAGGCGCGGCCGGAAGCCGATCTTAAAGATCGCTTCCGGTTTTTTTCGACATTCCGGTAAGAGAACAGCCGCTGCGGTCTCCTTAAATGATTTAATTATAAATATTCCTTTACAGGAATATTCTCTTAATGGTATATTCGAGTCGAAAGGAAATCGACTACGGTGAAGAAGGGGTGGGGAGACACACCGGATACCTTAACGTTAACGAGGTGAACGACATGTCAGGAAATCTTCCGGACATGGATACGGCGATGCTGAGCGCGTTGGCCGAACCGAATCGCAAGCGGATCGTCGAGCTGCTGCGCGAAGGTCCTCTGACCGTGGGCGAAATCGCCGATCGGCTGGAAATTCGCCAGCCCCAGGCTTCGAAGCATCTGAAAATTTTGAGCGAGAGCGGGATCGTGGACGTGCAGGCGGAAGCCAATCGCAGAATTTACAAGCTGCGGCCCGCCCCCTTCCAGGCGCTGGAATCGTGGGTCCAATCGTTCCGACGCATTATGGAAGAGAGATTCGACAAGCTGGACGATTATTTGCGAGAGCTGCAGAACAAGGAAAAACAATAACGGTTTTGAGCCGCGAGAATACCCTTTCAAGGAGGAAACGCAATGTCCGGGAACGCAATGGTTTCGAGAGTGGAAAACGATAAGGTGCTTGTGCTGGAGCGCGTGTTCGACGCGCCGCGGGAGCTCGTGTACGCGATGTTTAAGGAAGCCGATCATTTGAGGCATTGGTGGGGACCGAAGGGCTGGGAGATTCCGGTGTGCACGGTCGATTTTCGTCCCGGCGGCGTGTGGCATTACTGTATGAAATGCGTCGATCGGAGCCAGGGCGATTTTTACGGAATGGAGTCTTGGGGCAAAGCCATCTATAAGGAAATGATCGAGCCGGAGAAAATCGTCTATACGGATTATTTCTCGGATGCGGAAGGCAACTCCAACGACGAGATGCCGTCAACCGACGTCACGTTGGAGTTCATCGATCTGGGCGACGGCCGGACGAAGCTGGTCAGCTACGGGGAGTATGTGTCGGCGGAATCGCTCAAGACCGTGATGGATATGGGCATGCTGGAGGGTATCACCGAAACTTGGGATCGTCTGGAGGAGCGCCTGAACGAGCTCAAGTAACGACGATTAAGCTGAAGGATGAGCGATGGCAAAACGAAGAAGCATCTATCTCCCGGAGACGGCCTCATACGTTCCTGAAAGCACCTTATCACGGGTTTATCGTCCCGTTTCAGGATCGCATGGCAGCGGAGGGAGATAGATGCTTTTTTACTCTGAATCCGTCGATGATCATTTGGCGATCCCGCCTTGACGAAGCCGCAGGGCGCGGGTGGCCCATATGCAGGTGACGAACAGCATCACTCCGGAAATAATGAACAGCCCCTCGATGCCGATCCAGCCGGACAAGGCGCCGCCGACGACCGGTCCCATCATATTGCCGAGACTGAGCGCGCTCGTGTTGAAGCCGAACGCCCGGCTCTCCTTGCCGTCCGGCGTATACTGGCGCACCAGCGCGTTAACGGTCGGGATCAACCCGCCCATGAAGCAGCCGAGCAGGAACCGGAAGACGAGCAGCATGCCGACGGAACCGGCGAACGCTTGGGGAATCGTCATGACGGCGGACCCGGCCAAGCAGACGAGCAAAATCCGGATCGCTCCGATCCGGTCGCTGAGCCGCCCGAGTATAGGCGAGCAGAGCATATTGGAGATGCCGGTGACGGAGCCGACGAAGCCGGCGTAAAACGCCAGATTTTCCGAGGTGCCGTGCAACTGCTGCACGTAGAGCGGGATCAGCGGCATCGGACTAAGCATGGCGAACTGGATCAGGAAGGTGACGGTAAGCAGCACCGGCAGCTGGCGGATGACGATCAGCTCGCGAAAGCCCTTCAAGACGCTGACCTGTTCGATTTTGGCGGCCTCGGCGCGATCGAATTTCTCGTGCACGAGAATCCACGTAATGACGGAGGCGAGAAACAACAAAGTTCCGGTTATGTAAAAAATCGGCCTGAAGCCGAAATTGTCCGCCAATAATCCCCCGATAAAAGGTCCCAAAATCGCCCCCGCCGTCCCTCCGGACTGCAGCGTGCCCATCGCGAAGCCCATTCGCTCCTTCGGCGTCGACGACGACACCAGAGAGACGGCCGCGGGCATAAAGCCCGAGATGACCCCGTTCATCATCCGCAGCACGAGCAGGTGCCACGGCGCGGTCGCGAAACCCATCAGCAGCATCACGATCGACATGCCGAAGCCGGAGCGCAGCAGCATCATTTTCCGCCCGTATTTCTCCGCCAGCTTGCCCCATAACGGTTGAAACAGAAAAGACGTCACGAAATTGGCGGCGAAGATAATTCCGGCCCATACGCCGATCTCATGCTCGCCGGTCAGTCCCAAATCCTGCTGCAGGTAAAGCGACAGAAAAGGCATGATCATCGTCATCCCCGCCATAACGAGGAAGTTGCCGACCATTAATATGTATAAATTGATTTTCCAGCGATTCATGATGTACACCTACCTCGATGCGGACATGTGCATAGCCAGTATACCATAGTCCAACGCGCGACAAAAAACGCATTGTCAAACTATTGTCATACTCCATTCGGGAGGAATAGTTGTTCGAGCAAGCCAAAAGGGGCATAATGAAAGCAATGAAAACCAAAATGGTACATAAATGAGGCTGGAAGCTTATGGTGAAGAATGACCTGTTTTTGCGAGCGTGCAGGGGGGAAGCGGTGGAGCGCATACCCGTATGGTACATGCGGCAGGCGGGACGCTACGATCCGGATTATCGTAAAATCAAGGAAAAATATTCGCTTTTGGAAATTTGCCTGCAGCCCGAGCTGGCCGCCGAGGTGACGCTGATGCCGGTTCGCAAGCTGGGCGTCGACGCGGCCATCCTGTATTCGGACATTATGAATCCCGTCGCTTCGATCGGCATCGATTTCGATATCGTGAAGGACGTCGGCCCCGTCATTCACAATCCGGTGCGCTCCGCGGCCGATGTGGAGAAGCTCCGGCCGATCGACGCGGAGGGCGACTTGCCGCACGTGCTGGAGACGATTCGTATTTTGGACCGCGAGCTGGAGGTGCCGCTCATCACTTTCGCGGGCGCGCCGTTCACGATCGCCAGCTATTTGATAGAAGGCAGGCCGACGAAATCGTATATTCGCACGAAAGAGCTCATGTACGGCGACCCGCGGACGTGGCATCTCCTTATGGGCAAGCTGGCGGACATGGCGGCGACTTATTTGCGCGCGCACATCGCGTCGGGGGCCAAGGCGGTGCAGCTGTTCGACAGCTGGGTCGGCTCTCTTGCGCCGCGCGATTTCAAGACTTTCGTGCTGCCGCATATTGAACGGATTTTCGCGTCGCTGGCGGATCTGGACGTGCCGAAAATTTATTTTCCGGGCGTCAGCTCCGGCGAGCTTCTGCCCCACTTGACCGGTTTGCGGGCGGACGTCATCGGACTCGACTGGCGGGTGCCGCTGGCGGAAGGACGCCGCCGACTCGGAGGCCGTTACGCGATTCAAGGCAACCTGGATCCTTACGTGCTCACCGCGCCGTCCGAAGTGATCCGCGAGCATGCGCAGGCGCTGCTGGACGAGGGGATGCGCGAGCCGGGCTACATTTTCAACCTGGGGCACGGGCTGTTCCCGGAGGCGTCGCTCGACAAGCTGAAACAACTGACGGACTTCATACATAGCTATAGCGAACGGAAGCTGGCAGAGGAGGCCAAAGCATGAGCGCGGACAACAAAACGATCGGCGTGCTTGTCATGTCCTATGGAACGCCCGAAAGCCTGGAAGGCGTGGAAGCCTACTATACGCATATCCGCAGAGGACATCCGCCGACGGCGGAGCAATTGGACGATTTAACTTCCCGTTACCGGGCGATCGTGGGGGGCGTGTTCCCGCTGCGCGAAAATACGAACAGACAGGCGGAGGCGCTGCAGCGCACGCTCGACAAGCTGGCGGGAGAGGGAGCCTATGCCTGCTATCAAGGGTTGAAGCATGCCGCGCCGTTTATCGAGGACGGCATCGCGGCGATGGCGGCGGACGGCATACGCGAGGCGGTCGGCATCGTGCTGACGCCGCAGTATTCTTCGATGAGCGTTGGCGGTTATTTGAAGCGGGCTCGCGAGGAAGCGGAGAAGCAGGGCATCCGTTTCCGCGGCGTCGAGGAGTACCATCTGCACCCGCAGCTGATCGAGGCGTTAAGCGGGCGCGTAAGCGAGGGCCTGGCGCGGCTGGGCGACGACCGCGAAGATGCGCTGGTGCTGTTCAGCGCGCACAGCCTTCCGGCCAAAATATTGGAGCTGAACGATCCGTACGCGAATCAGCTGCTGGCGACTTCGGCGACGGTGGCCGACAAGGCGGGCGTGGACAAATGGCAGTTCACTTGGCAGAGCGCCGGCCAGACCGGGCAGCCCTGGCTTGGACCGGACATTCTCGAGACGCTTGAGAAGCTGGCGGCGGAAGGCGTCCGCTCCGTGCTGGTGACGCCGGTCGGCTTCGTGTCCGACCATCTCGAGGTGCTGTACGATATCGATATCGAAGCGAAGAAGTTTGCCGAGGACAAAGGCATTCGCCTGGAGCGGATTCGCATGCTGAACGACGATCCGCAATATATGGCCGCGTTGGCCGAATCGGTGATCGGCGCGGCGAACGGGGGACACGGCAATGACGAATAGAAGTCGCCGGGTGGCGGTGCTGGGCGGCGGGATTACCGGCCTCAGCGCCGCTTTTTACTTGCTTAAGCTGGCCGGGGAGCGCGGAGAAGCGGTTGAGGTAACGGTGCTGGAAGGCTCCGACCGGCTTGGCGGGAGAGTCAATACGCTGCGCAGGGACGGATTCGTCATCGAGCGCGGTCCCGATTCCTTCCTTGGGCGCAAGCTGCCGATGATCCGATTGGCCGAGGAGCTTGGGCTGATCGGAGAATTGACGGGTACGAATCCGCAGGCGAAAAAGACGTATATTTCCCGGGACGGCAGGCTCGTGCCGATGCCGCAGGGGCTGGTCATGGGCGTTCCGACGGACGGCGACAAGTTTATGCAGACGGAGCTGGTGTCCGAGGAAGGCAAGCGGCGGGCTTTGCAGGAGGCGGAGCTGTCCGAGGCTGCGGGGACGGAGCTGCAGGAAGGGACAAAATCGGCCGATGAGCCGGTCGGAACGTTCCTCGAGCGGCGGATGGGCAAGGAGATGGTCGAGCGCGTTTTCGAGCCGCTGCTGGCGGGCATTCATGCGGGAGATCTGTACAAGCTGGGGCTCGAGGCGACATTTCCGCAGTTCAAGCGGATGGTCGAGGAGCATGGCAGCCTGATCGCGGGCACCCGGGCGGCGCAGCTTGCCGCCGCGGCTGCGAAGGAGGGCGGTGCTGCGCGTTCGCAGGAGACGCCCGAGCTTCCGGCCAGCGTGTTTCTGACGTTCAAAAATGGATTGTCGACGGTAATCGAGGCGATGGAGCAGCAGATTCGGGCGGCGGGAGGAGAGATCCGTCTTGGCGCGAAGGTTCGGGAGCTGGAGGCGTCGGCCTCATCCGAGGGGGCGGCATATCGGCTGCACATGCTCGACGGCACGGTGTGCGAAGCCGATCAAGTCGTCGTGACGCTGCCGGCCTACGCCGCGGCGGAGCTGCTGGAGGCGCATACGGACGTTAACGCGCTGTCGGCGATCCGCTACGTCTCCGTAGCCAACGTGGTGTTCGGCTACGATGCGGCAGGTTTCGGCCACGACCTCGACGGCTCCGGCTTCCTCGTGCCGCGCGGGGAAAATCGGCTGATCACGGCGAGCACATGGACGTCGGCGAAATGGCGGCACACGGCGCCGGAAAACAAACGGTTGATCCGCTGCTATGTCGGACGCGCGGGCGACGAGCGGGGCGTCGAGCTGGACGACGAGGCGATGATTGCGGGCGTGCGCGGCGATCTGCGCGACTTGATGGGGCTGGAGGCGACGCCGGAATTCGCCGAAATTACGCGGCTGCGCCACTCCATGCCGCAATATCCGGTCGGGCACGTTGGAGCCATCGCCGATTTCCGTGCCAAGCTTGCGCGGAAGCTGCCGGGAGTCTATGCTACCGGCGCGGCGTTCGCGGCCGTAGGCTTGCCGGACTGCGTCGCGCAAGGGAAACGGGCCGCGGAAGAAGCCTTGCTGGGCAGCTGATCGTATAGAGGCAGCTCCGAAAGTCCAATTTGGATCACGCAGCCGGTCGGTGGCCCGGATTGGCCTGCGTAACGGCCTGTGGGACCGGTAAAAGCGATCAGCCGCTTGAATTGGCCTGCGTAACGGCCCGCTGGACCGTTAAATGCGCTCATGCGCTCGAATTGGCCTGCGTAACGGTCTGCCGGACCGTTAAAAGCGGTCGGCGGTCCGGATTGGCCTGCGTAACGGCCTGTCGGACCGTTAAAAGCGGTCGGCGGTCCGGATTGGCTCGCGTAACGGTCTGCTGGACCGTTAAAAGCGGTCGGCGGCCCGGATTGGCTCGCGTAACGGTCTGCTAAACCGTTAAATGCGCTCATGCGCTCGAATTGGCCTGCGTAACGGCCTGTCGGACCGTTAAAAGCGGTCAGCGGTCCGGATTGGCTTGCGTAACGGCCTGTCGGACCGTTAAAAGCGGTCATCCGCCCGGATTGGCTCGCGTAACGGCCTGTTGGACCGTTAAATGCGCTCATACGCTCGAATTGGCCTGCGTAACGGCCAGTTGGACCATTAAAGCGGTCATCCGCTTGAATTGGCCTGCGTAACGGCCTGCCGGACCGTTAAAAGCGGTCACCCGCTCGGATTGGCTCGCGTAACGGTCTGCTGGAAGCTGTCGATTAACTGTGGAAAAGGCATGGTCATTGCGACCGTGCTTTTTCTCCCCCTCACCGCCGCTAACCTTGGTATAATTTCTATATCAAATTGTCCGG
>NZ_JBHMDN010000035.1:0-123598 GCF_042431195.1 Cohnella cellulosilytica
ACAATCGGGATAATCGGCGGCAATTGAAAGGTTTTCCGGTTGGCCGGCGAACCCTCCTCGTTCTGCAGCAAATAACGCCAAATTTCCACCTGATACAGCAGCAGTCGGTACGGCATTCGATAATCTATACTCGACTGCATCTCCAGCAGCAAGTAAAACACGACGTCCTGTCCATTCAAGTTCACCCGGTACACCACGTCCGCCTCTTGGCGCTTGAAATCCTGAAGCACGAAGGAATGCGGAATTTCCTGAACGTGCTCTTCATCCACCGCCTGCACCCAGCCCCGGTCTATGAAGGAACGAAGCAATTCCACGAACAGCTTTTTACTCGACAATAAAAAACGGTACGAGGTGTCGTGTCGCTGATGAATGCTATCGGAATTCGAATTTGAGTTCATAGGCCGCCGCTCCTTCAAACCCTTTTCAGTAAATTATATCCATTTTCAGCTATGGAAACAATACGAAAAACGGCGGGGGACACGTTTCCTGAGCGAATGGGATATCGGCAAAAAGCGAATATTTGCCGCACTCGGCCGCTCCGAACCTCATAAGCGCGACGCCGACCGATTCGGCCTATTCCGCTATGCCCCCATGACCCTTCGCCGGCTCGGCCTTTAATCGAACCGTTACGGTTGTCCCGGCGCCGGGCCGGGAATGCACGTCGACTCCGTAATCGTCGCCCGCATACAGCTTAATGCGCTCATTGACATTGAACAGGCCATAAGAGCTTCCATTCGCCGAACCCGAGCGATTGCCGTTCGATCCGGTCTGCGCCTGGATGATAAGCTGCTGCGCAAACGCCTCCTCCATCCCGATCCCGTTGTCGGACACGGCGAAGATCAGATCCCCCTTGTCCTCCCTTGCGGAGATGACAATCAAGCCCCGTCTGTCCTTCGCTTTGCGAATCCCGTGCAGCAGCGCGTTCTCGACGATAGGCTGAAGGATCAGCTTCGGAATCTGATAATCCGTAAGCTCCGGCTGAACGTCCAGCTTGAAGTCGAACGTATCCAGAAAACGGCTCTGTTGAATTTCCAAATAAACCTGGGCCAGACGCAGCTCGTCCTCCACGCTGACGATGTTCTTCCCCTGATTCAGACTGAGCCGGAAGTATTTCGCCAGATTGTCGATCATCTGGCTAATGTCCGACGCGCCCTTGCCGATGGCGATCCAATTGATCGTATCCAGCGTGTTGTAGAGAAAATGCGGATTGATCTGCGCTTGCAGCGCCAGCAATTGCGCCTCGCGCTCATGAATTTGGGCCTTGTACTTCTCCTCGACAAGCGTGCGCACACGAATAATCAAATGGTCGACGCTGCGTTCGAGCATATGAAAATCGCCGTTTACATTCGGGATTTCGTTCAGGCTGTCCGTCCCTTCCTTGCGAATAATCGTGATGACATGATTCACTCTGCGGTTCATCCCGCGCACGATAATGGCCAGAAGGACAAACGGCAGCACAAGAAACAACGCGACATACTCGATCAGCGAAGTCCATTCCGACCTCTGCGTCAGCTTAACCGAGTGCGGCGACAGTTGGGAATCGGTGCCCTGGGCCACCAGCTTCCAGCCGGCCGGATTTAATGTCGTAAACAACACATCGTTGACGGTTCCATTCAGCTTAACCGTCTGAACCCCTTCGTTCCCCTCGTTCAATACGGCCAGGATAGAGGGGTCAATTTTCGTCCCGATCAACGATCGTTCCGGATGAAAAATAATGTCCCCGGCGGGATCGACGAGATAAACCTGCGTGCCGGGCGAGAATTGAAGCTCCGCCAAAATATCGGATACCAAACTCTCCTTCACGTCGACCATCAACACCCCGGACACCTTGTCGTAGTTTTCGGGGTCCCGCAGCATGCGAGCGGAGGAGAAGATATTCGCATCTCCCCCGTCCAGAAAGCTTTCCTCATAAGAGCCTGTCCATACGATGTTTCCGTTGGCTGCGATAATCGCGGGAAACCAGGGGCGGCTCTTCAAGCTGTCCAGCGTGAAAAAGTTGATCCGCTCGCCCGAATAGATTTTGGATTTATCCACGAACAGGCGCACGTGGAACACGTCGGAATTGGATTGCACCGTTTCGACCAGATACCTCAAATCTTTGATGACCTGGAGTTGGATGCCAATCGATTGATCGTCGGCTCCGACGGAGAGGTAGGAATGGAGATTGGCGTTCATGAACGCCGCATTGCTAATGTCTTCGATATGCTCCAGCCGATAGGAAAGATTGCTGCCCGCTTGCTTCAGCGCCTGCTGCATCGTCCTCATCACTTCGCTCTTCAAGATAGCGGAGGAGCGCTCGTAATAACCGTACAAGAAGATGGCCGCGGGAACGACGATCAGCAGCAAATAAGCCAGCAGCCACGGACGCGGAATCGAGAAACGACGCAGGATGCGATGCAGAGCGCCGATTCCGTTCGCGGGACGACGATGCGGCACGAATTCACGGTCTTCACGCATGAGTATCACGATAGACGCTCGGCGTCATTCCGGTAACCTTCTTGAACAGCTTGGTGAAATAGCTGGGGTCCGTGTACCCGATGGCATAACAGATGTCGTAAAACTTGTACTGGGGATCGCGCAGCAGCTCCTTGGCTTTGTCCACCCGCACTTGCGTTAAATATTCATTAAGGGTCTGTCCGGTTTCCTGCTTGAAAAGCAGACTGACATAGGTCGGCGTCAAATAGACCGCTTTGCCGATATCCGCCATGGTCAGACTGGCGTCCGAGTAATTCTCTTCGATAACGGCGCGCACCCGTTCGACCAAATTGGCCATTTTGCCGATTCGTTTCTCGCCAATCCGTTCGCAAACCGCGGATAGATAAGATTCAATCAAATGCCGCATCTCGTCGGACGTCTCTTTCTCGAACAGCGCCTCCCACAGCGCAGATTCGGTCGCCTCCAGCTCCGGAGATTGGACGCCAAGCTCCAGCAGCAGCTGCCCTACCGCGAGGACGATCTGCTGGCATACGTTGCGTCCGTATTTCAGTCCGTCCCGTCTGGCGCGATTCAAATCTGCGAAAATAGGATCGAGAACTTGCTTCAGCTTGTCGGAGTCGGCGGCTTTTAAGGCCGAAATCAGCTGCTCGGTATAAACGGGATCGTACTTGTTCATCCTGTCGGCATCCAACTGCGGGTACTCGAGGCCATCCATCGTGATGATGCGGTTTTTGCCCAAATACCATTTATGGTCGGCGGCTTCGCGAGCCTGCTTGTATGCATAAGTTACGTCGGACAGCGTATTTACTTGATCGCCGATTCCGATCGTTACGCCGATCTTGAGCCAGCGCTCCAAATTTTCGCGAACGTTTCCGGCCAAAGCCAACAAGGCTTCCGCAGCATCGGAAGCGGTGCCTCCGGCGATGTCCGCCCTCAGAACGCCGACGAATTCCCCGACCTGGTATTCGAAAGCATAGCCCCGAAGATGAGTGTCGATCAGTTCCTGGTAAATGTTCAAAATGGAATACCAGAGCAGCTGACGATCCCGCTCCGAACGATGGCCCATCACTTCGGCCCTGTCGTCTACCGAGACGACCATGACCCAGTATGGCGCATCGACAGGCAGCTCCAGCCCGAGAAATTGTATCCGCTCGCGAAGCTCCGGCTTTGACGCGCTGCCGCTGATCAGAGACAGCAGCAGCTTCTCGCGCAGCAGCGGCATGCCCTCGTTCAGCTTAACCTGCATCTCCTGTTTGTGGCGCCGCTCCGCCCGCTCCGCATCCAAATCCGCGACGACTCGCGTCATCACCGCGCTCAGTTCCTGCAGATTAACCGGTTTGAAGATGTAGTCTACCGCGTTTACCTTTAAAGCCGATTTCAAGTAATCGGCATCGCCGTGCCCGCTGACAAACATGATCTTGCATTGCGGATATAACGCGGAAACCTGCCGGGACAACGCCAGCCCGTCCATATTCGGCATGCGAACGTCGGTTAAGATCAGATCGGGCTGCTCCTTCTCTATCATTTCGAGAGCAACGTCTCCGTCATCGGCCTCTCCTATTACTTCAATTCCGTAAGATGACCAGTCGAAATAGGAGCGCAAACCGAATCTTACGGTCGGCTCGTCGTCTACGATTAGCAGCTTATACATTGCGCCGTCCCCCTTGCCCTCTCATCCGAAGCCCGCCGCCGGAACGCTTATCTGCCGATAAACTTAACGCCTTGAAGCTCCAGCACGGCGTGCAGTTTATTTATCGAAATCTCGTTCATCGCGTTGGATTCGTCCAGCGATATCGCCGCTGCAGCGCCCGCGGCCTGCCCTAACGCGAAACAAGTCGCCTGTACGCGCATGGACGACATCGCTACATGCGTCGCGGAGATCGACCTGCCCGCTACGAGCAGGTTGTCGATTTCCTCGGGCACCATGCAGCGATAGGGAATGTCGTATCCGTCAACCTTGCGTTCGTCCGTCGTTTTCGACGCATCGGGACTATGGATATCGATCTCGTAATTCGTCTGCGCCACGACATCCGGGAACCGCGCTCCGTTCACGACGTCCTGCTCGCTCAATGTATAAAGACCTTGAATTTGATTCGTCTCCCGGACGCCGGTCTGGGGAGCGATATGGGAGATCGCATACGTTTCGAACCCTGTTTTCTGCAAGTAATGGGCGATGGAGAAAACCTGCTTTAACGCTTCCGCCTCCGCATAATTGACATCCTCTATTTTAGCTCCGTTCGCTTTGACTCGCGACATGTTGACGAGCAGCGTGCCATCGTTATTTTGCTCCCAGTAGAGTCGTCTTCCTTGCGGCAGATCGGATTCCTTCTCGTAAGGATAACATCCTTCAGGCAGTAGGGGGACCACTTTTTTCCCCGTATTCTGCATCGTGAACATCAGCGTCATCGGCTGCGTCAAGCCGTCCTCTTCTCTTCCCGAATGGGAAGGCACGCCCGCGTCAATCGCCACCCTGGCGTCGCCCGTACAATCGATGAAGCGCTCCCCTTCGAAGGCTTTCAACCCTTCCCGGGTCGATGCGACAACCGCCTTGATCCGGCGCCCCTCTCGAATAACGCCCACGAATTCGCAATGGAAGAAGACTTGTACCTGCTCCTTCTTCATCTTCTCGTTCAAATATTGCCGAAGCAGGAACGGCGAATACTGCGGGGATATCGACCGATCGTGATCCGGAGGCAAATATTCGCTCAGCATCTCCGAGACGATTTCGCGATAGATTCCGGTTACGTTGCCGACAGGCATAAAGACGCTGACGTTGGCGAGCGTCCCCATCCCGCCCAACTGCGCCGATTTTTCCAGCAGCACGACTCGCTTGCCGCAACGCGCCGCGCTGATCGCCGCGGCCGTCCCGGCGGGACCGCCGCCGATGACGATGACGTCTGCGCGCAGATAGGACTGGACTTGACGTTCGAATGCAAACACTGCAAGGTTCATCGAGTTATCTCCCTCCACAGGAAAGGAAGCGGCAGGCTCTGATGCCAAGCCGCTGCCGCTTCGTTTATTATTTTTGAACGGTAGCATACCAATCGTTGATTTCCTTAGCGCTTGCTTCTCCGCCGGCCGCTTGATACTTGGCCTGGAAAGCTTCGAGTCCGGACATTGGCTCCGCGCCCGCGATAAGCTTGATGGTATAATCGGTAACCATGGATTCCAATTGCATATTGTTTTTAGCATGCACCGGCATATAAGGAGCCAGAGACAGCAGGTTCGGAATTTTGACTTCGTCCGGCTGCTTGTTGTTCAGAAAATCGAACGCCTCGAATTGCACCGGGTTTTTATGAGCGCGGGCTTGCCAGTACAACGGATACAGCTTCTCGTCGACTCCCGACATGAAGTTGTTCGCAAGGTTGCGCTCGTCGTTAAAGAGCGGGAGGATCGGCAGATAGGCGCCGTTCTCTTCCGTATAGTGCACGCCTTCTTCCCCGATGGCCAGTTTTTTGAACGTCTCCGGTTCCAGTGTCGCATTGATCCATTTGATCGCGTCGTCCGGATGCTTCGATGCTTTCGGAATGAAGGTCAAGCGGTCGAAACCGACATTCGCCACGAATCCCGCCTCGCCGTTCGGACCCTTCAAAGCTCCGACAAACGAAATTTGCGCATCCGGAATATTTTTCGTCAACGCTTCGACGATTCCGGCAAAATCGGCCCAGTGAACGACAATCGCCCCGGCTCTGCCGCTGGTAAACTTCTCTTTGGTCGTTGCACCCTTGTTGACTACGAATTCGCGGTCAAGCAGGCCTTCCTGATAGAGGCCGGACAAATAACCGACATAATCCTTGTAAGCCGGGTCCATGATGCGGGATACCAGCTGCCCGTCCACATCGTTCCACGTATTCGCCATTCCGAACGCGCCTACAAGATTATCGAGCATCGCTTGGTCGCCGTTAATCGTGAGCGGAACGTCATTGTCTCCGTTGCCGCCCGGATCCTGTTCCTTAAACGCCCGAAGCACCGCCGTCAGCTCGTCCGTCGTGGTCGGCATCGGCATGCCAACCTTGTCCAACCAGTCCGTCCGGATCAAAATGCTGCTGTTAACCTGATAAGTAACCTTCGTCGGAATGGCGTACAGCTTGCCGTCAACCTTGAGCGCATCCAGCGATTGCTGTGAAACCGATTGGGTAATATTCGGCCCGTACTGCTCGATCAGCGGAGTCAGATCGGTTAGCGCGCCCTTCTGGGCATAATCCGAATATAACGCCATATCGCTGTTGTAGTTTACAATATCGTAGGCATCCCCGGAGGCCAGCAGCAGGTTGAGCTTGTCGGCTGCTTTATCCTGCGGGAGCATGTCGTACTGAACTTTGTAGCCCGTTTCCTCCTCGAGCATTTTCGCCACGGGATAATTATTATAATCGCTGTCCTGCCATACGCCCAATCTTTTCAAGGTCGGCTTCGGCGTATCCGCAGTTGGACTCTCGGCCGCGGCCGGGCTCGAAGCGCCGCTCGGAGCGCTGCTTGAAGCCTGATTCTCCCCGTTGTTCGACCCGCAAGCCGACGCAACCGTAACCAGAAGCGACGATAATGCCACTGCTTGAAGCACCTTAAAACCTTTAAACATTGTATGACCCTCCTAATGAAGTATTATATATCATTAATCTCTCGGGTACCCCCGGTCGAATTAATGCGCTGCTGCGCTTACCCTTTTACCGAACCGATCATAACGCCCTTGATAAAATATTTCTGCAGGAACGGGTAAACCAGCAGAATCGGGACCGTAGAAGCGATCACCGTCGCCGCCCGGACTCCTTCCGCAGGAACGTTCATCAGATCGTCGGCGCTCCGATTCAGCTCCGAGGACGTGTCGGCATTCATGACAATGTCCTGCAAGTAGAGTTGAAGCGGCTTTAAAGCGGTGCTGTTGATGTAGATCATAGGGTTGAAATAATCGTTCCAATAATACACCGCGTAGAACAGCCCGATTGTCGCCATCACGGGACCGCTTAGCGGAAGCACGATCCGGAACAGGATCGTGTAATTCCGCGCGCCCTCGAGCTTCGCGGATTCCTCCAGACTTTCCGGAAGACTCTCGAAGTAGCTCTTGATCACCAGCATATTAAACACGCTGATCAAGGCCGGCAAAATCAGAGAAGCGAGGTTATCGATCAAGTGCAATTCGCGAATGAGCAAATAATTCGGAATGATGCCGCCGTTAAACATCATCGTGAAAATAAATAGAACAATCAGTATCCCTGTGCCCGGGACATCCCGCTTCGACAAAGGATAGGCCGTCATGACCGTAATCAGCAGAGAGGCCAGCGTCCCGACGGCGGTAACGAGCACCGAGATGTACAGCGAATGAAGAAATTGATTGGAGGTGATGACAAAACGCATCGTATCGAGCTGAAAGCCGACCGGCAGCAGCCCCACCCTGCCCGACACAATCGCCCATTCCTCGCTGATCGATTTGGACAATACATTCACGAACGGGAGCAGCGTCGCCATCCCCATGCCGATGAGAACGATATAGATCACACTGTCGAGCACGTAATCGCCCATTTTTTTACTACGCATAACGCTCCTCCTACCAGATGCTTCGATGCAGAAATTTTCTGCTGAGCCTATTTCCTATGACGATGAGCAGGAAGCCGACTGCGGAATTGAACAGTCCGACCGCCGTGCTGAAGCTGTAATCCTGCTGTCCGAGCCCCATGCGGTATACGAATGTTCCGATGACGTCCCCGCTTTTGTAGACGAGCGGATTGTACAGGGTCAGAATCTGTTCCGTCCCGGCCTCCAGCAGACTGCCGATCCGCAGGATGAACATGAGGACGACCGTCGCCATAATGCCCGGAAGCGTAATCGAGATCATCTGCCGGATTCGTCCCGCCCCGTCAATCGCCGCCGCTTCGTATTGCTCCTGTTCGATTCCGGCGACCGCGGCGATAAAGACGATCGCGTTCCAGCCCACTTCCTTCCACCCCGCCGTGAAGACGACTACGCTGCGGAAAAAATGATTGTCGGTCAGGAAGGAGATCGGCTGTCCCCCCAGAAAACGAATGATCTCGTTCACCAGTCCGCCCGTCGGCGACAGGATCGTCACGAACAAACCGGAAATGATGACCCAGGACAGAAAATGCGGCAAGTAAATGATCGTCTGAATCGTCCGCTTGAAGAACATGCGTCCCACTTCGTTCAGAAACAGCGCGATCACGATCGGGATCGGAAACAGGATCACGATCTTGTACAAGCTGATCAACAACGTATTGGTAAGCACCTGCGCGAACTCATCCGAATGAATCAGCTTCTTGAACTGTTCCATTCCCACCCATTCGCTGCCCGGGATGCCCGCGAAAATATTGAAATCCTGAAAGGCTATCAGAATGCCGTACATCGGTGTATATTTGAACAATAACAAGAAGATCAACCCCGGAAGCAGCAGCGCGTACATGTCAAGGTTTCCGCGGACCCGCTTCCAAAGCCGGCTTCCGTTCCTTGCTCCGACCCCCATCCTCTTGTCGATCGAGATATCGGCTTTACTCAATCCCATCACCTTCTTGATTTCTGTTGTTCCTTTATTGTAGAGAACCGTCGATTTCTTCTGTAGAAGGCAAATCTTAAATTTCTGGTAAAATACTATAAAGTTGTTCAAGCTCCTCCCGAATAGAGATCGCCAACCTTGATCAATCCGAAGCGCTGGGCCATATTCATTAAAACGACGGCCGCCTGCGCGCGCGTTACGGCGCCCTGCGGATCGAATCTGTCCGAAGCGACGCCTTGCATGATTTGGAGTCGATACACCGTTGTTATATCCTCGATATACTTTTCATCCACGCTTCCGAAATCCTTCAATTGAGAACCAGGATCCCTGTTCCCCGTTGGCTCTATCCCCTTAGCGTGCTTGGCTGCCGCCGCGATGAGATTTGCCATCTCCTCCCGCGTGAGCGGTCCGTTCGGCAGCTGCCCTCCCGCTTCATCCTCCGCGAGCTGCAGCAGGTTGCTAATCATACGCGTAAACTCGGCTCGCGTAATCGTTCTGGAAGGCGCGTATTTCTCCCCTCCGACTCCTATAACAAGCCGTTTGGCCGCCGCTTGTTCGATCGCTTTCGTGTACCATTTCCCTTGCGGCACGTCCTCGAATTGAACGTGATTTGCGGCGACGACGTACGTGCCTTCGGCAGGGGATGCGATAACGACATAACCGATGCCGTCGATTTCTCGCAGGGCATGCGGGACAAACGCCAAGCTCCCGGACGACTCGTCAATCCTCCACACGCCGAAGAACTCCGGAAGCTCGAACGACTCCGGAAGACGAATCGTTCTGGAGAGGTCTTCTCCGAGCCGCGCCGCCGACAGGATCGTATGTCCGTTATTGTTATTCAGGACTTCGATCGCATAGCTCGCACTGGCGATCACTTTGCCGTTCGGATAGAAGCCGCCGACCGTATCGAGCACCGAGCTCGCTTTCGATGTATCCGTTAAGGTAATTTTAAGGCTGATATCCCCTTCCGTCAGATTATTGCGCTCAAGCAGCGCCGCAAGATCGGGGATAACTTCCGCCAGCTTCGTCGGCAGGCTGTAGCCGCCAAACGGCGTGAAGATGTTAATGACCGACCCCGGATTCAAATCGGACATGGCAGCCAACGTTTTTCCCGTTATTTTCAGATACGACGACCCCTCCACGGAAGCCAGCGTCGCTGTGTAGGCATGGCTTGACTGGTCGTATTCCAGAGCGTGAACCGGTCTTCCGTTGGCCTCAATCGAATCCGGCGATGCTGCATTCGCGTAGCCGTTCCCCGGGCTTGAAGGAAGGCCTGGATTTTGGCCGCCGTTATCGCCGCCTCCACCGCCGTCCGGGTCCTGGTCGTCGTCCTGGCCGCTTTCCTTGAGAACGATTTGGCCCCACTTCTCCCGATTCGAGGAGTTGCCGTCCACGCCGTTCCAATAAAATTGCCGCTCGCGCCCGTTCGCGCCGCCTTCATCGAAGCCCATATCGTAGCGGATGACGGTTCCGTCTCCAATATCTGCGAGACCCATATCCGCAAACGCAATTTTCGCGTCGATCGTATACCCCTTGCCATCCGCGTCCAACTGCGCCGCCATATCGATCTCCGGCTGCTCCTGCTCCCGGTATCCCGTCCAATAGTAGGCGGTCTGCACCGCGCCCTGCTCGTCCGGCGCCGCAGCCAGCAAAATTTGACTATCGTTGAACTGCATGGCCCCGCCTTCGTCTACATTGGACGGGCCGATGAACAATTCGACGGCATCGCCTGCCCATAAATAAGCCTTGGCGGCGGGCACGGTCATCCCCTTTATTACATTGGGGCTTTGCATCGGCGTAGAGTCGTCGATATGGGCGCGAATATAGAAATATTCGTCGTCCCACGTCAGGCTCATTTGCCCGCCGATTCCTTGCTTCATCAAGCCGAGAACCAGATCGACGTCCGTCAAATTCGCGGTAACCGCTTGCTCCCATGGCTCGCTGAAAGCTCCGATGGCAGGCGTCGTACCGGATTTTGTGACCTGAAGCACCTTGTCGGAGGCTCTTTCGCCTTGTCCGGGCTTAAACGAATAGCTGTAAGGCGCTGTACGGCCCAACAGAATATCGTAGATGCTGCCATTGGTGTCCGATACCGATGCCAGGAAATCCCGATAGGGACGATTGGCGACATTGATCAGTCCGATGGCCCCGGCTTCGCCGTTAAGCCCCTGAAACCATCTGCCCGTAGGCGCCTGATCGAAATAGGCGAACCAGTTGGCGCCTACGACAAAGCCCGACGCTGCCGCCTTCTCTACGTAATTGCGATACATCAGTCCTTTCTCATGCTCATCTTCCGCCATTCTTGCCGCGAAGGTAAGCCCGGTCGTCGGATCGCCGTAATGAAATTCCGTCATTATAAACGGCGTTTGCCCCGCCACCTCATATAAGTGCTCGAGCATATCCAGGTTGAGATCGTAGGTATAGTAGTTGTAAGTGAGCACATCCATGTACTTCCCGGCATATTCGCTCAGATACTCCCGCAGCTTGCTGTCGTTCATGACGTTGGCCAACCAGCGGTCGCCCATAACCAAGTGATTGGGGTCGTACTTCTTCGCGTAATACGCAATTTGCTTATACAATTCGTCCAAATAAAGCTTGGTGAATTCGTCCATATCCTGCGCCGCAAGCGCCGTCTTGGCGGCAAAGGCGCTGTTCCGCAGCGCGTCAAAGCTGGCAAAATCCAGTCCCCATGCGGTATTAAAGCTTTCTATACTGCCGTATTTGGCGGCCAGCATCGTCACAAGTCTCGCCTTGCTTCCGGTAGAGGCGCTTGCGGCCGGTACGGCAGATTTCAGCTTATCGTACGGAAGCTCGTTGCCAAACAGATACCCGATTAAATCGCCATCGTCCCGATTGTTCGCCAAAGCGCTGAATTTGGCGTCCATCTGGTTCAACATATCCGGGTGGAAAATATCGAATAACCCGCTGTCCCCGATTTTGAGATTCGGCATGGGAAGCCAGGCGACATAAGGCATGCCGCCGGCGTTCGACCATGCGCCAAGGCCCGTAAAGCCGAGCGATTTCACGAGCTCCACGCTGTCCGCGGAATATTGCGCTTGGTTAAAGGGCTGCCCGCTTTGGCGAATCAGGTTGGCCACATAGAACGAGAAGTTGCCGCTTCCGTCGTAAGCGGTCTTAAAATCTCCCGTTGTGCCGGGAAGCCACTCGTACACGGACTCGCGCCCGTTGACGACAGTGAAGGTTTCGTCCACATATCCCGTACCGTTGACTGCCAGATTAAAATAGAGATTGCCGATCGGGTCTACCATGACCGACTTTCCGTTGAGCTTCTCAATATGGAAAAATCCCGTTTCGTTCAGTTGATAGACGCTTTTGCTTCCCGCAAGCCCCCCGTACGCATCCCTGTCGCCCGGGCCGACCAGACTGTCGTAAAATTGTTCGTCGCTCGCGGCAGCCTGCGCGAATTCGTCGTCATTGTGTATTTTCCCGGTAAATTCGGCCGATCTTATTTGTCCGAATCGATCCACGACAAGATCGTCTGCGTTCGTGTAAACAAACGTTCTGACGATGCTTTTTTTCTTGCCTTCCGTCTCCGTCCAAGCGGTTAAGGCTGCAGACTGATCCAGCCTGATCGGGCCCGTGTACCTTGTCCTGGCCTGGACTCCTTTAATCGTGTAGTAGATTTCGCCGCCGGGCTCGATTGTGCTGAACGTCAGCCATTGCCCCGCCGTGATTTCTCCGGAATTCGGATCTGCCGTAACGGGCGCCGAGTTGGCATTGATGACAACCTCCGAAATCTGCACGGCGTTCGGATCGGCATGATCGGTCAGGGTGATTTTAAGCAAATTCATCCCGGCCGGAATCTCGTAGCTCTCGTACACGACCAGCGGCATGCCGGTCTTCGCGTCGTTGGCGTAAGTATCCGCGGTTAGAACAACCTCCCGATATGCGCCGCCGTCGGAAACGGCAACCGTTAGCGGAGCGGCCGTATATTCGCCGTCCTCGTACAAAGAAATAGAAACGGATTGAATTTCGGATTGCGAATCGTAAATCAAATACCCGTCTCCGCTCCCCGCTTTGGCCGCTCTGGCCGAATCCCCGCCGTACCAGCTCGTATGGGTGCCGTCGATCCGAATATTGGAGCTCTCCTTTACCTTGTCCAAGCTGTCGAGAGGATCAATCAGCCCATCTGTAACAACGAGTTGACTAAAGTCGATAATCGAAAATGCCGCATTTTCGCTCCAGTTCGTTTGGCCGAGCTCGAAATCGCAGTTCGGAAGCAGATTATTCCGACCCGCCGCATGCAGCAGCAGATCGTCCAGGTACAGAACGCCTTCGCTGCTTTTATTTATAAGTGTAAGCGTATAGTCGGCGGTGGCCTCCGGATGGATCGCAAAGGTCTTTTCTTCCCAGTCTCCCGAGCGGATCGAGAAGCTCTCGTCGGCGATCTTCCGCCCGTCGATCGCGCTCTGCAATTCAACCGAGAAGTCCCCATCGCCCTTCGCCCACAGCTTAAAGGTATAGCTTTCATTCGCTTGTAACGAAAGATTGGGAGAAAGGCGCGTTTCTTGTCCGACCGTTGCGGCCTCCGCGTTAACTTTCATCGCCCGGCTTCCGCTATGGGCGTTCGCGCTGTCGCCGGGCGCGGAATAATCGATCATCGTGAAATGATTTTGCGGATGCCACCATTTGACGCCCCCGTCCTCGAAGTCCTCTTCGATCAGACTGCCGCTGCCGTCCGCTGCCGCCAGCTTTACATCGTCGATGTAAATACGTCCGGAATTGCCGCTGGAATCGCGGTCTCCGAGCTTAATGTTGTATTTGCCCGTCGTCGTCGGGGTGTAGGCTGCCGAGACATACCGCCACTCGTTCGTTGCGTCGAAAGGCTTGACCAGCACCTCCGACCAGCTTGTCGTATTTTGAATGACGAGCGCCATCCGTCCCGCACCTTTAATCCAGGCTCCGAAGGTATAGCTTGTTCCCGCCGTCAGCGTAGGCTGCGCGGAGTAGCTTGAGCCGTTGGTGTCGCCGGTGCCTTTGACATTCGCCGTCAGCGCCCAAACTCCGCTATGGGTAAACGAAGTTCGCGAAGGTATGGAAATCGAATCCGGCTCTTCGCCGGTATCGCCATCGCCTCCGGCTTCGGGCTTCACATACTCGCCCGTGGCGCCCAGAAGCAAAATATAGTCCACCTTGAAGTTATCGAAGTTGTCTTGTTCGTCGTCCGGATTGATTTGCAGCTTTACGGTCGCCCCTTCCGGAATGGGGACGTCGTCAATGACGACATAGCCGTAGCTGTGCGACCAGGATCGCCCGTTCTGCTTAAACAGAATATTCTTTTTTACCAATGCGCCGTTGACGTAAAGCGAGGCCTTCTGGTCGGATTGCCAGCCTTGATAGACGATGGCGATTCCGTTATCCGCCTTGTTGGCATTCGCAAAGGAAAGCGCGTTGCCCGATTTATACATAATCGCGATTTCTCCGCCGGAAGCCCATGGATCGCCGTGAAGCTTATGGACGCTTCCCGTAAGTACGCCGTCTTCGCCTTCGATTTTCACATAGGGCTCGCTGATTCCGGCAATGTCGCCAGGCTCGATGGCCGGAGTCGTGCTCGGCGCTCCGTTCGGATTCCACAGCTGGCTGAACTTGGCCGAGGACTTGGGAAATACGATCGTGTCGTACAGATCGTGGTCGCCGTCGCTTGCGGATACGTTAAAGTAGACATGCCACGCGACATTCTGATTTTCGATCCATTCGTACATCTTCTCGATGAAATAAGGATTGTCGCCGCCGCCCATTCCGTCCGACCTTAACGCAAGTCCCCATTCGCATATGCCGAGCGGCACGCCTTGATCTTCCGCAAAATTGGCGATCATATTGAGCCCCCAGTTGCCGTCGTTCGCCTGCGCATTCCAGGCCAGCTGTTGTCTTCTCAGCCGCTCGGCGTCATCGGCATTCTCATACTCGGCTCCATAGATCGGTTTGCCGCCGCTCTGGGCCCAGCTTTGATCGTAGTGGTCGATCCCTATGAAATCCACATAATCCCTGCCCGGAAAGGCCGCCTCAAGATCGACGCCCCAGATCGAAGTCGACGGATTCCAGACAAACTTGAACTGCTGTCCCTCGATGCTTCTCAGCGTCGTAACGAATTGGCGGAAGGCTTCCGCAAAGTCCTGGCATTTCTGCAGATGATCGGGATCGTTCGCGTTCCCGACCGACCAGATGTACCAGCCGCCGTTAAACTCATGCCCGAAGCGTATGGCGGCGTTGCCCATTCCGGCGGCAATCAGGTTTTCTCCCAACTGTCTGTAATGGTCGTTGTAATCCCCGTTCGCGGCCGCGGCAAGACTGCCTCCCGACTTGGGAAACGGATAAGCCGCCCACAGCATGCTTTCGGCGAAGGGAGTGCCTTGCCAGGCCGTCAGACGATTGCCGCCCTCCAGATCGGACCATGTATTCTGCTCCAGAAAGTCTTCCGCGTAATACGGCGTTCTGCCGACCCACTCTCCGAAATCGGCCACCCCTTCCGGGTTTCTGTCCCAGGAGTAGACGCCCAGATTGTCGATTCCGTCGTATTGTTCCGCCGGAGGGTTGTCGGAGCGATCCGGGTAACGCGTAAATACGGTTCCCTTGTCTCCTCCCCAGTATTTCAGCTGCTCCTCGAAGCCGCCGTTTTTAAGCAGGTTCTCTGTGCCCGTTTGCCCGAAATAGACGTCGTCCAGGTACATCGTTCCCGCCGCTTCCGCTTCCGGAAGCTCAAACCCCGCACTGTCCGTGATTGAAAAGGTTACGGCACCGGAATAGGCGCCGGAATGAAAGTCGGTCGAGACGTAGGTCCATGTATTCGTCGCTTTCGGTCTTATAAATGCGAGGGCGTCCCCATTGCTCTTCGCCGCCTTGATCGTGACCGCTCCGCTGCCTTTCATCCATGCGCCGAAGCTGTAATCCGTATTCGCGGCAATTCCGCCAACTTGCTGCGTTACGGTTTTCCAGTCGGACTTTTTGCCTTTGGGAGTCGCCCGCATCGAACGATTGCCGGCATACACATTTGCCGGGTCATCCGGGTTCTCCGGATCGGTAGGGTCCGTTGGGTCGGTTGGGCCGCCAGGGCCTTCGGGAGTGCCGTTACCCGCCGTGCCCTCATGAAGGGAGAATACGATTGGCGCGCTGTTGGAGCCTTGTGTCCATTCCTGCAGACCGTTCGCCGCTTCAAACCCCGGATTTTTCAGGAAGTTGACGTTCGAATCCTGAAGGCCGAAAAACACATCGTCGATATACATCGTTCCTTGCGCTTCCGCCTGGGATATTCCCGATCCCGAGAAGGAAGCGCTGTCATAAATGGAAACATATAAATCCTCGTTGGAATCCGCCGTATATTCCGTCTGCCAATACACCCAGTCGCTCGACGCCTTCTGCCTTACATACTTCAGGGCGCTCCCTCCGCTGGACCCTTTCGACAGCTTTAGCGTCGCGGCTCCGCCGCCTTTTACCCACATGCCAAGCTCATAGCTCGCGCCCGCGGTCAACCCCGTAACTTTTTGCGTCATATACGCCCAATTGCTCGGATTCCCTTGAAGCTCGGCTTTAAGCGAGTAATCGCCCGAATAAACCGTTGTCGTCACCGTGGGCTCTTCGCCCTCTCCGCCGTTATCCGACTCCGGAACCCCCTCGGCAACCGTGAAAACGTCCTTCTCGTATTTATTCCACTTGGCGAACCCTTCTTCAAAGCCGGCGTTTTGCAATAGATTAAGATTCGAGTTTTTAACGCCGAAAAAAGCGTCGTCCACAGCCATCGTTCCCGCAACCTGATTTTGCGGGAATGCCGTGGCCGCGCTGTCGACAATGGAAAATACCATTTTGCCCGAGTGGGCTCCGGAATTGAAATCGACGGAAACATAGGTCCATTCGGCGGTCGCGGCCGGTCGGGTATAAGCCACGGTGGACCCGTTGGCCGATACCTTCATATTGATGATCCCGCCGCCTCTCACCCACATGCCGAACGTATAATCCGTATTCGTCGTTATTCCGTTAACCTCTTGCTCCAAATACGCCCAATTGCCGGATTCTCCTTTAAGCGCCGCGTCCAGCATATGCGTGCCGGTATGCGTAGTCGGTTCGTCCGGTGCCGCGCCAACGGCAGCAGGAAAGGTTGAAAATACGGAAAACATCATCGCGAATACGCATAAAACGGCTAATCTACCCTTCCATCTCTTGACACGATTCATCCTGTCCATCCCTTTCGTTTTTGTAATAGGACGACTCTCGCGGAATAACGCTGCGGCAGACGAACGGTTAGCAAGGATCGGTCGGCGTCCCAGCCAACAACCGCGTTGCCGGTATGCACGGGATAGATGCAGCGGGCCGTGGTCATGCCCTGTCCCCTTGCGCCCAGAGGAATCTCTATCGCCTCTTCTTCGTCATCCATGCGCCATACGGCCAGCAGCAGGCTGCCGTCCAACGCCAGACCGAGGCAGGCCCGGCCGGCATTCTGAAATTCAGTTTAATTCTACACATCGGGTCGGGAGCCCCACAGGGAAAATCCTATAAAGTTCTGGGCTTATCCTATAAAATTCCGCCGGGCGGATCTCCTCGGACTTCACCAAGAGCCGGAGGAGGGTGCCTTCAAGCATGCCCAATAAAAAAAGACTCCTCCGAGGAAGAGTCTGGATTAGAAGGTTGGTTCGGTCGAGAGACTTGAACCTCCGCCTACTTGAATGCCTCTATATACGCCTGACAGATGGATGTCATCGCCCACCGTCCGTCTCGATTCCTAGCTGCTTCGCATATTGCGCATGCAGCTCGCTGTATCCGTAGTTGTAAGCATTATGCCCCGCCATTGACGGCATCTTCTCGCCGGCCAGCAGGCCGATAAGCCCGTTCAGGCACAGATGCCAACCCGCGGCATAGGACGGCGCCTGCTTGCGATCCGCGAACCGATGACGCAGAACAAGGACGGTTCGTTCCCGGTCTCCGCTCAGCTCCCAGCGCAAAATATCGCCGCCCCAGCGGAGGACAAGCAGATGCGGCTCATCGACTTCGAGGACGGCACCTTGTTGCTGCTCTTCGTCCGGCATATCGATAGGCTTCAGCCGCACCGCGCCAACGGCGGTCAGATCCCGTTCCGTTTGAAACGGCCCCCACTTGGGAAGCTGTTCCTTCTCGGTGAGCGCCGCCCATACCTCCTCGATGGAGTGCTCCAGCGTGCGCGTGAGCACCAACACCCATTCGTCTCCATCCCGATTAAGCTGTGGAATTCCCGAATCGGAAATGATCATGTGGCTTCATCCTCCTTTGATTTTTTCTTTTGCTCAAGGTACTTGTCCAGCGCGTCGACATGCCGGTTCCATTGGGCCCGGTAGGCGGTAAGCCATTCGTCGACCTCTGCAAGCGGAAGAGCGTTGAGCGAATAAATGCGGCGTTGAGCCACGCCCTTGACGCGCACCAGACCGCTGTCGCGAAGCGTTCGAAGATGCTTGGAGACGAGCGGCTGTGACATTCCCAGAGCCTCCACGAGTTCGGTGACGCTGGCATCGCTTCGCAGCAGCCGGTCCATGATGCGCCGGCGCGAAGGCTCGACGATGACGTCGTAGATGTCGAGCACGTATTTCGACCTCCGTTTCTTTGCATTAATTATAAACCATAGGTTATATAACTTCAAGTTCATATTCGAAAGCGAATCCTCATTACCCGCTGCCCGATTTCATATAGTGGATTAAAACGTCTCCGGAGGTACTGCGGGAATGGGGAATGCAATCAGCGAGATAGACGAGGAGCTCCGTCGACTGACAGCCGATATCGTTCGTCGGCAGCAGGCTGACGGTTCGTGGCGTTATTGCTTCGAGAACGGCATATCGATCGATGCTTATACGATCATTCTTATCCGCGTGCTCGAGATCGACAGCGAAGAAGCTTTGATCCGTCAGCTGCACGATCGAATCCTTGGCGCGCAGCGACCCGAAGGCCATTGGGAGTGGTACCGGGATGAAGACAACGGGAATCTGTCGCTAACGGTGGAAGCCTATTACGCTCTTCTATACTCCCGTTACAGCCGCGCTTCCGATGCTCCGCTGCGGAAAGCCGAACGTTACGTCAGAACCCAGGGCGGGCTTGGCAAAACCGCCGGCATTCTGACCAGATGTCTGCTCGCCGCCACCGGACAAACCGGATGGCCGCTGTCTCTGACCTCCATCCCTCTAGAGATGCTTCTCCTCCCCGACTCTTTTCCGATCAACTTTTTCGAGTTTTCGGGGTATTCGAGAGTCCACCTTGCACCGATGCTGATCCTGGCGAATCGACATTATTCCGCGCGAACGGAGGACACTCCCGAATTGGACGCGCTGCAAACCGAACGAGCTCCATCCGACGATCGGCCGTCCAAGCCGGTTCAAGAATGGCTGGATCGGCTGCAGCTTGGCGTGAGCAAGCTGATTGGAGCCCCCAAAGCGCTTCATGAATCCGCGCTCGCCAAAGCCGAGAAGTTCATGCGCGATCGGATCGAAGCGGACGGAACCTTATACAGCTACGCCAGCTGCACCTTCCTTATGGTTCTCGCGTTTCTGGCCCTTGGCTATGACAAGCGCCATCCCCTCATCGTCCAAGCGATGCGCGGACTGATCGGGATGCGCTGCCGAACCGAGGAGGGAACGACGATCCAGAACTCGCCGTCGACCGTATGGGATACCGCTCTGCTGACTTATGCGCTGCAGGAAGCGGGAACGACGGAGCATCATCCCGCGATCCGCAAAGCCTCCTCGTACCTGCTTGCGCTGCAGCACCGCAAACCGGGAGACTGGACTCGGCATAACGCCAATCCGGTTCCCGGAGGGTGGGGATTCTCGGAAACCAATACGATCAATCCCGACGTCGACGATACGACCGCCGCCCTGCGGGCGATTCGCAATCTCGCGCGATCCGAACCGGCTTATCGGGAATCGTGGAACCGCGGGCTTAACTGGGTTCTGTCGATGCAGAATCGGGACGGCGGCTGGCCCGCGTTCGAAAGAAACGTCGATCGGCAGCTGCTCACCTGGGTCGCGATCGAGGGCGCCAAGTCCGCCGCCATCGATCCGTCGGAGGCCGATCTCACGGGGCGAACGTTGGAATATCTGGGCAGCTTCGCAGGGCTGAACGAACGACACGGATTCGTAAAAAAAGCGGTCGACTGGTTAAACGATCATCAGGAGGAAGACGGATCGTGGTACGGGCGATGGGGCATTTGTTACATTTACGGCACGTGGGCCGCGTTGACCGGGCTAACCTCGGTCACCGCTTCCCCCGAACGGCACGAGTCGATCCGTAAAGGAACCGACTGGCTGCTGCGAATTCAGAACGACGACGGAGGCTGGGGAGAATCGTGCGACAGCGACCGTCAGCGCCGTTACGTCCCCTTGGGGAGGAGCACGCCCTCTCAAACCGCATGGGCGATCGACGCGCTCGTATCCGTCTATCCGGAGCCGCCGCCCTCGCTGGTCCAAGGAATTCGCAGGCTGGCCGCGCTGCTTCACGAGGACGATTGGACGGCCTCCTATCCGACGGGGGCCGGTCTCCCAGGGCATTTCTACGTTCGCTACCACAGCTATAATTCGATATGGCCGCTCTTGGCGCTAAGCCATTACCGCCGTAAATACGGAAAATAAAAATCGGCCGCGGCAGCAGTCGCCGTGGCCGATCCCCTTTCCGTTCAGCTGCCATTCCCATCTAGATCAATCCCGACTGTGACGGAACGTCCCGTCCGTATCCCCCTCGAGCAGGCCGTAGGCGTGAGCGGTGCGAATCGCGCCGCTGTACCACGCCGTCGTTTCCGCATCACTGCGATCCTATAATAAGCTCGCGACAATCTTGCCTCTGACATGACGCTGGGACAGCCTCGTCAGCTCCGCCGGGACATCCTCGAGCGCGATTTGTTTGCTGATTGTCGAAGCGATCTTCCCGGCGACCATCAGCTTCATGAACTCTTCCGCCATGACGCCCAGATCCCGCTCGGCCCGCGCGTCGCCCGATACGTGCGCTCCGGCGATCATCAGCTTGTGGACCGTAAACGTTTTGTGCGACGGCTGGAAATCGGCCACCGTCTCGGGCGCGCCCGCTATGCACCCCAGCTGTCCGCCGAAGCCGAGCATCTCCAGATCCTCCTGGGCGGTTTTTCGATTAAGCGAATTGAGGATATAGTCGACGCCCAGCCCGTTCGTCCATGCCATTACGCGCTCGCGCACGTTCTCGCTATGGTAATCGATGGCGACGTCGGCGCCCAACGACTTGACGTAATCGTGATTATCCGCCGAGGCGGTCGTGATCACCTGCGAGGCACCGAAGGCCCGCGCCAATTGAATCGCATATCCGCCTACGCCGCCCGCGCCCGCGTGAACGAGCACGGAGCCTCCCGCCTGCATGTTCATCTTCCGGTTTAGAATTTGATAGGCAGTCAGTCCCGCGCAGGGAAAAGCCGCAGCCTCCTCGAAAGTCAGTTCATCGGCAATGCGGGCGATCGCACGGGCTTTCACAATCGTATATTCCGCGAAGCTGCCGTGGTAGACGACACGGTCCCCTGCCCGCCACTCCGTCACGCCTTCGCCAAGCTTGTCCACGATCCCGGCTCCATCGACGCCCGGAACGAACGGATACGTCCAAGCGGGATGTCCGTTCGCGGCCATCTTGTAATCTACCGGATTCAGACTGGCCGCCTGCACGCGAACCCGGATTTCGCCCGCGCCAGGTTCGGGAACGGGCATTTCCTGCAAGGTTAATGCGCTCGGCTGTCCCGGAGCATGAAGGACGATCGCTCTCATAACAAAACTCCTTTACGATTAAGAGGATGGGGTTGCCGCACAATTACGGACAGATTTTGTTTTCGGTCTGAACGTAAGCCCGAAAAAAGCCGTTAAAGCGAGTACGCTTGTCGTCAACAGAATAATTCCCATCGGCACCGCGGAGTTCTCCCCGGCCACCCCGACGAGCGGAGACGTGCACGCTCCCAGCACGAACGGCAGCAGGCCCAGAAGCGCCGCCGCGCTTCCCGCCCGCTTGCTCTGCGATTCCATCGCCAGAACGAAAGAGGCCGTCGACGTCATGCCGATCGACGCGACAAAGAAGAACAGCGGAATAACCAAAGCGATTAACGGACCGTGGAACAAAATGACGAGCAGGGCGGAGAAGCTGGCCGTACAGGACAGCAGCAAACCGAGAATTACGAATTTGCGCTCCGAGAACGCCCCGCTGAAGCGGCCGACGATCTGGGAACCGATGATCAGGCTGATTCCGTTGGAGGCGAACAACAGCGCGAACAGCTGCGGAGAAGCACCGTAAATATTCTGATATACGAACGGAGTTCCCGATACGTAAGCGAATACGCCCCCGATCATAAGGCCTTGCGCAAGCGCGTAGCCGAGAAATAGCCGGTCTTTAAGCAGAGCTTGAATGCCGGAGAGCAGCTCGCCGAAATTCGCGGATACCCGGTTCTCGACGGGCAGCGTCTCCTTTAAGTTCCTCGTCGCCATCAGAACGAGCAGCAGCCCGACCGCGCTCAGCACGAAAAACACGCCCGTCCACGTCGTAAAAGAAATCACGCCGCTGCCGGCCATCGGCGCAATCATCGGAAACAGGTTATTGACGAGCATGAGCAGCGAGAAAAATTTCGTCAGCTCCGGTCCGCTGTATACATCCCGGACAACCGCCCTGGAGATGACGATTCCCGCGGAAGCGGCGAACCCTTGAATAAAACGCGCACCGATAAAGAAATAAATATTCGGGGAAACCGCACAGACGAACGAAGCGGCCAGATAGATCATCAGCGAGACGATCACCGGCTTGCGTCTTCCATGAACGTCGCTTAAGGGCCCCATAATGATCTGGCCTAACCCCAAGCCGATGAGACAAGCTGTCAAACTAAGCTGAACAAGGGAAGCTTGCGTGCCGTAATCGGCGGCAATCTCCGGGAACGACGGCAAATACATGTCGATCGTAAGCGGACCGAGCGCCGAGAAGGCGCCTAACAGCAAGACCAATCTTAAGCGATCGTAACTTTTTATTGCGGACATCTTATCGTTTTCTCCTAACCTGCCTCGAAATCTCTTGATGATTTTATGGACTTGTTCATTATAGACCCAGATCGCGATAAAGCCAATAGGAACACGCCGACCGCATCTTCACTGATGAGCTTTACGGTAATCGCCGGGCGTGACTCCGACCGTCTTCTTGAAGGTGCGGATAAAAGACATCGCATGCAGATATCCTACTTTACCCGATATTTCGTGGACGGGCAGACCACTGTTTCGAAGCAGCTCCTTGGCGCGTTCCATCCGCACCTGGCAGAGATAAACGACAAACTTCTCGCCGAATTCCTCCTTAAATAGCGTGCTCAGACTGGAGGTGTTCATCTGAAACTGTTCGCCGAGCATCGACAAGGACAGATCCGGATCGTCAAAATGCGCTTCGATATATTCTCTGACCCTGCGAACGACAACGCGATTCCCTTTTTCCTCCCGCATGCTCTTCATTAAATAGAAGCAGGAGCTTAAGCGCTCCTCATAAAAGGCTTCCAGCTCATCCAGCGTCTCCAGACGCTCGTCCCAGCGTCCGCGAAATTCCTGGTTCCACAATTCCTGGTATTCGGGAGGCAGCTCGGTCATTTCCCGGTGAAAATAATAATTCATATAGCTCAGAACGCCGTCGATTTCCTCCTTGGGCAGCAGCAGCGACCTTAATCCGTCGAACAGCAGCTTCAGCTGCTCCTGCCAGCCTTCGCTGCCGACGCGGAAGGCCTGGGCAATCGTGCGCACGTATTGCAAATAAACGAACAGATCGTCGTGCGACAAATCCTCGATCTCCCAATGTCCGATGACCCGATTGCTGCCGAGCGCCGATTTGTAGTTCAGCGCCTTGGTCGCGGCGTCGTAGGATTGGGAGATGGCCTGCGCCTCCGCGACTCCCATTCCGATGCCCACGGTTACTGTGAGCTTGAGCTGGTTTTGCAGCCACTCGCGAATCTCTTCGGATTGGGCCGCAATCCGGTTGCCCGCCTGAAGCCGTTCCTCTCCGATGCCGAAATAGATCACGGCCAGACGGTGATTCGTAATCCACTCCTGCCAGACGCGATACGAATCCGCCTTGACGGTTTCCTCTACCACCTTGGTCAAAATGTACTTGAACAGCCTCTGGTCCTCATGTGAGTAACGGCGGATAAACTCCGAATATTTATCTATCTCGACGATGCTGACGGAAGCGCTGGAGAACACCTCGACCCCCAGCTCGCGCAGCGTTTCGATCCATTCCGTCTCCTGAATCGGCTCGACTCCTTCGACCAGCTCCTGCAATAACCGCAAGCGGCGATACCGCTGATTTTCCTGATTGCGATGTACGTAGTCCTGCGTCGCTTCGATCATATTGGTCAGCGTATAGTCGATATAGCTAAGCTCATCCCCGGAAGGCTCCCGGATGATCGGGTTGCGATACTGCTGATTGTACTTCTGAATGCGGGACATGATCGTCTCGATCGGCTTGTAATTTTTGTGGGAAATATAGACGACCCACCAAATTCCTAACAGCAGGCCCAGAAAACCGAAAAGCACCCAGCCGCTCGTAACGTAACGGTACAGATTGCCTGCAAACTCCGTCTTTAAACCGCTGCGGTACGTGAGGCCGGAATAGGACGATTCGAGCGTCACCGGGTTCGCGTGCAGCTTCTGATCCGCTTGGCCGTAAATCTCGCTCCCGCGGCGGTCGGTTACCGAGAGGTAGCTGACTTCCGATTGGCCAAAGCTCGCAAAGTATTCCCGGATCGCATTAACGCTCACATTCACCACAAGCAGTGCGATTCCTTTGCTGCCGAGCGGAATGCCTTTGGCGATCGAGATCACCGACGCGCTGCCGTCGCGGTTCTCGAACGTGCGAAACAAACGGGGGTCGCTCCATCCGGACGGCTGCCCCGACAAATTCTCCTCCACAAAGGCGCTGTCGGCGAACTGATCGAGCGTCAGCTTGGTCTGGTTGCTGACGATCACCCCGTCCGAGGCCCGATACACATAAATGGAATCGATCAAAGCGTTCGTATCGGCCATCCCCTGCAGCAATTGGGACAAATCGATAATGAACTCGGGCGAGCTTTCCATTCCGGCGAAGGACATCAGCGTCGTATTTTTTGTAATTGTCCCGATCATCATCATCTCGATCGTGCGCAGCGACATGTCGATATTGTTCTGAAGATTGCGGGCATAAGCCTGACTGGACTTCATCGCATCCTGCCGGGAAAGATTGTTTAATTGGACGACCCCGATAAACATAAACAGGCAGACAACCATAACGAAGACGGGCAGGTAGGACAGCAGCAAGCGATAAAGCCAATTTTTTCTCATCAAGGCTCTCCTTCCCGACAAAGCCGAAGGACAAGACGAGCGTTCGCTCGCCTTGTCCCGCTTCCCTTCGATTTAAACCGCCGTCCCGTTACTTCTTCAGCCCGTTATAATAATCCTTGGTATAGATCACATTGGCTTTATTGTCGGCGTAAGCTTTCGCGAAGAACTCGTCAACCTTGCCGCCTCCGGCTTTTTCCCATGCGGCTTTCGCATCGGCCAGCGCCTGGTCCGCGGTATACTTGGAGCCGCTGACGATCGCTTTCGAGTAGAGGTTCGCGATTGTCGTAATCGCCGTGCTGTTGATCACGCCCAGATCGTCGGGAAGCCCGACCGGGAGGAACACGGCCGGAGTGTTCGGCCGATCGGCCGTGATGTACGCCGCTCGGCCTTGATCGACCAAGTCGCTGTAGGCTTTGTCCGTCGGCTTGCTCATGTCCAGCGTCTTGGAGAACATCACGCAGTCGCCCATTAACCCGATCGGGGACAGCATCTGCAAGTCCGCATTCCAATTCAGCTCTTGGTTATTCTTCTCGGCATCGATCGGCACGGGACATTCGTTGCCGCTGACCCTCTCGTAATGCTCGCCTTCGATTCCGTATTTCAAGGTGCGCACAACTTCGTCGCTCATGAGCCAGTCTACGTACTTCATGACGGCTTCCGGATTTTTGGCCGTCGCGTTGATCGCGGCGGCCACCTGGAGGTTCGGGACGCCGCCTGCCGGCGAGAACTTGCCGAACTCGGATTCGGGCAGCGTCAGAATCGCCACCTCGGCCTCGGGATTGTTGGCCATGAAGTCGGCGTACGTATTAAGCGCTCCCGACGTTTCCAAGCCGCCCGCGCCGTAGATGCCGAGCTTGCCGTTGACCCAATCCTGCCGCGCCTTGGAGCCGTCCTTGTCGGCAAAAATATCCGGATCGACCGCTCCCGAATCGTACAGGTCCTTCTTGAATTGAACGGCCGCCGCCGGCTGGTCCCAGCTGCGCAAATACTGATCGTCCGGCGTCAGGAAATAAGACGTGACGGACAAGTCCTTCTCCGCCGCATTGGTCGATTGGCCGAGGCCGAAGAAGTAGTCGACATCGAAGAAAGTGGTGCCGAACGTGTCCTTCTTCCCGTTGTCGTCGGGGTCCTGATTGGCGAACGCTGCGGCCACCTGCAAATATTGCTCCGTCGTCGTCGGCATCGGCAGCCCCAATTTGTCCAGCCAATCCTTGCGGATCATGAGGTAGTGGTTCGTTGCATAGCCGACATTCCGGCCCAGGAAGTAAGTTTTGCCGTTTACGTTGGTCAGCTTCTGCAGGTTCGGATCGCTTGCCAGAGCCTCTTTGTAAGCGGTCGAGCTCTCTGCAATAATATCATCAATCTCCATCAATTGTCCCATCATCGCCAACGTTTTCATAAAGGGATTGGAGTATTCGAAAATCAAGTCGGGCGCTTCCCCGGAAGCGAACAAGACGTTGAATTTGTCCTGGGAGGAGTTGCGCGGGATCGGAACAAACTTGACCTTGACCGGAGCGTTCTCGTTAATCCATTTCGTCCAGCGGTTGTCCGTGATCGTTCCTTCGCCTTCCGGCACGTTGTTGCGATCGTACACCGACACGGTAATTTCCGGCTTTTCTTCCGGCGTCGCCGCGCTTGGGCTTGAACCGGCGCTTGCGCTCGAACCCGGACTGCCCGAAGCGGGCGTCTGACCGTTCTTATCCTCTTTCTTGTCGGAGCAAGCGGCCAGCAGCGTACTGGCGATGAACAGCAAGGCCAAACAGACGGCAAGCGTTTTATGTGGTTTTCTCTTCATGCGGATCGGTCACCCCTCATCAAATTTGAAAAATCGGTTGGAGCCTTTATTGCAGCTGCCGCGCATGGTCCCGTCCAGGCCCCACCTCCTTCCTATCGTGCCCGACAGCCAACCCGCTTCAGCCTTTCACCGCTCCGATCAATACCCCTTTGACAAAAAACTTTTGCAGGAACGGATAAACGATCAGCATCGGAAGCGTCATAATGATGACCCCGGCCGCTTTAACGCCCTCAGGCGTCAGGAAAATCGCCAAATCCCGCCGGGTGTTGCTCACCTCGTCGAAAAACTGCTGGTTTTGAAACAGCTGCTGCACCAGCACGGACAAGTTCCATTTGCCCGAGCTGTTCATATAGAGCAGCACGTTCATAAAAGCGTTCCAATGCGAGACGCCGTAGAAGAGAGCCAGCGCGGCCAGAACAGGCAGCGACAAGGGCAGCAGAATGCGGAACAGGAGTCTCCACTCCGAGCAGCCGTCTATTCGGGCAGCTTCCTCCAGCTCCTCCGGCAGCCCCTCGAAGAAGCTTCGAAGCACCATCAAATTCCAGACGCTGACCAGGCCCGGAAGCCACAGCGCGCCGTAGGTGTCGATCAGCCCCAAATTTTTGACCAACAAGTAGTTGGGAATCATCCCGGCTCCGAAAAGCATCGTAAAAATGACGGCGAAGGAAAAAAACTTGCGGCCGATAAAATATTTTTTGGACAGCGGATACGCGGCCAGAACGGTGAAGATCATGTTTAGTGCCGTTCCGACAAGCGTAATGACGACACTGTTGTAGAAGGATTGCATCACCGGCGTTTCTTCGAACAGCCCCTTGTAGGCAAGCGTGCTGAAATTCACCGGCCAGAAGCTCACCGTTCCCGATGCCAGCGCGAACTTGTCGCTCAGCGACAGCGCGGCAATATGCAGCAGCGGCAGCACGCAGCTCAGACCGATCAGCGTCAGTACGATGTAGTTGATGCCGTAGAACCATTTCTCTCCTCTGGTGCCGTTCATCCCTGAAGCCTCCTCGTTACCATAACCCTTGGCCGAACCTGCGAGCCAGGAAATTCGCCGAGACGACCAGCGCCAGACCGACCAGGGATTCGAACAGTCCCATCGCCGTCGCCAGGCTGAAGTGCGCCTGCTGTATGCCGATCTTGTACATGAAGGTGCTGATTACCTCGGCCACCTCGGCGACCGTATTGTTTTGCAGCATGTAGACCTGGTCGAAACCGACTTCCATGAGCTGCCCGATTCGCAAAATAAGCATAATGATCACCGTCGGCATAATGCCGGGCAGTGTAATCCGCCAGATCTGCTGCCACTTGCCCGCTCCGTCCATGCCCGCCGCTTCATACAGATTCTGGTCGATCGAGGACAAGGCCGCGAGGTAGATGATCATTCCCCAACCCGTTTCTTTCCACACCGTAGTGGCCAGGAAAACCGAAATCCAGGAAAACGGCTCGTACAGGAACGGATACGTCGTGCCGAACAAAGCGTCCATCAGCCGGTTCACCGTGCCGGTGCTCTGCGAGAAGATCGTAAGCACGATCCCGCCCACAATGATCCAGTTCAGAAAGTGCGGGAGGAACACCATCGTCTGCAGCGAGCGTTTGAACCACGTTTTGCGCACCTCGTTCACCAGGACGGCCAGCACGATCGGCATCGGAAAACCGACGAGAATATTCAGCCCGCTAAGCCGCAAAGTGTTCCATATAATTCCGGAAATTTGATCATTGTTGAAAATCAGCTTGAAGTTGTCCCACCCGTTCCATTGACTGCCCCAAATGCCGTCGACGAACCTGTAATTTTTGAAGGCGATCGCCAGGCCGCTCATGGGGTAATACTTGAACACGATAAAATAAAGAATAATCGGCAAAAACATGATGTACAGCGGGACATTCTGCCGCAGCGTCCGCTTCGAATACCGTCTGCCGCGAACCGGGGGCGACGCGGGCCCGGTCAAGGAAGGGACCGTGGATACGGCCGATTTGTCTGCAAGCTTCACGCCTTCGTCTCCTCCTTGTCTGGCGAATTGCGTTCATCGTACAGCAGCCGGGCACAACCGTTCAATATACATGATTTCGCGCCGTTAACAGGTGCCGCCATCATCGGTCCCACGGCCCCCACAGGCCGGGATGTCCCTTTAATTTGGAGAGCGCCTCCATATAGTAGTAGTCTCCGTAGATCAGCGGGCGATCCACATTCTGATTCATCGGCAGATTGCCCGTGCCGTGCAGCAGAATCGCTTCCTCCGTATCGTCTCCGCGATAATTTTCGGTTAACGATCGCAGAATGGCCAACGCCTGCTCCCGGTAATCGCCGCCCTTCTCTCCCCCGACCGTATCGGCCAGATCCAACAATCCGCTGGCCGCAATCGCGGCCGCGCTCGAATCCCTCGGCGCCCCTGCGAAGGAAGGCAAGCGAAAATCCCAGTAAGGGACGCGATCCTCCGGAAGATTCTCCAGGAAAAAATCCGCAGCCCGCCGCGCCGCCGTTGCAAACTCTTCGCGTCCGGTATGGCGGAAGCCCAACGTCCAGCCGTACAGGCCCCATGCCGTCCCTCGCGCCCAGGCCGAATTCTCCGCGTAGCCTTGCCCCCCGAGAACGCCTTCGCGCTCCCCGGTCTCCGGGTTAAAGCAGACGACATGGCGCACGGAGCCGTCCTCGCGGAGAAAATGTCCGGCCGCCGTCCGCGTGTGGGCTTCGGCGATCATCCGAAAGCGCGGATCGCCCGTCTGCTCTGTCGCCCAGTACAAGAGCGGCATATTCATCAGGCAATCGATAATCGCCCATCCCGTCCGTTCCGGCAAATTCCAGGCGCGGATAAATCGGCCCTGAAGATTAAACCGGCCCGCCAGATGACTGGCCGCGAGCAATCCTCTGCGCCTGGAGACCGCGCCGCCTCCAAGCCGCCATTGCGCCACCGCGCTTAACGTCCACATGAACCCGACGTCATGGCTCAGAGAATCGTAATCCAGCAGCAGCTCGTCCAGCCGGGCCTCGCATTGTTCGGCGATAACGCGCAGCTCCGCGTCCGGCCGCTCGCGATCCGCCAACCAGAGCAGCCCCGTCCAAAACCCCGCCGTCCAATAGGCGGGCGGCATCAATTGATACCGGCCGTCATGCGATCCGTGCGGAAATCGGGCGCCGATCCGCCGGCTTGCGCTTCGCACTTTGGCGATCCCTTCCGCCCATGCTTCCTCTACCCAATCTCTCTTTTGCATTGCCGCTCCGCTCCTTATGCCCATGCTTTTTGCTTCCTTTCCGCAGGAAACAAGGTTAAGCTTACGCGCCCCGCCGCGATTTGCTCAATATACATGTTTTCGCCGCATGAACAGCGCAAGGATTCTGCCAAGGTCTGTCGAACTTATGAGATATGGACACCTCTGTATCTTCCTTCATGAAGCATAGAAATTTATTGTTGTACATCCTGCTTTTCGGTCTGCTGTTCGGACTGCGATGGCTGTGGTCGGAGCTGTTATTTCCGGTGGACCGATCCGTGCAGGCTGTGGACGGCGTGCTGGATCTGCGCGGACGGAATTGGGACGAAACCGGACCGCTGGCGTTAAATGGGGAATGGGATTGGTATCCGGGGCGGCTCTTGTCGCGCGAGGAGCTCCGGTCGGAGAATGGGCCGCGGCAGACTCTGCATGTTCCCGGCGATTGGGGAACGCTGTCCGGTCGGGAGAAGAACGGATCGAACGGCGCCTACGGATACGGCACATACCGGCTGCGGATTTTGGTCGACCCGCTGAAGCGGCCGACAGCATTCTCGGTCGACAGCATCAAGGCCTCCTCCGAAATTGAAATAAACGGCAGGGCGACGAAAGGCTCCGGGACGGTATCGGCCGAGCCGAACAGCTACAAGCCGAATAATCGTTCCTATACGGCGGCCTACTACGAAGCGGACGTCACGGAGATCGAGCTGCTGCTGCGCGTGGCCAATTACGATTCGCCGCTGTCGGGCGGACTTGTCCGTTCCATGCAGTTCGGGCTGCAGTCGGACATCGAGTCGGCCAGAACCTATTCGATCCATTTCCAACAGATGACGCTGCTGGTCATGCTGCTGCATGGCTTATACGCGGGCATCGTCTACGCCTATAAGCCGCAAAACCGTTCTCTTCTGATCAGCGGTCTTATCTATGCGGCGGTCGGCCTGGTTGTCGCCAGCGGTCACGACAAAGTGTTGGACCTATGGATCCCGCTCAATTATACCTGGAGCATTAAAATACGGGTGCTTGCGGTGATGGTGCAAAACTATGCGCTCCTGCTTATGTATCGTAAGTTCGCCGATATGCGAAGCGTGGGAGTCGGACTTAAAGCTTATACGGCCATGCTGCTGGGCCTCGCTCTCGGCACGCTGCTCCTGCCGATCTCGACCGTGAACCGAATGCTGGATACCGGCGTTTATATGCTGGCTTTTCTGATCCCGCTGGCGTGGTTTGTAAAGGCGGTGGGGAAGCTCGTATTCGGCCGCTCCGAAGACAAAGATATCCATTTTATTCTCATTTCCGCCGTATGCATCATGTCCAATTTAATCTGGAACAACCAGATCGGCAATATGGACTTGTCGGGCGTTTATTATCCGTTCGACCTGCTTATTGCCGTTACCGCGTTCTCCGTGTATTGGTTCAAAAAATATATCCGCAACTCCGACGAGGTGGAGCGGCTGTACGAGCAGCTGCAGGTTGCCGACCGGATGAAGGATCAATTTCTGGCGAATACTTCGCACGAGCTGCGAACGCCCCTGCACGGCATCATGAATTTGTCGAACAGCGTGTATGCGCGGGAGCTGGACAAGCTGGAGGAGGACAGCCGGCAGGCTTTGGAGCTGGTCGGAACGGTAAGCCGGCGCATGTCCGCGCTCCTGGACGACCTGCTGGATTTGGCGCAGCTTCGGGAGCAGCGCATCAGGCTCCATCCCGGGCCTCTCGATCTTCGCGCCGTCGTGCCGGGCGTTGTCGGCATGCTCAAGCCTATGGCCGAGGGCAGGCCCGTCCGGCTTCGCCTCGCGCTGGATCGTTCGCTGCCCCCTGTATGGGCGGACGAGAAGCGGTTCGTGCAAATTCTTTATAATCTGCTGCACAATGCGTTCAAATTTACCGAAGAAGGCGAAATCGCCGTTTCGGCGGAGCCGGTGAACGGACAGGTCGAGATCCGGGTATCGGACACCGGCGTCGGCATGGACGAGGAGACGTTGGCCGGCCTGTTCGTTCCTTACGTACAAGGGACGAACAACAGGAGCGACGGCAGGGGCCTTGGCCTGGGCATGAGCATTTGCAAGCAGTTGGTCGAGCTGCACGGAAGCGAACTGATCGCGCAATCGGAGCCGGGGCGCGGCTCCGCGTTCCTCTTCCGGCTGCCTGCGGCGGACACGGCGGCGGAGGCGGCAGATACGTTACGGCACGAAACGGCAGCGTCGGAAGATGAAGCGGCGGCCATGCCGATTGCGGAGGCCCAATACCGCTTCCCTGAAGGTGCGGACGGCGAACAGGCCGCCAGGTTCACGCTGCCGGATTGGCTCCATTCGCCGAATAGCCCGATTCGCATTCTGATTGTAGACGACGATCCGATTAATCTGAATGTGCTTGCAGGCATACTGTCGACAGAGCCGTATCGCGTTGCCAAGGCATTATCGGGTTATGAGGCGTTGGAGCGGCTGGCGGAAGGCGATTGGGATTTGTTGATCGCGGACGTCATGATGCCGGGCATGTCGGGTTACGAGCTGACGGAGAAAGTAAGGGAGCGCCGTTCCGTCTCCGAGCTGCCGGTGCTGCTGTTGACGGCGCGCGGCCAGCCGGCGGATATGTATACCGGCTTTCTCGTCGGGGCCAACGACTACGTGACCAAGCCTGCGGATGCGATGGAGCTGAAATATCGAATCCGCTCGCTTATTGCGTTGAAACGGTCGCTGTCGGAACGGCTCCGGATGGAAGCGGCCTATCTGCAGGCGCAGATCAAGCCTCATTTCCTGTTTAACACGCTCAATTCCCTGATCGCCCTCGGGGAGATCGATACGGACAAAATGCGCCGGATCGGCGATGCTTTCTCGACCTTTCTGCGAATCAGCTTCGATTATTCGAATACGAGCGCAATGGTGGATCTCGAGCATGAGCTGGAGCTTGTGCGCTCCTATCTGTATATCGAGCAGGAACGCTTCGGAGAGCGGCTGGCGGTCGTCCAGGAGATCGAATCGGACATCCGCCTGTCCCTCCCGCCGCTATCGATTCAGCCGCTGGTGGAGAATGCCGTCCGGCACGGCATTTTGAAGCGGGCTAGCGGAGGGATGCTGCGGCTGAAAGTGGGACGCACGGCCAACGGCGTGTCCGTTGAAGTACAGGATGACGGCGTCGGGATGACCTCCGATCTGATTGAACGGCTGCTGAACCGCCCCGATCCGTCGCGCCCGGGAATCGGAATCGCCAACACGAATCGCCGTCTGATCCAGATGTACGGCCAAGGACTATCTATCCGGAGTGCGCCGGGCGAAGGCACCGTCGTTTCCTTTATCATTCCGGAGCATCCTGGGGCGTGATAAGCGCTGAAACATTATCCGTTTCGTCTTCAAGCTCGATTGGCGATTGGTTCGCCGATTGTCGAAACGGTCTTTCGAAAGCGCAGGTCGGTTAGCTTCGCAGAGCTTTTCGGATCTCGCTCTCCGTCCGGCTGATGCGCTTAAATTCTTCAGGTGTAAGCCTCCAGCTAAGGGCGGCTGCATTGGCTGCCGCCTGTTTGGCATTTTTTTGTCCGGGAATGGGGATCACATCCGGGTGACTCGCAATCAGCCAATTGAGCGCCACCTGGGGAATGGTTGCATCATGCGCCTTGGAAACTTCATCTAAGCCTTGTGGATTTTAAAAAGAAATACGCTTTGGCTTCCACGAGTTTATTTAAAATTTTGCGTACCGTCTTCCCGGCATGGAACGACAAAACCATCGCAAAATTCATTCGTATGCAATTGCAATACGCAATAGGATTATATCCGTCCACCTCGCTGTCATCCGTACAAATAGAAGCCAATAAACAATCCGGAATCCCTTATGAGCAGGTGGATTTTGTGGCGGAATTTTCGGAATTCGTTTTCTATACCCTCGCCTACTTAAACCGGTGAAAGCTTCCTCCGGCTTACAGAGACGAGAGTTTCCAGAGGAATGAAAAAAACGGTAAACCCTGTAGAATCAAGGGATTTCGGAGTTTCACGCCTACTTTTCCTAATGCCATAAGGTTAAATGTTTGAAAGTCACAACGACCCTTGTTTTACCAATCCCTAAAAGTTTCTACGAATACAGCATCCGCATGATGATGTCTGTATAAGGATAATGTTGTTCATATTCTTCTGGCTTGTCGAGTGCAAGCGTAGTTAAGCCTTGGATAGATTGGAAAATCATCAAGGCCAATTTGGGAGGCGGGTCTAAAGCAAATTCTCCGTTTTTTTGGCCCTCAACAATCAATTGCAATACAATCTCATGTATGGTCTGCATTCGTTTCATCATAAGTTCGTGCAAATCCTTGGCATTCCCATCATCGCTTTTTAGATTTTTGAAAATCCTCCGCATGATTTCAAGTTCGTTGCCGGACGACGATGTTTCCTTCGCAGCCTGTACAGTGATTCCGAATCGTTTAATTTGATCCTGCCTGAATTTAAGCATGCTGGAGATCAGCGTTTCCAGACGCTGCGCAGCCGTATCCCCGGATTGCATGAGCTGCTGGAATATATCCAAATCAGATTGAATCGTTTGACCTAACAGTTCACAAAAAATGGCTTCTTTGTTCGCAAAGTAATGATAAATCAATCCTGGGCTTACGCTAGCAGCAGAGGCAATATCCGAGATGGTAGTTGCCCAGCCCTTGCGGGCAAAGATGTCTTTCGCCGCTTCCAGGATGCTTATGCGCTGGTATGCAAATTGCTCATCGTTAACTCATGCTTCCGTTTCGACCGGGAACCATCCGGGGACACGCATAATAATCCCCCACAACGAATCGGGTATCTCCAATTGGAGTTGATCAGTCTTGGCCAGCTTTGTTTTGATATCGTCTTCGCGTCCTTGTACTATTTTCTTCAGCCATTCAGGGTCCATAATAAGTTCTCGCCCCAGAGCAATCAGAGGGACCCCCGCTTGTAATGCCTGAGCGGCATTTTCAGCTGTACGAATCGATCCGACCCCGATAATGGGAAGATTGCCAGCGTGTTCTTTAATGATTTCAATGCACGGTCGAGTGTCGCCATTAGCACGCTGAGAACCAGACCCAATGTCATTTTGCGCAATATGGAGGTAATCTATCTTCTTCAACGCAAGAGCTTGGACGAGCGCCAACGTGTCATCCATCGTAATGCCTGGTGTCTCGGCTTCTTCAGGTGTTATCCGATAACCAACAATAAATGATTTTTTGGCATGCAGTTGGACGACACGCCGAACCTCATCTACCACTTCCAGAGGGAATCTCATTCGTTCTTTCCTTGATCCTCCCCACTCGTCATCACGCCTATTCGTATGGGGCGAATAGAACTGTTGAATGAGAAATCCGTTGGCGCCGTGGATTTCCACTCCGTCAAAACCCGCTTCAATCGCTCGTCTTGTCGCCTCACCGAAAGCACGGATAATGTCGGGGATTTCTTCGGCGGTCAACTCACGCGGGACAATAGCACCTTCTTTAGGTTCGGGGATGGGGCTCGGACCCACAATATCATCTATAAACGGCGGACATTTGCGGCCGCCATGAGCGATTTGCAATACAGCTTTAGTGCCTACGCTTTGAACCGCAGAAGCGAGATTGCGCAAGCCCGGGATCAACTCGTCTCGGTCGGCTGCTGCTGATCCCGGAAAACCTCCGTTTGCCATAACCGCTGCCGAACCCGTTATAAGCATACCGATCCCTCTTGCACGTCGTACATAATATTTGATTTCGACTTCTGAAACAGAGCCGTCCAAATGGGACGCCGTATGGGTCATTGGCGCCATCACAATTCTGTTTTTTAGCTGAACTCCACTCGGCAGATCAAACGGTTCGAACAGTGGTAGAAACTCATCCTTCAATTGAATCCCTTCATTTCCTCAAGATATTTTTGATTAAATAATTTATTCAATATAAAATTATGTCACCGCCTCTTCACTTTGTCAAATCACGCATCCTTTTCTGGACAGTCGCGGACACAAAATTCCTTTATTGCGCTTTTTTAACTCTAAGGAGATGTCCCCATAACATTCTTTACAGAGTCAACCGTCACTCTCTTGCATCATGCGGCAATCCCACATCCGGGCGTACAGAGGCTATTCGATGCAAGCAATTCGCCATGGCAACCCTGCTCCACAATTTGCCCATGATCAAAATACAACAATCCTGCCGGCATGCTGCATGGTCTTGAGGCGGTGAGTGACGACGTTAACGGTACAGCAGCCCGAATTCAGTCGAAAAACGAATGAAAGTTATGATAGAAGTCTGTCATTTTGTTCTTCTTCATTCTTAATTTTGCTGCATCCCCCTCTTTTCCGAAAGGATGTACCTTTCCCCCCAATCACTTATCTTATCAAGAAATACAATCATTGATCGTCCTGACAAACTCAACCTATATTCTACTCTTGGTCGTGACTCCGGATATGATTTCCTTTCAATAATTCCGTCATGTTCAAGCTCGCGAAGCTGCTCTGTTAGTATTTTTTTCGAAATGGACGGAAGATGCCGCTGCAATTCGCTATAACGTATTGGCTTGTTATTTTTATATAAGAACCGATATATAGGAATTTTCCATCTGCCGCTTAACATAGATAGTACAATCTCTACCGGGCAGTCATTTAACTGGACAGGCATTCTATCACCTCGTTATTTTACTATTTTAATAATATACACAATAACACAATCAAAAGCTTGGATACCAAAAAGTGCCTAATTGTTTCCCAGACTTAAAGTTCCTATAATCACCCTAGAGAGGAGAGGATGAGAATGAATATAGGTATCCTTGGGGCGGGGAATGTAGGCAAGACTTTAGGTAAAGGGTTAGCTATGGCTGGTCATCGGGTATTAATCAGCAGTCGAGATCCCCATGATCCAAAGCACTCTTCTTGGAAGCAAGAGGTGGGTGATTCAGAGGGCGTCGCATCATTTGATGATGCCGCCCGGTTTGGCGAAATCATTATTCTCGCACTCTCTTGGTCTTGTTTAAAAGATGTGGTTGAAGCCATCGACCCTGGCTATTTGAAAAATAAGACGGTCATTGACGTCAATAATGCCGTATATTTTCACAACGGACCACGGTTACTGCTTGATACATCAGCGGGGGAAATCGTCCAAACATTGTTGCCGGAAAGTCATGTTGTTAAAACACTCAATACTGTCAGCGACAAAATCATGAGCCAACCCATTTTCAAAGAAGGCATTCCCATTATGTTTATGTCCGGAAACAATATGGCTTCCAAAAATCAAGTCAGTGCTCTTCTTAAAGATCTTGGTTGGGTCACAATTGTTGACCTAGGCGACATTAGACAAAGTCGCTTGCAAGAATCAATCATGCTGGCATGTGTGATTAGTGAAATTCAATTACAGTCGCCAGGATCGGCATTTACCTTACTTACACATTGATTTATTCATTATTGAAGAAACCCCTTTGAACTATAAAGAACCCCTACTCGCCGCTTTCTTTGAAAAATCTTTCTTATACGATTCAGTTAACCCAAGTGGAACAACAGAAATTACAGCTAAAAGATCGGGAATTTTCCCAGCGGCTTCATATTCTATGCCGTTTGGGGCTCTGAAGCCCAGTGAACGGAACCTGAAGAAAGAACTGGACTGTGGGCGGGGTGCAATCGGTTCTGGCTATGATATAGTTCAATTGATCAATAGCGAACAACTTGTTCACTTTTGAATTTTATTTAAGAAGGTGATTACTAATGCAAATTTTAAAGGATGAGATTCGTGACAGAATTCGAAAAGCGGCTCTGGCGGAATTTAACAGGGAGGGATATTTAAAAACCTCTATGCGTAACATCGCTGAAAGCGCCAATGTAGCGATCGGCAATGTTTATCGGTACTACAAGAGCAAGGATGAATTGTTCGAAGAGCTCGTACGCCCCGTCTATGAGCGTTATGAGGCCAACATGGCCGAAATGCGTCAAAAAATTAACTTTGGCTACAGTAACGAGCCCCCCGATGTGCTCAAGTATTTCAGTAACATCGAAGCGACGCTAATTGATTTGTTCAAAACCTTCACCGCCGAAATGAGCATCTTCTTCAATCAAAGTGAAGGAACCAGGTACTCGCATGCAAAGCCCGACTTATTCAAGCTTTCTTTTTCCGTTATCGAGTGCATGATTTTGAATGTCAGGGGGACCGGGAGCCTGAATGAATATGAAACGGCTCTTGCTCGAATGATCTCCTCCTCACTCGTGGAAGGATTATGCCTGATTCTTAGGGATAACGTGGAGGGGGAAATTTACAACAAACTTATAGACGAGTTGCTGAGCATCTATTCCGCAGGTCTCAATTCCGTTATCCACAAAATGCAAGCCCAAGGGAGAGCTCAAACACAATGACAAAAAACAATAAAGTATCCACCATCCTGCTGCTCATCGCCATCGTCTTTATAGTTCTTGGGTATGTCTTAATCAAATCGCTGACTTCCCCCTCAAGCAGCAAGAGTTATATCGCAGCTGATATACAAAGCATTCAGGTCGATGTCAAAAGTGCCCAAGTTCATATTGATACCAAGGAAGGTCAGGAAAATAAAACCGAGGTTCAGGTTGTTGCCAAGGGAAAGTACGATAGCAGCCATATCCTCGTCGAATCGAAAAATAATGCTCTTGTCATTAAGCAAACCAAGTCACACAAACTGCTGAATGTTAACTTAAATAACAAACTGGATGTATTTGTGAGTGTGGAAACAAATGGGAAGGAAAACCGGCTGGATCGAACTGCCGTTTCCAGTCAGAACGGCAAGGTAACTATCGAGAACCTCAACAGTCGAGCAATCGTCGTTACCTCTCAGAACGGGGAAATCAATATGAAGGAAATTTCAAGCGACGAGCTTACAGCCCGTTCCACGTCCGGTGCCATCCGTTTGGACGGGGTCAACATCTTCAAGCTGGACACAAAAACGGAAAACGGCAGCAGCCATATCGTATTTAGCGATAAGTTGGAGAAAATAATTGCTAATTCCTCAAGCTCCTCAGGAAGCATCGACTATATCTTTCTCAATGATATCGCGCTTGATCTCAAGTGGAAGGGCAAGTGGGACAGTAAGCTCATAAGCGATGATGCCTCCGCCAATAAAATAATTATGGAATCCGAATCGGGCCATATGTCCGCCAGCAGAAGGTAAGGAGATGAAGCACTGTGCGCAAGGATTACATCGATTGGCTTAGAAATATAGGCATCCTGTATTTGTTTATTTATCATACTTCAAGAGTTTTTGATGACCTCAATCCGTTTTATATCAAAGGGGAAACGAATGCATTCTCATCGCTTATTATCCATTCCTCCTTCTGGTTTATGCCACTGCTCTTTCTTCTAGCCGGTATGTCGAGTTTCTATGCTCTTCAGAGGAGAACGGCAGCTCATTTTGTTAAGGAGCGCTTCTTGCGATTATTGATTCCGCTTGTTGTTGGCGCTTTGATCATCGTCCCTCCGCAGGGATATTATGCGAGGAAATTTCACCTGCACGAAGAAGAAAGTTACCTCGTATTTCTAAAACGTTATTTTACCGATATTTCTGATTGGTCAGAATATGCAGGCGGTATTTCCCCTGCACATCTGTGGTTTATCCTGTTCCTTTTTCTCATCTCGGTCGGTCTTTTGCCGTTGATGATCCGGATAATCAGGAAACGTTATTCGCCTTCTTGGATGCGGCATCCCCTTCTCGTTATCTTGCCTTTCGCGGGCTTGTCCGTTCTTTCCTCCCTGCCGGATGTGAGCGGTAAAAATATTTTCCTCTATGCCGGATACTTTATATTAGGTTACTTCATAGCAACCAGTGATACGATCATCGATCTGATTGAACAACGCCGCAGACTCTATTTAGTAGCGACGTTAATAGGAACAGCCCTTCTATTCTGGGAAATCTACACCACTGGGAGTCAGTCGGGCTTTGCCTTTACAGTTCTCCACTTGCTTCTTTTTTGGGTAACTCTGCTTACGATGCTCGGTTATGGCAAAAAGTATCTGAACCGGAAATCAGCCTTTATGAACTACTTTAACCCAGCTGCTTTTCCCGTGTATATTTTGCATCAGACTTATCTCATAATCATCGGGTATTATGTTCTAAAAGGGGTCGATCACGGCTTCATACCGTTTCTGCTTATCGCATTTATATCGTTCGGCATGAGTATCGCCACCTATGGAGATCATCTGCAAAATAAAACTGCTTCGAGTCTTCTTTGGCCTCAAGGCTTGATAGCCAAGTGAACAAAGTCGTCTCTTCATGACTCTCTCGCTGTTTGGCAACATGGGCAAGTCCCAATATTAACACGACATAATCTTACTCCTCGCATTGGACGCCGCAGGAAGTTCGGGACGAGGCCATCGAATGCGGCATTGTCGATATGATCTCTTACAGCTCCAAGGTTTCGTCGGCGCAGGTCATGAGCAACACATTACAGATCCCAATTAAACAAAAAGCTCCTGAACCGTCACAGGGACCGATTCAAGAGCTGGTTCATTCTTGGGGTGGTGCGGTCGAGAGGACTCGAACCTCCACGGTATTGCTACCACTGGCACCTGAAGCCAGCGCGTCTGCCAATTCCGCCACGACCGCATATCAGTTGCGGACTTCGCGCGCGATCGACCTCATTAATGGAGCTTGAGAGCGAGTCGCTTGCCGAAATCACGTATATTAAAATAGCACAGATTTCCGAGCGAAGTCAAGCCGACTTTACGAAGTTCTAATTTTCAGTTAATAATCCGTATCCGCCCTCCCTAGAAGGACGGCGACAGGTTCCCTTCCGGAAGCTCTGGGAGCTCCTCATCCTGGCCGAATTCCGTATCCTGAAACGCGTTAAGCTGAAGATGCCGCAGCGGATCGGGATCGCGGCCGATTTCCCCCGGGAGCGGCGTCGCGCCGAATACGTTCCCCGCCCATCCGCTTTGAAGCCATGCCGTCCCATTGGCCAGAACCTGCCCGCTCGCCGCGGCCGCGGCGACCTGTACCGTCTCCATAATCTGCTCGTCGCTGGCTCCCAGCGCCCTGGCTTCTTGAGCGTACATGCGGGTATGCGCCTCGTTGTTGGCCAACAGAGCGGCGCCCAGACCGATCAACTGCTTCGTTTTGGCGTCCAGCGAGCCTTCTTCGAACCGTTGCGTCATGCGATTGATCTCCTCCGTTACCGGGAATCGTTAGAGGCGATCAGGCCAAAGCCTAACCGCCCGCCTCCTCTCAGCATTCCTCCGGAGGGCCCGCTTCATTCAGCCGACCATTTGCGCTCCTCGCTGGCCAGCTGAATCGGATAGCTCCGCTTGATTTTGATGACCCTGCGATTGGGACGGCGGACCAATACGTATTCCTCATCCCAGGCGACGACGATGCCTCTTACGTCGTTTTCCGCCAGCGCATCCCGGACGATGCGGATTTTCGTCCCGTCCACGCGCAGCTTGTCCAATTGTTCATCGTTCAATAAGTCCATTGCGTTCCCTCCTTCTTCCGTTGACACAGGAAAACCCGCTGGACACGGCGTCAAGCGGGTTTTCCGATAGGGTCGCCGATTCGCATTATCCGACGTGTTCTTTCGTATCGTTCGTCTCGTACCAGTAGTCGAGCACTTTGCTGGACATGACTCTTCCCTGTACGTATTCCGCCTGATGAGGCGCAAAGCTCTCCGTCCAAGAAAGCTCCAATTGCTCGCACAGCTTCACGATCGTCAGCAGCTCCGACCAGGCTACATAGCGTTTATACCAGAAAAATTGCGGATGCTCGATCATGTAAGGATACAGGTCGTCGAATTCCGTATGCTTGCAATCGAGCGCGCGCTCGAAGTGAATTTTAGCCTCTTCCAGCTTGTTCAGGAAAAAGTCGACCGGCAAGTTGATTTGATTCGAATTGGCCATTGCAGTTCGCCTCCCCTTCTGCAGGATAATTCTATTATACGTGATTGCCGTCAAGATCGGAAGAATGAACGCCGCCCGATTTGCTAATCTTCGAACGTGATCTTATCGTTCTCGAGAGATTGGATTCTCACCAGCGTCTCCACACGGTATCCGAGGTCGCGCAGCGCTTTGCCGCCGGCCTGGAACGATTTCTCCAGCACGATGCCGATTCCGTTCAGCTTCGCTCCCGATTGCTCGATAATCTTGATCAATCCGCGCGCCGCGTCGCCGTTGGCGATAATATCGTCAATGAACAGCACGGAGTCTTCCTTGCTCAACAGATGACGGGACACGATCAGATCCGTGACGATTCCTTTCGTAAACGAAGGAACGCGCTCGCAATACGCATCGGGTTCTTCAAGCAGCGTCTTCTTCCTCCGCGCGAATACGAGCGGAACGCCGAATTGCAGCGCGGTTGCGAAAGCGACGGGAATGCCGGAGGACTCCACCGTGAGCACCTTCGTAATCTGTTCGCCCGCGAACCGGATCGCGAATTCCTTGCCCATCTCCATCGTCAGCTGAGGATCGACGCTATGATTGAGCAGAGAATCCAACTTCAACACCCCTGCATTGATGACGCTGGCCTCTTTCAAAATTCTTTCCTTGAGAATCTCCATCGTCTTCTCCACCCCCCGTTGTCGTTTCCGTTTAACGTACCATATCCTTTTGCCCCGCGCAACACCGGATTTTCGGATTTTTCAGCGAGTCGGAACCTAAAATAGCCCCGTTCAAAAATAAGACTAAAGTCCCGGCGTTATTTTGACCTTATGCGACAATAGCATGAAAAATAAAAATAAATTCAAACATCCGAAACTTTTCCAGCTTATGTCTTGTCTTATATAGATGAAGGGAAGTTCAGGGAGGGATGAAACATGACGATCGATCTGCCGGTTTTCTTGCGAGCCGGGAGCATACTGCTCCTGTCCGTCAGCTTGGCCTCATGCACTTCATCCCCGCCGGACAAGTCCGAGGCGTCTTCGAGTCCCGGTCCGACATCGGTTTCGGTTCCGACTTCGCCGTCAGCGCCAACGAACATGGCGAAGCTCCCGCTGCCCGAGCAGCAGTCTTCCGCAAATCCGCAAGCGTCCGATAACGACGAGCCAGAGAGCTCCTCCGCGTCCGAAGCTCCGCCCGTCGAATCCGGCGGACCGACGGAGCCTTCCGAGACCTCCGTGGAGACGTCGACCGTCCATTCCTCCGTTTCGCCCGAGGAACCGGCCGTTCCGAACCATTCGTCCTTCCAAGCCAAATCTCCGTCGCTCGCCTATCTTAAGCTCGGTTATACGGATAAAGACGTGATCAAGCGCTATGGAACGCCCAAGGACACTTACCCGTTACCCGACGATGCCGAAACGATCGAAATATGGGAGTACGACGGCCTGTCCGTCGGCCTGAACGAACGGGATAAAGTCGTCTACATCGAGATCGCTTCGAAAACCGTGGACACCGGAATCGAGAAGCTCGATTACGGCATGAAAGGCGCTCAAGCAGCCGAGCTGCTCGGCATTCCCGAAGGCAGCCGAACGAACGTCCTGTCGCTGGAGGTATCCGGAGGGTGGTTGAAGCTCGATCTGGACCCCGATACGCAGAACGTTCTTGCTCTTAAGCTGCTCGACCGCAATCTATAGCCTATGGCCCTTTGCCGGGCATACAGTAAAAACTCTAACCGAGGAAATCCCGGTTAGAGTTTTTTGTGCGAGCGGATATGGGACAGCTGCTTGCCGATTCGCTTCTTGTACAGCTTGCTGAAATATTTGGAGCTGGGGTAGCCTACCTTCTCGGCGATTTCGTACATTTTCAGATCGGTCGTGCGGGCCAGATGCTCCGCTCTTCGGATACGCGACTTCGTGACGTATTGGTGGAACGTCTCCCCGGTATGTTCCTTAAACAATCTGCTAAAATGCGCGCGGCTCACGTTGACGAGCGCAGCCGCCGATTCGAGACCGAGCTTCTGGTCGTGCAGATTCCGTTCGACATATTGCAGCGCCTTCTCGATTTCCTGCGGATGCGAGCTTTGCATAAGCGTTTGCGCCGTTCCCCACAGCCCGATCACGTACCTTTTCAGCTCCGGCGCCGCGCCCAGCGCTTGCAGCCGGGAGTACATCTCCGGTTCGGCGCGGTACAGCTCGTGCAGAACGCCCGGATAAGATGCCGCGCGCTGCAGCAGCATACCGAGCAGCATGCCGCTCAGCTCCAGCGTCTGGCGATACGTGGCGTTTTTGCGTTCAAGCTCGCGATAAATTTGTTCCACCTTAGCCGCGCCGGGGAACGAATCGCTAAACCAGCCGCCGTCGAGCCATTCCTCAGAGCGGTAGGTCCAGCGCGGCTCCGCGGTTCCTTCAACAACGATCAGCCGATCCGCAGGCACGCGCTGCTCGCGTTCGTCCAGCACCTTGAGCAGTGCGCCCGCGGCTTGCGATAGCTTGCGCAAGGCGATCGGCCCGGTCTGCAGCGCCATCTCGACATCGAGCTGGAAATACGTTCGCAGCACGCGCGACAGTGTCGTGAACCGCTCGCTCCGCTTCCCCTCCCTGTCTTCCGACGCACCGGATAACAAAATGACGGCGAGGTCCGGCGCTTTGCAGACGGACTCGTACCCGGATTCGGCGCGAAATACTTCATCGATCACATTCGTCGCAGCATATGCGAACAACGTTGCATCTCCCTTGAAGGAGTTCTGCAGCACTTGATCCCCGTTGCGGAAACGGACAACCGCAACGATGCTCGCCGCCGGGTCGCATTGAAGCGGCACTTCCTGCCACTGCGCGTCGCCGACTTCGCTGCCGGCGAGCAAGTCGAGCAGCAAGCGTTCCTTCAGCTTTCTTGCACTGTTAAGGTACAACCGCTCAATTCGATGAGCCGTCTGCGCTTGCCGCTTGGACTCCTCCCGCCGCGCCGCCGCTTTCTTGACCGCTTGAACGATATCGGCCGGCATCATGGCAGGCTTGTGCAAATAGCTGCACGTCTGCAGCTCCAGCGCTTCGCTTACGTACTCGAAATCGGTGTAGCTGCTCAGGATGATCACTTCCGCGGAATAGTTATGGTCGCGCATCGTTCTGACGAGATCGAGACCGTCCATCTCCGGCATTTTGATATCGGTCATGATCACGTCGAATTTGATTTGCTCCATCAGCTCCCACGCCTGGTTGCCATTGGCCGCCGTATGCGGAGCGTTAAACCCGGCCTCCCGCCAATCGATGCTGTTGACGATGCCGACGGTGACCAGCATTTCGTCTTCGACGATCAAAATATCGTACATCTAGACCACCTTGCCTTCGGTCAAAATCGGAATCGTGACGACGATGCGCGTATGGAGACGCAGCGGTTTCTCTACAGTTAGCCCATACTGTTCGCCGAAATGCATCCGTATCCGGTCGTCTACGTTCGCCATGCCGACGCCCGACATTTGATCCCTCGGCTTCGGCGCGAAGCCGACGCCGTTGTCTTCGACCTCGAACCGGATTTGCCGGTTCGCTTCGTCCAGCACGCCGCGCACGATGATGAGACCGTTGTACGCCTTGTTGGCCAAGCCGTGAATCATCGCGTTTTCGACGATCGGCTGAATGATGAACTTGAGCGTGTAATAGCGGTCGATCCGCTCATCCCACTCGTATTCCACTTCGATTTTTTCCCCGAACCGCATCCGCTGCACCTGAACATAATCCCGAATGAACTCCATCTCGTCTTTAATGGGAATGAAAATTTCGTTCGTTCGGTACGTAAAACGAAGCACCTTCACAAGCGCGACGACCGCGTCGGCGATTTTGTCCGCCCCTTCGGATATCGCCATCCACTTGATCGAATTCAGCGTGTTGTATATAAAATGCGGCTGGATTTGCGCCTGCAGCGCCTTCAGCTCGGCGGCCGTCTTCTCCTCCTCCTTCTTCACCGAATCCTTGAGCAGCTGATCGATTTTTTCCACCATCGTATTAAACGTGACGGCGACCATGCCGATGTCCGGACTGTTCGACACCGGCACTTTGACGTTCAGTTGCCCCTCGCCTGCTCTTCTCATCGAGCGAATGAGCGTATGGAATTGACGAAGAATGCCATGCGACAGCAAAATGGCGAACAAAACGGCAACGGCGAGCGCGAGACCGGCGACGATAAGCAGGATGCTGCGCAAATGACGGAAGTCCAGGCTGTACCGCGACAGCGGAGAGGCGACCGCCATCGCCCACCCGCGCTCTTCGAGCGGCCTCACGCTCAGCATGAGCGTCTGGCCGTCCGACTTCGCCGTCGTCGTGGCGATTCCGGTATTGCCTGCGACTCGCTTGCGAATGTCCGCCGCTGCCGTATCCGACAGCTCTGCCGACGTGCGCTCTTGAATGATGCGGCCTTGCTTGTCCATGAGAAAGACGCTCTCGGCCTGGTCCGTCGGCATAAGCTGCAATAATGAGCCGAACTTGGCCGCGTCGACGTCGATCTGGATCAGGGCGAGATCCCTGCGGGTGCCGTAAGCGCCGACCTGGCGAACGAACGACAGAACCTCGCGCTCCTGCAGCAGCGTATAGGTCGGCGTATGAGAGAGCAGCAGTTCGCCCTCCGCTTGGCCTGTCGGCGTGCGGAGCGCTTCCTCGACCCAGGTCATCGCTTTTAATTCATCCCGGTTCAAGTAAGGATCGGTCGAATAGATTGTGCCGTCGGAGCCGACCATGTAAATCTCCGTAATATAGGGATACGATCGTTTGAAGTTGGCGAGCAGCTCCTCCGTCTTCTTGAGCGTGTCGAGCTTTTCCGCGCCCGTCTTTTCCGCGTAGTCCATGAATGCCCGGGAAGTAACGGAATACGCGATCAACTGCGTTTCGGTCGTCCTCACCTGCTCGGATACGAAACCGACTTTATCGCTTAATTGTTTGAGCAGTTCTTCGTTATAGGATCTGATTTTCTGCTCCAACGATACGTTCGTGCGTTCGTAATAATACCAATTGATGACGAGGGCGGGCAGCAGCGCGATAACGAACAACGCGCCGATCAGCTTCGTCTGGATGGACGGCGACCGCCATCCCGGTTGTTTGAATTTGCCCATCGCGCTTGCCCTCCCCGAAGTCGAACCGATCAGCCTTTGACCGCGCCCGCCGTCATGCCTTTGACAATCTGTTCTTGAAACAGCATATACACGAGCCAGAGCGGCAGCATCGAAACGACAAGTCCGGCGCATACGAGCGCGTAGTCGGTCGAATACTGCCCGGTTAGCGCCATCACGCCCTGCGTCAGCGTCTTCGACGGTTCGCTGCCGATCAGCACGTAAGCAAACAAATACTCGTTCCAGCAATTCAGAAAGCCGAGCGTCCCGACCGTCGCCAGCCCCGGCTTCGCGAGCGGAAGCACGATGGAGACGAACGTGCGCACCCGGCCATACCCGTCGATGGCCGCCGCCTCCTCCAGCTCGCGCGGAATGCCCTTCAGAAAGCCGTGCAGGATGAACACGCACAGCGACAGATTGCTTACCACGTATATCAGAATCAAACCGAAATGCGAATTCAGAAGATGAAGCTGCTTGAGCAGCACAAAGGACGGAATCAGAATGGCGTGCACCGGAATCATGATCCCGAGCGTGAAGTACGCGTACAGCCAGCCGCTCCTCTCCTTCCGCGCAAGCACGTACGCGGCCATCGCTCCAATGAGAAGCATAATCGCCACCGCGCAGGCGGAGATGAACAGACTGTTCCAAAAATAACGCGACAAATGCGCCGTCTGCCAAATATCGGCATAGTTGCCCCAATGCCAATTCGCCGGCAGGCCGAACGGATTGGCGTAAATTTGATGCTTGTCTTTGAGCGAGCTGACGAGCACCCAATAAAACGGGAACAGCGTCGACAAAGCGAAAACCGCGAGCACGAGGCCCCGCGACAACCCTGCGGCCCGCCTTATGGCGTAAGTCATCCTCCATTCCCCTTTCAATTATACAGTCTGGCGCAAATTCTTTTAAACAGCACCGTAAACAGCGTCGCATAGGCCAAAATCGTAATCGTCATCGCGCTGCCGTAGCCGATTTCGTTGCTGATAAACGCGGTTTTGAACATTTGCAGGGCGATGAACGAAGATGCGTTGCCCGGCCCTCCCGACGTAATGACCCAGGCGTGGTCGAACGACTTGAGCGAGCCCGTCACCGCCAGAATGACGCACACCTGGAACACGTCCCAGATTTGCGGCATAACGACGTTGAAGAACGTCCGGAACGGGCCGGCTCCGTCCATCCGCGCGCTCTCGACAAGCTCCTCCGGCACCTGCTGGATCGCCGCCAGAAAAATGACGACGTACAGGCCGATGTACTGCCAGATTTGCGGCGCCATGACCGCCTTCAGCACCGTGTGCGGATCGGACAGCCACTGTCTCTTCCAAGAGGACAAACCGAGCGAATCGAGCAAGTGGTTCAAAGGCCCGGTATCCGAATTGTAAAACAGCGAAAACATCAGGCCGATGGCAACCGGCGAAATAATGACCGGAATAAAGTATACCGACCGGTAAAACCGGAACCCTCGCACGACCTTCGCCAGCAAATAGGCGATCGCGAGCCCTGCTCCCACCTGAAAGACGAGAGAATACGCGATTAATTGCCCCGTATTGCGAACGACCTGCCAATAATCGCCGTCCGCGATCAACTCTTGATAATTGCCCAGCCCTCCGAACGTCTTGGCGGTTACCCCGTTCCACTCCGTCAAGCTGTACCCCGCCGACATCGCGACAGGATAGATCATGAACAGCGTGTAGACGATCACCGCGGGCAAGACGAATCCGCCGTAAAAAAGCGAATCTTGTTTTCGCCGCATAGTCTTCTCCTCCTCCCTTGCACAGCTGCGTAAACAAAAGGAGGGGAACGCGCCCCCTCCTCCTTGTTCCGCGATATCCGTCACTTCGCCTTGTCGAGCGCTTTCTGCGTCTTGGACACATATTCATCGGGCGATACGAAGCCCGCGAACAGTTCGTCCAGAGAGCTCAGGATGACGGAATAGGCGTTGCTGTCGGGAACGTAGCTCTCGTGATGCGGCCATACGTTTTGGTTTTTCGTGAATTCCATCGCTTTGGCGTAGAGCGGGGACAGCGTAGACGGATCAAGCTCCATCTGCTTCGCCGGGAACAAACCGCCCTTCGCCACTTCGCCCAGCACCTCGTCGGAGTTGATGAAGTCGGCGAAATCCACGAGCGCCTGCTGCTTCGCCGGGTCTTCGAACGATTTGCGGTTGATGAGCAGACCCATCGCGACGGCCCCGATCGTATAAGACGACGGGTCGACGACGGAACCTTCGAGAGCAGGGAAGTCGATCAGATCGCTCTTATCGACAATCTCTTGCTTCACATTGCCGATCATCCACGGAAATTCGTACACCATCGCCGCTTTTTCCTCGTTATAGAGCGACAGCTGCGGACCCCAATCTCCATTGGCGACCGTGTCGCTCGGGAAGATGCCGTCCGCCTTCATCTGCGCGACCGCTTGCGCCGCTTGGCGGACCGCGTCCGTATCGTATTGGTACGTTTGCGGGATTTTCTGCGCGTCGTCGAAGCCGTCCTGGAATTGGTACGCCAAATAGCTGAAAAACAAGTGTGAAGGCTGGCCGTTTTTACTGCCCATGCTGAACGGCACGATGCCATTGTCGTTGAACACTTTGGCGACTTCGGTCAGATCGGCATATGTTTTCGGATATTCGAGATTGTACTTTTGGAACAGCTCGCGGTTGGCCATGAAGAAGCCTTTGAACGCTTCGAGCGGCAGACCGTATTTTTTGCCTTCGATATCGAAGAACGACCAGGCGATATCGGTGTACTGCTCTTTTTTCACCGTGCCGCTCTTGCTTAAATATTCGTCCATGTCGAGAATTTCGTTCGCATCGACAAGCGGCTTGAGGTTAACCGGCCCGAGCCAGTAGGTGAAAATGTCGGGCAAATTGCCGGCCGTCGTGTCCACTTTGATTTTCGTGCGGTGCTCCTCGCCCGGTGTCGCTTCGAATTTGAAGGTGATTTCCGGGTGCTTCGCCTCGTACTCCTTCAGCTTGCCTTCGAAATACGACGCTTTCGGGTCCGCACCCGTCCAGTTGTAAGCGAAGCGGATCGTAATTTTGTCTCCGCTGCTGCCGGCATTGCTTGGCGAAGAAGCGGAAGGGGAGGCCTCGGCCGACGGAGAGGCGCTGCTGCCCTTATCATTATTGCTGTTCGTGCAGCCTGCGACCAAACCGGCGACAAGCGTCGCTGCAAGCACGACGGATGCCGACTTTTTCATTTTCACAGATAGCCATGTCATAGGAAGGTTTCGCTCCTTTTAAGTTCAAATAACAAGCGTATGAAAAGATTTCGCGGTCATCGGCACTTCGTAGACGGCCCCTTCGCAAGCGATCGTAATCGTTCTCGGCGCATCATGCGGATTATGCACGATGAATGCTTTGCGCCCTTCGGTGTTCTCGAACGCGATGGCGTTGCCGCTCCAGCCTCCCCGGAGGCCAAGCCTGTCCGCACCTTTGCCGACGAAGCGGCACATATGCTTAAACAAATAAAATTCAGGGTTCCATGTCACCTCGCCGTTATCCGGGTCCACGTTGACGAGGCTGTTCTGGTATCCGCCCCACGTGCATTCCCCGCCTTTGGGGAGCACCATGTTCCAATAGACATAACTTTCGACGCCGTTATTTAAATAATGCCACAACAGGCCAAAAATGTAGTGCGCGTATTCCCACATATTTTTGCCGTCTCCGCATTCGTTTTCCGTCTGCATAAGCCGCACTTCCGGAAACGCGATATGCGTTCGCTGAATCGCCTGCTTGCCCGCCCATTGATAACCGACGCCGCTCACGTACGCTTTCGCTTCCGGATCGTTCAGGACGGCGCCTGCGTAGCTGTCGTACGAATCGGTATTGAGCGTGCCGAGCCACAGCTCGATTTCCGGCTGCTTTTCCCGGAACAACGGACCGAGATAATGCTTTAGAAAATCCCGCATTTCTTCCCCGGTCCATACACACGAAGGGAAGCGATGATGCGTGACGGGCTCGTTCTGAAAATGAAGCTGCGCGATCCGCACGCCTTCCTCCGCATAAGCTTCCGCAAACTTTAGCAAATAGAGCGCGTAGGCTTGCAAATTCCGTTCCGTCGCGACCAGTTTGCCGTAGTTGTACGTTTGCGGATGCTTCATCCACGTAGGAGGGCTCCACGGCGAAGCGAACCATTTCATGTCCGGCTGAATCGCTTGCGCCGCCTTGACGTAAGGCAGCAAATTCTGCCGATCGCGGTCGATTGAAAACCGCTCCATCTCGTAATCGCCCTCATTGTCGTTGCAGCTGTACCAGTTCACGGAGTAATCGGTCGCTCCGATCGGAATCCGGTTCAGCTCCAGGCGCAGCCCGTCTCCGGTCTTGTCGAACAGCGCCTTCAGCACTTCCTCCCGTGCTTCTTCGCTTGTCGACTTGAGCGCCAACCACCCTAATTCGTTGACGCATCCGCCGAACCCTTCCATCCTTTGATGCTTTTCGCCTGTCCATGCCAAGTCGATCGTCGGATGCCCTGACGCAAATCTCGGCTCGGTCTGCCGCCAAACCGCCCGTTCGTCCGACGACACAAGCAGCGGCTCTCTTGGCGCCCGTTCTGTCATCGCTCTCGATGCCCCCTTATTTTAGACGTTCCAACCACTTCGATTATAGGAAAAGGGAGCTTCCCGCCGTAACGCCACGATATTGCGAATCTATCGCCTTTTCGTATCCGATTGTCGCTTGCAGGTTCTACCGTAGTCATTAGGGGGAAATCCGGGTTCGTCAGGGGGTCAAATCGTACGGAAAAGGGGTGAAATCGTGCGGAGCAATCAAGGCCGCCTAACGCCAACAACCGTTCGAGAGCCAACGATAAGGGCAGGCGAACGGTTATTGTTGCAGCAGAAATATAAGGGCATGACCCCGGCGACTGTCGGAGTTTGCGCGTCGAAAGCGCTCTCCGAGTGCCTTCCGAGTCATGCCCGTCCAATCGGCAACATAGAGTAGAGATAAGAATGGACGAGTTGGGGTCGGGGGGTTCCGCGAATGAAACATTGGGCCAGAAGCATTCAAGTCGCGCTCGTATTTATCGGAACCGTCGTCGGTGCGGGCTTTGCTTCCGGCAGGGAAGTACTGCAATTTTTCACCCGATTCGGGTATTGGGGACCGTATCTTATTATCGTCTCCACGTTTTTTTTCGTATGGATCGGCGCGAAGGTGATGCTGCTGTCGGCGAAGCTGAACGCCAGGTCTTACGAGGATTTGAACAAGCACCTGTTCGGGGATTATGCCGGACGCTGGGTCAGCCACGCGATGCTGGTCGTGCTGCTCGGCGTCAACGCGGTCATGCTGGCCGGCGCGGGCTCCGTCTTCTCGGAGCATCTTAACCTCAGCTACCAGACCGGGCTGATCGTGACGATGTTCGCCTGCTTCCTGCTGCTGCGCAAAGGCATGAACGCGATTCTGACGATCAATACGATCGTCGTCCCGCTGATGATCTTCTTTACGCTGTTTCTTTTGTTCGAGACGCTGCGCAACCCGTTATCGGATCAATGGTTCCGCGCCCCGAACGAGCAATCCCCCTGGGCGGCCTGGCTGTCCCCGTTTCTGTACGCCGCCTTTAATCTGTCGATGTCCCAGGCCGTTCTCGTTCCGCTGGGCTCGGCAATCGGCGACGCCCTCGTATTGCGCAAAGGCGCCTGGATGGGCGGAATCGGCATCGGAGCGCTGCTCCTTGCCGGACATTTCGCTCTCGCTTCGCGCATGCCCGGCATCGACCAGTTCGACATTCCGATGGGCGGGATTGCCCGGGAGCTCGGGGCGTGGCTGCACTGGGTGTACGTGTTCCTGATCTTCATGGAAATCTTCACGACGCTTGTCGCCGACATCTACGGGCTTACGCTTCAACTGCACGAACGGACGAAAGTCTCGCCCTGGATGCTGACGGCGGCTTTGCTGCTGCTCTGCTTCCTCGCCGGGCAATTCGGCTTCGGCACGCTGCTCTCGGCGCTGTATCCGATGTTCGGCCTGCTCAGCCTGGGCTGGCTGTTCCTGATCGGCCGCGACCGCGCGCTGCCGCTGCCGCCGCCCGGTCCGCCCTCGCCCGATCCGTCCGGCCCTCCGCCTAAGCTTCGAGCGTAAGCAGGCTGGCTCCGGCAATGCCGGAGACGATCGTCTGCGCGACATGGCGGTGGCAGGTAAACATCAGCACCTGCCTGGTGCCCCCGAGCTCCTCCAGCACCGGCAGCGTGCGCGCCAGCCTCGTCTCGTCGAAATGGACGAACAAGTCGTCCATCAGCAGCGGCAGCGGATGCTCCGGAGACGCCGCGTCGCACAGCGCGAACCGCATCGCCAAGTAAAGCTGCTCCTGCGTCCCCCGGCTCAAGTAAATGCTGTCCAGCTGCGCGCGCCCCTCCGTCTCCGCGAGCAGCGTCCGCGAATCGCCGGGCGCGACGATGCGGGAATAGGCCCCGTCGGTCATCTGTCGAAAATAGCGCGAAGCCCGCAGCAGCACCTCCGGCTGCTTCTCCTGCTCGTAGACCGCTTTCGTGCGCACGATCAAGCTGTCCGCAAGCGCCAAAACCGCGTAACGCTCGGTCAGCGCCTCCAATTGGTCTTCGAGTTCTCCCAGCCGCTGCCGCTTGTCCTCCTGCTCGGCCTCCCCGCGGAGTCTTTCGAGTTCCTGCGACAGACGCCCGCGGCGGTCCAGCAGCTCCGCCCGGCTCGTCTCGACCTCGGCAAGACGAGCCTGCCGCTCCTGGACGAGTGCGGCGAGCGAGGCTTCGTCGAGCGCGCCCAGCAGCTCGTACAGCTCGGCTTGAGCGGCGGCGTCCCGGCCCGATTCCAGCCGCAGCTGCATTTCGCGCGCCTCCCTGCGCAGCTCCCGGCAGCGCTCGTCTACGCGTATCCGCTCGGCCAGCTCGCTCTCCGAGCGGACTCCGGCCTCGCGAAGCATGTCCGCAGCGCGTTCACTCGCAAGCTCCAGCTCGCGTTCGGCTTCCTGCGCTTTGGCCAGCGCGACCGCGATCTGGCCCTCCAGCCTCTCGGCCGCCTCCTTGGCGGAACGCTCTCCCGCCGTCTCTCGGTACAGCCATTGCACGGCCAGATGGACGTCCGATCCCAGTCCGGCGGGCGGCGGCCATTTCTCCGCGAGCGCGGCCGCCGTCCGATCGAAATCGCCGATCGCGCGATCCAGCGCGTCGATGCGCTCCTCCAGCCGCTTCCTGTGCCGCAGCGCCGTTTGCCCGCGTTCCGCCGCGGCGAACAGCTCCGACGCTCCGCCCGGCGTCAGATGGAGCGGCAGCCTGCGCGTGCTCAGCCACTCCCTCCACTGCCCGTCCGCCGCTTCCAGTCCTGCACGCTGCTCGTCGGCGTCGCGTGCGATCAAATTTCTCTCCTTCAGCAGCTCCTGCATCCTGCCTTGCAATTGCTGTCTTCGCGCGGCCGCGCGCTCGCTTCGTTCCCACAGCCCGATCTGCTCGTGCACCGCTTCGCGCAGCCTGTGCCAGTGGGCGTCCGCTTCCTCGGCCGGAACCTCCGTGCCCTCTTCCGGCGAATCCTCCGCCAGGAACGCCGCCGCGGCTTCCCCGCCGTCCAGCAGCAGCCGCAGCTTCTCGTTCACCTGGCTCCGGCCGGCCAGATACGCCTCGGGGGATGCCCCGCGATTCCCCGGGGCTTGCGCAGCGGCCTCTTTCCCCCGCCGGCTCCAGGCGTAAGCGGCCAGACCGGCTGCCAGCGCCAGCAGCGCCGCCGAGAAAAGAAAGGCAACCGGCGACAGCCGCTCCTCCTGCCCCGGCAGGAACGGCCAGACGAACGCCAGGATCGCCAAGACGGCCGCAAGCCAGACGGGCCACGCGGGAATGCCCCGGCCCTTCTCCCTTCCCGAGCGAGAAGGGACCGCGCGCCCGGGCAATCCCGCTCCTCCCGCGGAGACGATCCGTTCGAACGCTCTGCGGGCATCCTCCGCTTGATGCCAGGCTTGCAGCAGCTCGGCTTTCGTCCGGGGCAGGAAGCCGAACGCAGACGGCGTCATCGGCCGCTCCCGTCCATCCGCCTCCTCCCCGGCCTGCATCGCCGCCTCCTCTTCCAGCAGCACCTCGCGCTGCCGCTCCAGTCTGCGAAGCTCGGCTTGCAGCGTCATCGACGCCCTCTCGGCCTCCTCGCGGGAATGCCGCAGCGTCCGAACCTGCTCGCGGTCCGCCGCCAGGCCCCCGAACGCAGCCAGCTCCGCCTCTCCCCAATCCGGGGAGATCAGCGCAAGCGAGCCACGCACCGTATCGTCCGCCGCCACGCGCTCCGCTTCCAGCGCGATCCGTTCCTCCCGCTTGGCCGCTATCCCTTCGCGCATCGCCTCCAGCCGCTCCAGCTCCGGGAACGCCGACAGCCGCTCGTCGTCCCAGCGCAGCCCATCCCGCTGCCGCCTCAGCTCCCCGAGCGCTTCCCTCTCCGCGGCCAGCCTGTCCGCGGCGGCGCTGCGCCGGCTCCTCAGCTCGGCCCAGCTCCCGGCGGCTTCCTCGGACAGCAGCGGCACGGCAGGATCGGCAAGCACCGACCGCGCCTCGGCGATCTCCGCGAGCAGCGCCTCCCGCTTCAGCCACCATTCCCGCAGGTCCAGCGCGCCCTGCAGCTTGGCCGACTCCAGCCTGAGCGCGGGCAGCTCTTCGTCGATTCGCGCCAGCCGCTCCCCGACCCGCTCCAGCTCTTCCGTCGTCTCGGCGTAATCGCGGATGCCGTCGCGGCTCTGGCGTATCGCCGTCTCCAGCTCCTTGATGCCCGCCAGCAGACGATTCATCTCCTGGTTCGAGCCCTTGGGCCGGTACAGGCGGTCCAGCTCCGCGCCGATCCGGCGGCGCGCCTCCGTAATCGACGCGCCCCCGGCCAGTCCCGCATGGTACAAATAGTTGCCCAGCTCTTCGCCCTGCAGCGTTCTCAGCTCATGCAGCTCGTTGAGCGACACGGCGAACAGCTGCCGAAACAATCGTTCCGACAGACCGCCCAGCAGCAGCCGCTCCCATTCCGCCTGACCGACGATCCGCTCGTTCCCGGAATCGTCCCTCAGCCGAATCTCGCCGCTCCGCTCCGCATGGCGTTCAATCCGCCATTCGCGCCCGCCCGCGTCTGCCAGAACAAGGCGTCCGCCATGTCGGCCGCCGAACACCGGCTCCCCTCGCTCCACCGGCTCCTTGCGCGTGGGGAAGCCGTACAGCATGCTCCGCACGAAACGAAGCAACGTACTTTTGCCGGCCTCGTTGGGGCCGTAGAGCACCGTTGTCCGCCCTTCGCCGAGCGCGAGCCTCAGCCCGCTCAGCGCGCCGTATCCGTCCACTTCGATTTCCCTTATGTACATTCTCCCGAACCTCCTCGCTCGCGGCTACTTCGCATCCTCGTCGCGCAGCAGCGAAGCGCTCAGCTCCATCGCCCGGCGAATCCATTGCTCGCGCTCCTCGCGCGAGCGGCTGTCCAGCCACTGGCGAAGCCGCGGCTGCTTGCGCAGCGGCGCCGCCGCCTCGTCCAGCAGCGCCTTCGCCGCCTCCGGATCGGCCGCCTCCAGCATCCCTCGGCGAACGAGCTCGCCCAGAAACCCGTCTTCCTCGGCGGCCCGCTCCAGCCGAAGCTCCCCGGCCGTGCGCACGTGCAGCGATTCCGGCCACACCCAGTCGTCGGCTTCCTCCGGCGGCGTCAAGCTCTCCCTCAGCCCCTCCAGCCACTCCTCGGCCGCTTCGGCCCGCATCAGACGCTCATGCAGCGCTCCCCGCCCTTCCAGGCGAAGGCGCGCGATCGTCGCGCGTCCGGCCGAAGCGCGGCGAGCCTCCTCCAGCGCGTCCAGCAGCGCCTCCTGAAGCTGCTGCTCGCGCTCCATCCCGTCGATCGAAACCGCGATCTCCCGCCAGAGAACGTCCGCGAGATCGTGAAATTGCATGTCCACCCTCCCCGAGGCGGAGACGGACACGACGTAGGCGCCCTTGCCCCCGGTCTCCCGCACGCTTCTCCCCTGGAGATTGCCGGGATAGACGACGTGCGGGTACTCGCTGAGCACGCGGCGATCGTGCACATGGCCCAGCGCCCAGTAGTCGAAGCCGGACGCCGCCAGCTCCTCCAGCCGGCAGGGGGCGTAATCGTCGTGCGCCGGGTCGCCGTTCACGTTCGCATGCAGCACGGCAATATGAAAAGGCGCCCCCTCCCGTTTCTTGAAGCGAAGCGCCAGATTGTCCCCGACGGCGCGCGTCGGGTACGATATGCCGTAAATATGGGCGGCCGATTCGCCGCCGCGGGTAAGCGCCGCGCGGCATTCCACCTGCGACGAGCCGAAAACGTGCACGCCGTCCGGCCAATCCAGCTTGGCCTGCGTGCCGCCCTCGTGGTCGTGGTTGCCGGTTACGATATACGTCCGTATGCCATGCCCGGCCAGATCGCCGAGGACGTGCTGAAGCCGCAGCTGGGCGCGCAGGGAGCGGTCCGCGGCGTCGAACAGGTCGCCCGCGAGCACGATGAAGTCGACGCGCTCCCGCGCTGCCAGCTCGCCGAGCCGGCGCAGCGCGGCGAACGTCGATTCGCGCAGCCGCTCCCGCACGGCGGACGGAGCCTTCGACAGCCCCTTGAACGGACTGTCGAGGTGCAGATCCGCCGCGTGAATAAACGTAAAAGCAGCGCCCATTCCGCTTACGCCTCCCCTTCGCGGTCCCCCGCGTCGGCCGCGATCTCGGCGTCCGCTTCGGCGGGGCCGAACGAAACGTAAATCCGCTTAAGCTCGCTGATCACCCGATTCAGCGAATAAATATCCTTGGCCTTATTCCAGCCGGCCCTGGCCATTTCGTAGCGGAAGTGCGGATCGCCGATCACCGTCTCCAGCGCGTTCGCCAGAGCGACCGGGTCCTCCGGCGGCACGAGCAGGCCGTTGATCCCGTCCTCGATCTGCTCGGCGATGCCGCCGACGTTCGTGCCGACGAGCGCCAGCAGGCAGAGCGCCGCCTCCGCGAACACCGAGCCGAACGCTTCCGCCCGGGAGGGCAGGACGAACACGTCGAAGAAAGGCATCAGTTCCTCCGGGTGAAGCATGTAGCCGTAGAAAATCGTATCGTCGTAAATGCCCAGCCTCTGCGACAGCTGTTCCAGCTCTTCACGAATCGGACCGTCTCCGATAATGTGAAGCACGAATTTCGCGTCCCGCTTCCGCAATTCCGCGCACGCCTTCAGCAGAACGTCCAGTCCTTTGGCCGGAACGAGCCGGCATACGGCGACAAGCTGGGCCACCTCGTTTTCGTGCGGCACGGGCTTGAACCTTTTCTCATCGTAGCCGTTCGGAATTACGATCGTGCTGTCAGGATCCCGAAGGTAAGTGCCGATATATTGGGCAAAGGACTTCGACACCGTCATCAGGCGATCGGCCTGACGCTCCAGCTCTCCGTAGATGGAAGTCAGAAACCGGTGCTCCGGTCCGCCCTCGGCGATTCGCCCGTTCAGCACAAGCTCGCGCTCGTAGCTGGAGTGAACCGTCACCAGCAGCGGCGTATCGGGAAAAATCCGCTTCATGGCAAGCGCCGCGATCGGATGGTGCGCATGAATCAAATCGAAGCGCTGCCCGGACAGGCGGAGCTTCACCCACCAAATATAATCCTTGTAAGTCTGAATGTATTTGTCTACAATGGCATTGCCCGCATAGGGCCGCCAATCGAACGAGGCAAAGTCGATTTCGTCCTGTCCTTTGTTGCGAATGCGCTTCGGGAGCGAGAACATTTCCATCTCCCAGCCGACCTTGCGAAATCTCTCTCCAATATAGGGAACCATGGACGAAACGCCTCCCGGCTGCTCCGGGGGAAAAAACAGCGCCTGCAGGATGTTCAACGGCGTTACCTCCTTAGTTCTGGCGTTCTTGGTGCTCGTCTCCGACGTTCTTGATGCGTACCTCTCACAAAATATGATATATTAGAAACATATGTTCTGCAAGTTTCATAGACCGTCTTGTTAAGGAGACTCCCATGTTTCTGATCACGCTGAGTTCCGACAAATTCGCCTTGCTGTTCTCGTCGGCAATGGCCGTCGTTATCGTCTCGCTCATGCTGTTCATGTCCTATCGGCTGTTCGCGAGCAACCGTCGGCACGCTTACCGGTCTCTGCTGACCTCCCTCGCGTTTATTTTAATCCAGCAGCTGCTGCAGATCGCGATTTCGCTGGAGCTGGCTCCGTCCGCCCCGGTGCTCGCTTTCGTCGGCAAGCTCCTGGAGGTCTATGCGTTTATCGTGATCAACTTCGCGATTTTCGAGCTGTATCACCGCAGGCGTCCGCGAACGCGGCTCTGGTTTTTCGGACTGCTCGCGGGCGGCCTGCTGGCCGCCGTCGGAGATATCCTTCCCGTGGCGCTGTCGTCCGATGAGTCCTGGATCGGCGCCATCCGCTCCGCGCCGGCTCTTGACGGCTATTTGCTGCTGTTAGGCCCGCTGTTCGTGCTGATGTTCGCTCCGCATATCGGTCAGCCCCGCAAGTATATGACCAGCCTGTGGATCGCCTTTACGATGCAGCTGTCCAGCATTTCTTCCGTCTACTGGGCGCCCGAGGCGTCCATTTTCAAAACCATCGCGGGCTTGCTGCCGGTCTTCTACTATATTCTGCTCTTCGCCATCATTTTCGAACGGGTCGTCGAGATTTTGCAATCCGTCTATCGTTCCTCCATTACGGACGGCTTGACCAATCTGTACAATCGCAGATACTTCATGGGCAGACTGGACCCGATTCTAAAAAGCGACAGGCAGGCGGGGGTGATCTTTTGCGACATCGACAATTTTAAGAAACTGAACGACACGCACGGGCACCATAAAGCCGACGGCGTGCTGAAGCAGGTGGCCGCATTGTTGGTGGAGGAGACGGACGGGATCGGGTTGGCCGGAAGGTATGGAGGGGAGGAGCTTGTCGCCTTCGTTGTCGGGCCGGCTTCCGCCGCGGCGAAAGCGGCCGAGAGCATCCGCTCCCGCACCGAGAAGGAGACGATCGTCACCGTAAGCGTCGGCTTCAGCATGGCTTCCCCCGGAGACACGGCCGAATCCTTGTTGAAGCAGGCGGATCAGGCGATGTACCACAGCAAGACGAACGGCAAAAACCGAGTTACCGATTACGCCGCGATGGGCCGGCCGGAAGGTCCGGCTGCCGTTCCGAAGCGCCGCAAAGGCTGATTGGCCGGGCGCCCTGAAATCGAGCATCGACAACTACTTCATTATGAGGAGAGAACTTTCAACATGCCGACTTTATTGCTGCTGTTCCCGCTGAAAAACGAACATATCGAGCAAATCCGCCAGAGAATCCCGGAGTGGACCATCGTATCGGCTCAAGATACGGAAATTACGGCGGAGCACTACCGCGATGCCGAGATCGTGCTCGGCTGGAACGCCAAGATGGAGGAAGCCGTCGACTCCGCCGTCCGGTTAAAGTGGGTGCAGACGAACTCGGCCGGCGTGGACAAGCTGCCGCTCGATCGACTTCGCGAACGCGGCGTCGCCGTGACGAGCGCCAGCGGCATTCATCCGGTGTCGATGACCGAGACGCTGTTCGCGATGCTGCTCGCCTTCAGCCGCAATCTGCATCGGGCGATCCGCCAGCAGAGCCGCGGAGAATGGCACGTGTCGGAACGGTATTATCAGCTGGCCGGACGATCGATCGGCATCATCGGAGTCGGCGCGATCGGCACGGAGATGGCCCGCCTGGCCAAGGCGTTCGGCATGACGACGCTCGGCGTGCGCAAGAGCGCCCGTCCGATCGCCGAAATCGACGAAATGTACGGCATGGACAAGCTCGACGACGTGCTGTCCCGCAGCGACATGGTCGTGAACGTGCTCCCTTACACCGAGGAGACGCATCATCTTTTTAATGCGGAGAAGTTCTCCCGCATGAAATCCGACGGCCTGTTCTTCAACTTCGGGCGCGGACCGTCCGTCGACACCGACGCGCTCGTCTCGGCGCTCGAGCAGGGGACGATCGGCGGCGCGGGTCTGGACGTCTTCGAAGTCGAGCCGCTGCCATCGGACCATCCGCTCTGGAAGATGGACAACGTCATCGTGACTCCGCATATCGGAGGCTGGACGGACCATTACAAGACGCGGGTCGCCGAAATCCTCCTGGACAATCTGGATGCGTACTTGCAGGAAGGCAAGCCCGTCCGCAACGTAGTCGATTTCAGCCGCAGCTATTAATGACTTTAGGGGGTGTTCCATAAGCCAATAGAGGGTCATTTTAGTCGCCCTGGCTTAGGGAACAGCCCCTTCTTGTACCGCCTACTCCGCATTTACCCAAAATCGTCCATCCCGGGGTAAATGTCCAATCCGCGCTCATCCTTCTTCATAATATAGATGTAGACCGAAGTGAGGGACACAAACAAAAACGGCTTCGGCGTCCTCCTGACGCAGAATCGCGTTTTTGTCGGAGCTGATTCGGAAAAGTAGAGCGAAGTTTATACTCTCCGAATCACGCACAAGATGCGCCCGCTTCGGCACGCCCCCCACTATCATCTTCATGAAGGAGGAATTTGCATGTCTGGTGCAGTCGGCGGATATTATGCATCGGCAGCCTTCGTGCTGGTCTTGTTTATTCTGCTCGTCATCATTTTACGCGCTGGTTACTAAACCGCGGGAGCAACCGCTGCGCGTTCGCCAGCTTTGCGCGTAAAGCAAGCCGGATACCGGCTTGCTTTTTTTCATGCGGCGCCGGGATGCTCGGGCCTACGAGAGCTATGCGGCGGCAGTGTCACCCGGCGTCACGCCCGCGCGATCGCCAGCCTCTCCAGCACGACCGCGACGCCGTCCTCGTTGTTGGAGACGGTCACTTCGTCCGCCGCGGCCTTCACCTCGTCCGGCGAATTTTCCATCGCCACGCCCCATCCCGCATACGCCAGCATTTCCATATCGTTATAATAATTGCCCATCGCCAGAATGCACTCGCGCGGTATTCCCCTCTGTTCGGCCAGCCATTGCAGCGCCTGCCCTTTGCTTGCGTTCGGATGCTGCACGTCGATAAAATAATCCCCGCTGCGAATCGTCTGAAGCTCGTGAGCCCAGCTTTGCCATTCCGACTCGACCTCGTCGAGCACGGGCTTGGGCGCGTAGATCGACATTTTTACCAGCCGTTCGGGCAGGCTCTCCGCAAAGCTCGTCTTAATCGGCTTGGCCAGCAGATTTCCGTACATCGCCGCGGCCTCCTCGTTCATCTCCTCGACGAACAGGTCGAACGCCGTGTTCAGATCGTAATGGATGCCCCGTTCCCGTAAAAAGTCCATGTAGCGGCGCGCGCGTTCATGCGTGATGGCCGTATCGTGAATCACTTCCCTCGTCTCGCTGTCGACGACGGAAGCGCCGTTATGGGTAATCATCGTGCCCCGCAAGCCCAGCTCCCGGAGTACGCCGAGCGCGCTCGTCGAGCCGCGGCCCGTGCAGATGACGATTTCCGCTCCCCGCTCCGCCGCCTCCCGAACCGCCTGTCCGACTCTGGGCGTCAGCTCGTGATCGTCGTTAAGCAAGGTGCCGTCCACATCCAAAGCAATCAAGCGATAATTCATTCCTGTCCATCCTTCCGATAGTTTCTCAAGCTGTCGATTTCCTCTTCCGTCAATTCGCGCCACTCCCCGGGCGCAAGACCGGGATCGAGCCGCAGCGGCCCCATCGCCACCCGGCGCAGGTAGAGCACCTTTTTGCCCACCGCCTCGAACATCCGCTTCACCTGATGGAACTTGCCCTCGTGAATCGTCAGCTCGATCCAGCTTAACGGCTGGGCTTCCTGGCCGGAAGGCGCGAAGCCGAGCACCGCGGCCATCTCCGCGGCATCGTCCGGCGCGTCCGCCTTCATGCCGCCGCCAGCCGCCGATTCGGCGGACGCGAGCACCCGAAGCTGCGCCGGCATCGTCACATAGTCGTCATCCAGCCTTACGCCGCTGCCGAACGCCTCCGCGTCCGCTTGGCCGACGACGCCGGCGACCAGCGCGCGGTACGTTTTCGGAACGTGCTTGCGGGGAGAGAGCAGCTCGTGCGACAGCTTTCCGTCGTTCGTAATGAGCAGCAGCCCCTCCGTATCTTTATCCAGCCGCCCGACCGGAAAAGGCGACAGCACGGTCAAGTCTTCGTCCAGCAGATCGATCACGGTCCGATCGCGGTAATCCTCGGTCGCGGATACGACCCCTGCGGGCTTGTGCAGCAGCACGTACACCGTATCGCGATAACGAATCGTCTCTCCGTTTAACGTTACCGCATCGGCGTTCGGGTCCACTTTTCGCCCATGGTCCTTGGTTACCTCTCCGTTTACCGTCACCGTTCCCTGCTTGATCCACTGTTTAATTTCGCTGCGCGTCCCGTATCCGAGATTCCCGAGCATTTTATCGAGTCTGATTGTTGCTTTCATTTTTATACCTGCTTTCTTTTTGACAGTTTCATGTCATTGCCGAACGCGCGGTTTTTTTCGGCGGCCTTATTAGGTATAATGTAAGAGAGTTGGAGGAGAATGTCCATGTTTCCGTACATATTTACCGATTCGAATTGGGGGGAATAGTTCATGAATGCGAAAAAACTATCGATCTTCTTCGGCATTCTGGCCGTGTTGATCATCGCTCTCGTCGTACTGAACAACCTGAAGCCGGACACCGTCTACGGCAAGCCGGAAGACAAGCTGTGGCCCGAGACGCGCGCGCAATTGAACGATCCGAATTACAGCAATCTTATTCTTCCGGACGAATTGAATCAGAAGCTGAAGGACAAGGAAAGCTTCTTCGTCTACTTCTACGCTTCGAACTGCCCGCACTGTCAAGCCACGACACCCGAGCTGAAGCCGCTCGCGGACGAGCTCGGCATTAATATGCACCAGTTCAACCTGAGGGAGTTCGAGGACTACTTCGGCAAAATGAACATCGACGCCACTCCTACGCTGGTCTACTTCAAGGAAGGCGTGGAAACCGATCGCATGCAGGGCGGCTTGCGGCAATCGGAGGCGACCGTGGGCTACTCGCTGGACGATTTCAAAGCGTTCTTCGAAAAACATAAGCCGGAGGGCAACGACTAATGAACGCCAAATGGCTGCTTGCCTTGCCGGCCGCGCTGCTCGCCGGCGGGATACTGCTCGTCGCTTGCGGCGGAGGGGATAAAAACAGCGAACCCCACCGCCATGGGAACGAAACGTGGGAAGCCGAGGCGTCGCTCGCGGACATGCCTTCCTTCCTCGAGAAATATTCGGGAAGAACAAAGCACCTGTATTCGGTTGTCGGCAAGTACGAGGACATCATGAAGCTGGTCAACTGCTACTGCGGCTGCATGGAGTACGAAGACGATCCGCATGCCTCCCTCTTCCGCTGCTACGTCGCGTCCCAGAACGAGGACGGCATCACCTGGACGGATCACAGCGGCACCTGCGGCATCTGCTCCGAGGAGCTTGCCAAGATCGAAGAATGGAGCAAGCAAGGCAAGTCGCCGGATGAGATTCATCAGCTTATCGAAGACAATTTTAACCCGAACGCCTAATGAGAACAAACCGTCGGTACGCTTCACTTCGCGAGGCTCCGACGGTTTGTTTTTTTCCATCCTCGATGTGCGGTTCCTTCGCTCACTCCCCCGCCACTCAGGCGACAAAATCGGCCGAAGCCTCCGCTAGCGGTCTCCCACGCCGTTAACGGCCCAATCGTCGCCGCCATCGCCGAAATAACGGTCCCACGCACCGTTAACAGCCCGACCATCGGCACTATCGCCGAAATAACGGTCTCACGCACCGTTAATGGCCCGTTCTTCGGCACTCTCGCCGAAATAACGGTCTCACGCACCGCTAATGGCCCGTTCTTCGGCACTCTCGCCGAAATAACGGTCCCACGCACCGTTAACAGCCCGACCATCGGCACTATCGCCGAAATAACGGTCTCACGCACCGTTAACAGCCCCACCATCGGCACTATCTCCGGAATAACGGCCTCACGCGCCGTTAGCAGGCCCACCACCACCATCTTCGCTACTCCGCCTCAATTCCGGCGTCGCTCCAGCGTTCCACCGCCGCGCGGAGGCTCTCGTCGACGATCCGCAGCTCGAAGGCTCGGAACGGAGCGTCAAGCGGCCGCTCGGCCAACAACTCTGCCAGGCAAAGCTTCAAGCTCCGCCGCAAATCCGCCAGATCCAGACCGAGCGCGATATCTCCGCCATACGCGCCCAGCTTCTCCAGCGAAGCCGTCATCAGCTTGACCGCGCCGGAGCGGTTGCCGTTATCCCAATGGTGCAGGCCGACCGCCGCTTGAAGCAGTCCCTGCAGCAAGGAGCTGCGGCCGTTTTCCAGCCACAGCTCCTCCATCACTTCATGACATTCGAAATAATCGCGATCCCGATTGAAATAGACGACAAAGGCCAGATAACGCGAATCGTCCACGATGGCTTCCCAACTTGCGTTTCTCATACCGCCCCGCTCCTTACGCGCACTACCTTTTCAGGCCGTTCCTATCCGTTTCAACCCTGATTTGTTCCCTACACGCATCACTTTCCAGACGTTCCTGCCGCCTCGACTCGCTCTATGCTACCGCTTCAACGCGGCCCGCTCGGCATATCTTCCTTACACGCATCCGCCCTGTTCAAGCCATCCTGCCCGCTTTAGCCCCGTCCGCCCATTAGGAGTGTCCGCCGTTTTTGCCCGCGCGCTTAAGCGCAGCCTGCACCTCGACGGACAGCTCCTTGAGCCCCCACAGGTCGTCCTGCTCCCACAGCTCGTTGAAGCGGCGCTGGAACTGCGCGGCCTCCCTGACCCTGCGGAAGAAGTACAGCTCCTGGATCTCGTTAAGCACCCGCCTTACGACAAGCGAGCTTTCCTCGAAATCCTGCTGGGCGTCGACAATTTCCTGGCGGATGCTCGACATCTCGTTATCCAGGGAGAACGCCGCCTCCGCCGCCTTGCGCAGCCGCTCCCTCACGTGCTCGGGCAGCTGGTTGCGATATTTATAGTTCAGCGAATGCTCGATCGTCGCCCAGAAATTCATCGCCAGCGTCCGGATCTGAATTTCCGCCAGCACCGGCTTGGAGCCGAGCGACGTCTGCACCGGATACTCGATAATCAAATGGTAGCTGCGATAGCCGCTGTCCTTGTAGTTCGTAATGTAATCCTTCTCGTACACCATCGTCAAATCTTTGCGTTGGCGGATCATCTCCGCGACGCGGTAAATATCGTCCACGAACTGGCACATGATGCGGATGCCCGCAATGTCCTCGATGCCGACCTCGATCCGGTCCATCGGAACGGCCAGTCTGCGCGATTTCTCCAAAATGCTGGATACCCGCTTTACCCTGCCGGTGACGAATTCGATCGGCGCGTATTCGTCCCTGGCTTTCAGTTCCGAGCGCAGCGACTTCAGCTTGACCTTCAGCTCTTCCACCGCTTGCTCGTAGGGAAGCAGGAACTTCCCCCAATCCATTCCGTCCATCGACGTACCTCCTAACGAACGCCCGCTCCTATCGCCTGCGTAATTCGGGTGAATCCGTCCTGCTTCAGCCTTCGCAGCAGGCCGGCATGAATTTCCTTCAGCAATCCAGGCCCTTTATAGATCATTGCCGTATACACCTCTACCAAACTTGCGCCCGCAAGAATTTTCTCGTAAGCGTCGTCCCCCGTGAAAATTCCGCCCGAGCCGATAATCGGCAGCTTGCCCTGCGTCATCTTGTACAGACTGCGCACCACCTCGGTCGAACGCTGCGTCAGCGGACGTCCGCTGAGGCCGCCGGTCTCTCCCGCGTTGCGGTGCGTCAATCCGTCGCGGCCGATCGTCGTGTTCGTCGCGATAACGCCCGACATGCCGCTGAGCTGGATCGCCTCGGCCATGTACTCGAGCTGCTCCTCGGTGTTGTCCGGCGCGATCTTGACGAGAATCGGCTTCGGCAGCTCGCCGTGGCGCTCCGCCTGCTTGCCCATCTCGTCCTTCACCGCGTCAAGCAGGCTTCTCAGCTCGTCTCCGTGCTGCAGCGCGCGCAAATCCGGCGTATTCGGCGAGCTGATATTCACCACGAAGAAATCCCCGTACGGAAAAAGCTTGCTCACGCACGCCCGATAATCGTCGGCCGCGTTCTCGTTGGGCGTCGCCTTGTTCTTCCCGATGTTAACCGCCAGCGGAATGCGGCGCCGTCCCAGCTTGGCGAGTCTCCCGGCCATCTCGTCCGCCCCGTCGTTATTAAAGCCCATCCGGTTGATCAACGCCTCGTCCGGAGGCAGGCGGAACAAGCGGGGCAGCTCGTTGCCCGGCTGTCCCTTCGGAGTAACCGTGCCCACCTCCATGAACGACAGGCCGACCCGGGACAATCCGGCGACGGCTTTCGCGTTTTTATCCAGGCCCGCGGCCAGGCCGACGGGATGGCGAAAATGAAGACCGAACAGATCGACCGCAAGCTCCGGCGAAGCTTTCGTTCCCCAGATCGCCGACAGCAGGCCCGGCACGCCCGGCACCTTCCCTGCGGCTCCCATGCCGTCGATAATCAGGTGGTGGGCATCCTCCGGATCCATTTTAAATAAGAACGGTTTGGCCAAACGATACAGCAATGAAGTCGACATCCTTTCACGGCGCCAATATAAATTCTACCTATAAGCTTAGGGCGTGTCTGAATACTCCGAGGGCAAGCAGATTTGGCCGAATTTTCGTTCCATGCAAGGAACTTTTGTGAAGGCGTACCGGAGGTACGTCAAACAAAAGTGACGAAGCAGGGGGCGAAAAGGCGGTGAAAGATGCCCCTGAGCGGGTTTTCAGACACGCCCTAGTCGGCAAGTCAAAAAAATGCCATAAATTACGAGCGCGAACGAAAACCTTTCGGGTATCAGTTTAGCCTTTTCGCGAGCAAAAGAAAAGGGCAACCTGCCTTTCCGAGGCCGGATCGGACAAGTCGAGTTAACCAAATTTTCACATTTGCATGCAAAAACGCCTTCCGCGGCCGCAGGCCGCAGAAAAGCGCAGGTTTCGAAGGTTATAAACGGTACATCGTATCCCTATCTGCAAGAGGCCCGCCGCCGGTACGAACATCCGGACAGCAGGCCTGTTAATTGGCGATTTCGCCTTACAATTCGCTGATTCTGTACAGCTTCGCTTCCGCCGGCTCCAGCTCCGCCGCCAGTTCCCCGGCCACGACGCGCTCCGTGCCCTCCCACAGGTCCGCGGCCGCGTAGCGCTTGCCTCCGTCCAGCCCCAGCCGCTCCAGCGAGACGGTTTTGCGCGTCCCCGCCTTGGCGTCGAAGTTGAATACGGCCACGTAAGCCGCCGCGCCCGAAGCGCCCCGTTCGCCCGCCGGCTCGAGCAGCGCGAACGCGTCCGGGGCCTTGTCGCCGACGCCGGCCTCGATCGGCCGGAACGTTCGGCCCAGCCGGGCGACGTCCATGACGGCGCGATTGCTTAGCCAGGCTTTGGCGCGTTCGGCCGCCTCCTCCTTGCGGAAATCGTCGCCCAGCAGCAGCACCGTGCCGGAGATGACCGAAGCGGTCAGACGGCTTCTCCCTTCCTGCCAGCCGGTCGTCTCCTGGTTAAAGCTTTTGTAGAGCACCGTATGGTCCGGGTCGTTGAAGCGGTACAGACAATCGTTCATCCACCAGCCGTAAGCCAGCGAGTTGAGCAAATATTCCGTGTCCCCGATTCGGCCGAACACGTCGCAGGAAATGCGGCGGCTGTGGGCGAACGCGTACGGGAACAACGGCGCGATCGACAGGTTGACGAAGATCGGCCGTCCCGCCGCCTCCGGCGACAGCTTGGCGGCCAAGTACGACAGCCCGTACCGATAAGCGGCGATCCCCGTCGTCACGTCCGGAGCGTAGTGCTTGCCCTCAAGCGCGCCGTGCGCCATGAAGTCGAGCTTAATATACTCGAAGCCGTCGGCGATCATCTTGCCCGTAAACCAGTCGATTCGTTGCAGCGATCCGGGATGCGTCGGATCGATCGCCAGCCCTCCGGCGATGTCCGCCACGATCTCCCCTTCATGGTCGCGCAGCAGAATATCGGCATACGTATACTTGCCGTCCGTCCCTTCCACGGACTGCGCGAACTGGGCCGGACTGCCCCAGAAGGCGAACGGCGTCCAGTACGTGCCCGGCTTGTGCCCGTTCCTCCTTACCCGCCGGAGCGCGTCCTCCATTTCCTCCGCCGAGAGCCGGTTCCAGAAGGCGTCGAAATTGATGTACAGCGTCTCCTCGTTCTTGAAGCCGAGCGGCTGCGCCTCCGCGGCCAGAAAATCGCTGGTCGACGTATACAGCTCGTAATCGAGCGTGCTCATCGCCGCCGACCAGCTGTTCCAGCCGAACGGCACGCCGCCCTCCCAGCGCAGCGGTGCCTCCACCAGCGCGTTGGCGCGGCCGTAAGCCTCCAGCCCGTCGCGGTAATCGTCGTAGTAGCCTGCGAATACAAGCGGAGCCTCGATCCGCGCACCCTTCACGTAGCCGTGCGGCAGCGTATCGCGCGTCATTTCCCCGGCGGCTCCGGCGTACAGCTCCAGCCCGTTCAGCTTGTCGATCCGTTCAGCCTTTACGCTGATGCCAGTTTTCCAGACGTCGTGGGATACCGAGCCGAGCACGAATCCGCGACGGCTGCCCGGGCGGAACAACGCGGTTGCCTCGTAGCTTTCGAGATCAAGCGGCAGCGCAGCGGCCGTATAGCGCACCCACTTGTCGTTGTCGTAAGGAATGCGCAGCACGCGCAGCTCCTCGGCCTCTCGGTGTGCGTCGTCCGCTTCCTGCCCCCAATGCAGCTTGGCGGAGCGCAGCGCAACGATCCGGTTCAGCTTCATAGTCGGCTCCCCGACGACGATCGTTCGCATCAGAAAAAACGGCGTTTGCTCGTAGACGTAAAAGTGCTGCTCGATGCCCGGAAGGCCCGCTTTGTCGTGCACGACCGTCACCTGCTTGCCCTGGCCGAAGCCGTCCGCGATGTCGCGCGGCTCCTCCTTCAGCGCATGACGGTCGTACATGGCGGTATCGTATTCCCGACCCTGCCAGCGAAAGGCGCCGCGAATGTCCGTCCAGGCGAACCGCTCCCCGCAGCTCCAGGCGAATTCGCCCTTCTCCAGGTCGATCCGCAGCCGCGCCAGACCGTTGTCCGCTTCCACGAACGCGCCGGATTGTCCGCTTCCGCTAACCGCCACGCCGGATTCCCAGCTTCCACCGATCGTTACGCCGAGTTCTCCGCCACCTCCGATGGTTGCGCCGGATTCCCAGCTTCCGCCGATCGTTACGCCGAGTTCTCCGCCACCCCCGATAGTTGCGCCGAGTTCCCCGCTGCTGCCGACGGTTGCGCCGGATGCGTTGTCCATGCCGATCCCTCCTCGTATCGTCAGCGACGACTTCCCGCTTTTTCGCGACGTCCGTTTATTTCCACAGCGTCATGCGTTCCTGATAGTTTTTGTCGTAGACCTGCTCCAGCTTCGACAAGCCGGCGGCTTCGACCTCCTTCATCATCGCGGCGTACAGGCTGTCGACGTCCTGTTCGCTTGGCGCAAGCGCCATTTTCAGGAAATATTCGTTGATCGTCTCGTTGACCTTCGTGTCCATAATCGCCTCCGGCGTGCCGCCGGCCGGCCCGAGACTGTCGTACGGCGCCGTGTCGAACGACGTGTCCGCGAGGTTTTTGATCGCCAGATCGGTCGTCGGATCGCTGGCGTAGCGGCCGATCAGATCGTACGGCGTGCCGTCCGAGCCGGGGCCGTTTTTGATCGTCCAGGTCCATTTGCGGATGCCGGTCGACCGCGAAGCTTCGTCCCAGTTCTCCTTAAAGGCGTCGAGCACCTCCTGGCGCGGCACGTGCTTGCCGTCCACCGTATCCCAATGCTCGCCCTCCAGCCCCCACATCATCAAATATTGGCCTTCCTCGCTGGCGAGGAAATCGAGGAATTTGATCGTGCGCACCGGATCCTTGTTCGTCTTGCTGATCGCGACGCCGTCCCAGCCGAGCGAGCTTTTCGGACCGTAGGACGTTTGATCGGGACCGATCCCCGGAGCCAGCACTTTATATTGATAAAATTGCCGTTCTTCCTTCGTGGCTTCGTTCGGAGCGTCGGCTTTCAGCAGCGCATTCGGATTGCCGACGTTCCAGGAGGCGGCCGCGGTGGCGAACACGCTGCCGGAGGCCAGCTTCTGCTCGTACTGCTTCGATTTCATCGTGACCCATTCTTTGTCCAGCAAGCCTTGGCGGTACAGCGAGTTCATGAACTTCATCATTTCCAGATAGCGCGGATCGCGAATATCCTTCTTCAACTGGCCGTCCGCCTCGTAATAAGGCATAATGCCGAACATGCCCTTGAACGTTCCGACCACGTCGCTCATGTTTTCCCCGTTCAGCGTCATCGGGATCGTCACCTTGCCGTCGATCGTCGGATATTTTTCCTTGAACTGCTTCAGCAGATTTTCGAATTCCTCGGCCGTGAACGGCTCGCCGTTGTTCACCTTGTCGCCGACGCCGAGCTCCTTCATCAAGTCCATCCGCATCAGGAAGCCGAACACCGGATACTGCTCCAGACCGTACCAGTTGGCCAAATAATAGTTTTTCCCGTCGGCGCTGCGCGTCTTCTTCAGCGTATCTCCATACATCGCCGCGATGTTGGGTCCGTATTGATCGATCAGGTCGTTCAGCGGAACGACGGCGCCCGAGGAAATATACTTGTTCATAATATCGCTTCCGCGGTCCAGCATGACGACGTCGGGCAGGTCGTTGCTGGCCAGCATCAGGTTCAGCTTCTCCGCCGGATTGCCGGTCGGCTGCTGGATTTCCACCGTTATCCCCGTTTTCTCCGTAATTCTCTTCGCTACCGGATTCGTAAACGGGTCGCCTACGTTTTTATCGAACCACGTCAACTTGATCGGAGCCAGCTCGTCCGCGCCCGCCCCTTCGCCGGCCGCCGGCTTGTCTCCGGAGCCGCACCCTGCGAGCAGAGCGACGGTCAGCGCCGCGGATACGAGGAACGGCAATTTTTTGTTCATACGTGTAAACCCCTCTCTTCGGCTTTTGCGCTTGGCTATCAGCTTCCAAGCTTCACCTCAATTGTAGAAAGCCGCATAGGGATAATCTATAACGCAAAGTTACAATCGATAGTGGAAAATGTCTTTCTTCGCCTTCACCGGGAGCGGCCCCCCCGGCTCAGCCGGCAGGCAGCGCGGAATCGGCCGTATTCAGCGGAATGCGCACGGTTACGCTGGTTCCGATGCCGAGCCGGCTGAAAATTTCCACGCCGTAACGCTCCCCGTAGGCCAGCTTGATCCGGTCGTCGACGTTTTTGATCCCGTAGCCGGACGGATTGTTCGTCTTGCTGAACGCCTGCTCCAGCTGCTCCCGCGTCATGCCCAGTCCGTCGTCGATGACCTGCAGCAGAATGTCCTCGTCCTGCGCCCTCAGCTTCACGACGATGTTGATGCCGTCCTCGCTCCAGATCGCGTGGTGGATGCAGTTTTCGACAAACGGCTGCAGCAGCAGCTTGATGACCGTGCGGTTGAACAGCAATTCGTCCAGCTCGTAATGCATGCGCAATCTGCCGCGGAAGCGGATTTCCTGAATCGAGATGTAGTTCTTCACCAGTTGGATTTCCTGCTCGAGCAGAATGACCCTTTTCCCTTTGTTCAGCGAAATCCGGTAATACTTCGACAGGTAGTTCACCATCCGGTACACCTGCATGCTGCCTTCCTTCACGGCCAGCGCGGATATCGAGGACAGCGTATTGTACAGAAAATGCGGATTGATCTGCGCCTGCAGCGTCGTCAGCTCCGATTCCTTGACGGCGATTTCCTTCACGTACACCTCGTCGATCAATTCCTGAACCCGCGACGCCATCTTCTGGAAGGCGAAGGCCAGCTGCCCGATCTCATCGTCGCCCATCGGCTTCAGCTTGACCTGGAACACGCCCCGCTCCACCTTGCGAATTTGCTGCAGCAGCCCTTCGATCCGTTTCGTAATGACCTGCGCGGTCACGAAGATCAGCAGCGCGGCCACCGCGATCACCGCAACCGATATCCAGACGATCCGTTTGGTCGCTTCGTTCGCATTGGCCAGAAGCTCGTCGTAGGGGACGGTAATGACCGTCGTCCAGCCGTTGTCCAGCCTTTTATAAGTAAAAAAGCGCTCCTGCCCGTCGATCCGGGCGTCGAAGCTGCCGCCGGACGCGTTCAGCCTGTCCTTGATCGGGAACGTATCGTACAGCGATCCGCCCTTCATGTCCGGGTCTCCGGAGCTGACGACGCGGCCGGAGGCGTCGATAATATAGACGCTTTTATTGCCGCTTTCCTTCTCGATCAGCGAGTAGATCTCGGCGTCGTCGATCATAATCGCCAAAATCCCGTAGGGGTGCGTCAGGCTGAAATAGCTGAACGAGCGAACGAGCGTGACGAAGGATTCTCCCGTCTGCGGATCGTCGATCTGCGTATATGCCGGCTTCCCCGCCGCTTCCAGCGCGGCCCGCTTCGCCGTCTCCGGAAGCTCCTCCGTATATCTGACGAACTGCTTGTCGGAATAAAGCGTCTTGTTGTCGATATACACCGTGATGCCCTGAATGTTGGCGTTGGAGATCAGCATCGAGGACATTGTTCGGTTAATGTAGCGGAAGGCGTCCAAATAATAGAAAGCCTGCTCGTAATCGTTGGATAAGTAATTGCGCAGCTGGGCGTCCATGTAGAAAATGTTCGAGAGCTGATCGTAATAGCCGAGCCGGTTCTCGATATTCGTGCCGATCTGGTCCAGCGTGCCGCCCAGGGCGGAATACGTCTGCTCGGTAATCGTGTCTCTCGTCGAAGAGTAGGAATACGAAATGAGCACGGATATCGGGATAAAGGAAACGATCAGGAAGATCAGAAAAAACTTGTTTCGCAGGCGCAAATTTCTGAACCAGTCCCGACGAAAACGGGAGATGCGCCGGTAAAGCCCGCTCCGTCCGTTCGCCTCCCGGGGCTCATCGCAGGTTTTTTCGGTATTCATTGGGCGTAACTCCTTGGTTTTTAAGGAATAGGGAGATAAAATAGGACGCGCTTTCGTAGCCGATTTTCTGCGCGATGTCCTGCACCTTAAGCGCCGGATCGGCCAGCATCTCCTTGGCTTTGTCCAGGCGGATTCTGGTCAAATAATCGTGAATCGTCATGCCCGTCTTCTCGCGGAAAAGCGAACGCAAATAATTGGGAGAAAGGTAGACCTGCGCGGACAAGCCGTTGATCGTGATCGGCTCGTGATAGGAGCGGTCGATGATCTCGCAGACCCGGCGCACCAGCTTGGCGTTCTTGTCGCCGGACCGTTCCTCCAGCAGGTTCATATACTGCTCCGCCGCCTGCCGGATAATCGCTTCGATCCCCTGCAGCGTCTGGCAGTCGTATACGGCATGGTAGAGCGCCGCCCGCTTGCCCGGCGCGGCATGACCGCCCAGTCCGGGCGGATGCAGCAGCTCCTCCAGGCGGGCGAGCAGCCCGATCGCCCATTCGGACACGACCGCCCTGCCAATCCGCAGCTGCCTCAGATTGCCGCCGTATTCGGCGAGCTTCCGCTCCGCCTCCTCCCGGTTCGACTGCTGCAGATCGCTGAGCCAGCGCTCCTCGGGAAACGGAGGAAGCGTATCGCAGCTATAGCCCGGCTTCACGTCTCCCGTCTCGATCACTTGCCCCGGCCCGAGATAAAACCGCTCGTCGCCCAGGCTTCGAACCTGCCCGTACAGCTCGTCGATCCGTCCCGGCTCCGCGTATTCCCCGCCGACCGCGATCGTCGCCGACAGGCCGAGCCGCCCGCGAATCGTCCGGCCCAGCGCGGCCCACTGCTCTCTCGTCGCGTCGGACTCCCCCGCTTCCCGGAAAATCGCCAGCTCGTCCTCCCTGTGCCGAACAATCGCAACCTCAAGCCCCAGCTCGCGAAAATAATCCTCCGCCGCGTCGGCCAGCCTCGAGAGCGCCCCGGTTTCCCCCGCATGGGCGGAGAAATCCCGGTCCACGCAGCAGAGCGCCAGCGCATATCGGCTTTCCGAGGCTCGCCGCTCCAGCGCGAGCAGGCCGGCAGCGAGATTGTCGCGCCGTCCGGCCTCCTTCTCGTCCAGCAATTCTTTCAGCAAATTCGCTTTCGTCACCCGCAGCGATTTATTTTTCAGGCGCGCCTCCTCGCACTTGCGCTTCACCCGCTCCATCACCCCGGAGATTTCCTCCAGGTCGAGCGGCTTCAGCAAATACCCGACCGCGCCGACGTGCAGCGCCGATTTGACGTACGCAAACTCGTCGTGTCCGGTCAGAAACACGATCTGCATCCAGGCGTATTGCTCGCTGACCCATTTGGCCAGCTCCAGTCCGTCCATCAGCGGCATCTGCACGTCGGTCAGAACGATATCCGGCTGAATCGCCTGTATTTTTTCCTGGGCATCCTTCCCGTTAACGCCGACTCCGGCCACGTAGATTCCCATGTCCTCCCAGCGAATGAAGTCCCGCATCATTTCCAGTTCCAGTTCCTCGTCGTCCACCAGAAAAATACTGTACATCTCCCGACTCCTCCTTCGCATGCAGCCTTCGAATCCATTATAGCGCTTACATCTTCGGTTGCTGAATGCTCTCGGCAAATGTAAGTCGTTTTCAAGCATCTTTCGATCGTTTGCTTTATCGACAGCCTTTTTCGGACCGTCTTATAATTTGATTGCTGCGATCAAGACGATTACGAAACGACGAGGTGACCTGTTTGCAAACCGACACGAACGTACGCGGCCGGCCGACGGCGAGAAGCACCCGCAGAGCGGTATGGCCTGCTTTCAAACAACAGAAGTTCCTGTTCCTGATGATGCTGCCGGCGCTGATCTGGGCGGTCCTGTTCGCTTATGCCCCGATGGCCGGCTTGTATATGTCTTTCGTGAACTACCAGCCTACGCTGGGAAGATTCTGGGAAAGCCTGTTCCACAGCGAGTTCGTCGGCCTGGACTGGTTCCGCTACTTTTTCAACAACGGCGATTTCCTGATCATTATGCGCAACACGCTGGCTTCCACCCTGATCACAATGCTGTTCTCGTTCCCGATGCCGATTCTGATCGCCATCGCGATCAACGAGATCAAGAACGCCGGCTTCAAAAAAATCGTCCAGACGTCGTCCTATTTGCCCTACTTCATTTCCTGGGTAATCGCGGCGAACATCATCGTCACGCTGCTGTCCTCCGACGGCGCGATCAATGCGCTGCTGAAGTTTCTGCATCTGACCGACGAAAGCGTGCTGTTCCTGCAAAACGGCAAATATTTCTGGTGGATCGTCGCGCTCGGCAATACCTGGAAGGACATGGGCTACAGCTCAATCATGTACCTGGCGGCCATCTCCGCCATCAACCCGGAGCTGTACGAAGCGGCCAAAGTCGACGGGGCGAACCGGTTCAAGCAGATTCGCTACATTACGCTGCCCCATCTCAAGCCGACGATCGTCATTCTGCTCATTCTCGCGCTGGGCGGCGTCCTGAACGCCGGATTCGACCAGCACTTCCTGCTCGGCAACAACCTGACGAAGGACTACTCGGATGTGCTGTCCACCTATTCGTTCCGCTACGGCATCCAGAACGGCATGTTCTCGTACGCGTCGGCCGTCGGCATGTTCAGCTCCGTCGTGGCCTTTATCATCGTGGTGATCGTCAATTACTCGGCGAAAAAAATCAACGGCCAATCCTTATTCTAGCCCGACTTTGGAGGAACCCGCATGAACAACACTAAAACGATTCCCGAGCATCTGTTCGACGCCGCTCTTTACCTGTTTCTCGCCTGCATCTTTGTGGCTACCTTTTATCCGTTTTGGAACATTCTCGTCATCTCGCTGAACGACGCCACCGATACGCTGCGCGGCAGCCTGTATTTCTGGCCGCGGGAGTTCACCCTGGCCAGCTACAACACCATTTTCCGCAATCCCGAAATTTGGAGCGCGCTGCAGGTGACCGTGCTGCGGACGATCGTCGGCACGATTCTGTCCATCTTCTGCATCTCCCTGCTCGCTTACGCGCTGAGCAAGCGGCATTTGCTCGGGTGGAAATACTTTTCGTTTTTCTTCGTGTTTACGATGTATTTCGGCGGCGGACTTATTCCGACCTACATGATCATCAAGTCGCTGGGGCTGATCGATTCGTTCTGGGTGTTTATTTTTCCGGGGGCGATCGGGGTGTTCCTGATGATTCTCGTGCGCACCTTCATCGAACAGCTTCCGGGGGAAATCGAGGAATCGGCCAAAATCGACGGCGCCAACGACTTGCAAATTTTCGCCCGCATCGTCATGCCGCTGTGCGTGCCCGTGCTGGCCACGATCGGCTTGTTTCTCGCCATCGGCCATTGGAACGCCTGGTACGATTCGTACATTTACACCTACAAGCCCGAGCTGAAGACGCTGCAGGCGGTGCTCGTGAAAATCCTCAACCAGTTCCAGACCGGCGCGATGATGACGGACGCCCAACAGCTCGCGCAAAGCTCCAAACGGATACCGGTATCCAGCGAAAGCATCCGGATGGCGGTCACGATGGTCGCCACCCTTCCGATCATTCTGGTTTATCCGTTCGTGCAGAAATATTTCGTCAAAGGGATTATGATGGGCGCGATCAAAAACTGAAGGCCCGGGCGGACCTTGCTTGCGCAATATGCAAGGCTTGTCTGGCATTTTATAGGGAAAACGATTACAATAGAGGGAGTTCGCGAATCATAGGATAGAAAGGTTGATATGCATGAGCACGCACAAAAAGAAACCGCCCGTCACGTCACGTCCAAAAGATAAGGAGCAGATCAACAAGAAGGCGCTCATTTGGATCGGGGCGGCCGTCGGTCTCATTATTGTGGTCATGGCGGTGCTGCTCGCGCTGGACATTTAAGCCGCGACCGCCGTTTCATTAACCTAGCCAATCATAAACCTTATGGGGGTTTGTCTCGTTCTGCGTGCTTGGCAGCCGGAAGCGTTCCGGCGGCGCCCGCAGCTCGTCGGGCAAACCTCCTTCTTCTGCTATCGTGACCGGCGTTCCTAGCGGGACGAGATCGTACAGTTCCTCGATGTCCTCTTGGGTCATTCTCACGCACCCGAGCGATTCGTCCTTGCCCATGCTCTTCGGCTCGTTCGTTCCGTGAATGCCGTAGCGCGTGTCCGACAGCGTCATGCCCCGGCTGCCGAAGGCGCCGGTGCTGCTGCCGTTCGGATCCTTCACCTTCTCCGAGATGACGAACTTGCCTTCCGGCGTCTTGTCGCCGCCCAGCCCGACCTCGTAGTTGCGCACAATAACGTCTCCGCTGACGACGGCCAGCCGGTGATTGCTCTTATCGACGATAATTTCCAGCGGAAGCTCCGTCAGCGGAGCGAGCGTGCCGGCCGGCGCGCCATGCCCGGAATCCGGTCCCGTACGGTCCGGCCAGCCTGCGGTCTGCGGGATTTTGCCGTCCGTCTTGTCCGTGAGCACGGCCTTCAGCTCTTCGAACCAGGACGACATGCTCTCCGTCCAGCCCGCCATCGTGTTCGCCGGATAATCCCCAGCCATCGCCTCCGGCGAATCCGGCCATTGACCGGTTCTTTCCTTGTAGCGGGTCATCGCGGAGCGCAGCGCCAGCTTCTCCTCCTGCAGCGGCTTCCAGCCTTCGACGAGCTTGGCCGCGGCTTTGGCTTTGCCGTCCTCCGGCTTGCAGTCGCACCATTTCGGATCGAACCATTCGACGCCCGCCAGACCCGATTCGCGGTCCGAAGCGACCGTCGCGATCGGCTTGCCGCTTTTGACCCAGTCGTTCCACTTTCCGAGCTTCGGTACGGCGACCAGCAGACGGGGCTGGCGGGAAGGCTGGCTCGTCAGCAGCTCCCCGAGCACGCTGCGCCCCTGCTCCTCCGGTCCCGGAGCGCCCGCGATCTGATCGGGCGGCACTACGCCCGCCGGGAGCGGCGCCGGCTTGCCGCCGACCGGCGGCTTGGGCGGAACGCCCGTCGCCGCAGCGGGAGGCTCCGTAACGGCCGCAGCGGTCTCGACGGCCGCCGGATCGTCCCCGTCCTGCAGCAGCTCCCGCACGGCTACGACCGCTCCTCCCACGAGCAGGATCGGAATGAGCAGCGCGATCGTCCACTTTTTCCACCCGGCTTTCTCGCTTGCTTTATTTTCAGGGAGCTGGGGCGCCGGCTTCGATTCGAACGCCTCGTAGATTTCCCCCGCCTGCGCGAAGCAGTAAGTGGCTTTCGCCTTGTCTCCCTTGCCTTCGTATTCCTTGCCCAGCAAATACCAGGCCATCCGGCTGTCTTCGTGCTTAAGGAGGTACTCCTTGAGCGGCAAAGCGTCTCCGACATTGGGAACGTTGTCATAGAAGTGCTGGATCTGTTCGTCAATGCGAGATTCCTTGCTCATGGCGTCACCTCCGCGACTGTTCGTTTATCCCTCCCTTATTATCGGATTTTCTTGGCTTGTTCTAAAGAACAAACAGAACGGAGCTGTCCCGTAAGTCAGGTAGCTGGATCATCGGGAAAAAAAACGGGACTGTCCCATAAGTCAGGTCGTACAAGAGGATCGATGAAAAAGAAGAGCATCTATCTCCTGGAGACTGCCTTATACGTTCCTGAAATGACCCATTTACGGGTTTGCCAGTTCAAAATTTCAGGATCGTATAGCAGCGGAAGGAGATAGATGCGACTTGCATCATTCCATCGAGCATCGTTCGATACGACTCTCTACACTTTTGGGATAGCCCTTTTTCTGATATCGATGTTTCTTAGCGTTACTTCCTGACTTCTTTCGGAAAAGCTCCGTTCGAATTAAGAGTGGAAATCCTGGCCGGACAGCACTTCCTTGACGTGCCCCGCCCGGATGACGAAATCCCCGAAATGCTCGCCTTCGTTGCGCTCTTTCGCGTATTGCTCGAAGATGGGGGACAACGAGTCCAAAATTTCCTTCTCGCCGATGTTTTCCTTATACAGCTTGTTCAGCCGCTGGCCGGCAAAGCCTCCGCCCAGGTACATGTTGTACTTGCCGGGCGCTTTCCCGATGAACGCGATCTCCGCGAGCGCGGGACGGGCGCAGCCGTTCGGGCAGCCGGTCATGCGGATGACGATGTCGTCGTCGCGCAGGCCGTTGCGCTCCAGCATCGGCTCGATTTTCTCCAGCAGGTCCGGCAAATACCGTTCGGACTCGGCCATCGCCAGTCCGCACGTCGGCAGGGCGACGCAGGCCATCGAATTTCTCCGCAGCGCCGAATAGTGCTTGCCGTCCGTCAGCCCGTACGTCTGGATCAGCGCCTCGATCTTTTTCTTCTTCTGGGCGCTGACGTTGCCGATGATCAGGCTTTGGTTCGGCGTAAGCCGGAAATCCCCGGTATGCACCTTGGCAATCTCGCGCAGCCCCGTCATCAAGGGATAACCTTCCTCGTCCTTAATCCGGCCGTTCTGGATGAATATCGTGAAGTGCCATTTGCCGTTAATGCCCTTCACCCAGCCGTTGCGGTCCCCGTTATGGTCGAAATGGAATTCGCGCGCTGCCTCCAGCTGCCATCCGAGCCGCTTGGTCAGCTCGCCCTTGAACCAGTCGAGGCCGTGATCGTCGATCGTATACTTGAATCTCGCGTGCTTGCGCACGGCGCGGTCCCCATAGTCGCGCTGGATCGTCACCGTTTTCTCGGCGATGTCGATCATCTGCTCCGGCTTGCAGAAGCCGATGACGCGCGACACCTGCGGGTACGTCTTCGGATCGCCGTGCGTCATGCCCATGCCGCCGCCGACCGTAACGTTAAAGCCCTGCAGCTTGCCGTCCTCGAGGATGGCGATAAAGCCGAGGTCCTGGGAAAAGACGTCGACGTCGTTCGTCGGAGGCACGGCCAGCCCGATCTTGAACTTCCGCGGCAAGTATACCGGACCGTAGATCGGCTCCTGCTCCGCATTCGTGTCCACGACCTTCTCGCCGTCCAGCCAAATTTCGTGATAGGCGTTCGTCTGCGGCTCGAGATGGCGGCTGATGCGCGAAGCCCATTCGTACACCTCGGCATGCGCCTCGGATTGATAAGGGTTCGGGGACGCCATCACGTTCCGGTTAACGTCGCCGCACGCGGCCAGCGTCGTCAGCAGCGAGGCGTTGATCTCCTGGATCGTCTGCTTCATGTTCCACTTGATAATGCCGTGCAGCTGCACCGATTGACGGGTCGTCAGCCGGATCGATCCGCTTGCGTACTGCTGCGCGATCCGGTCCATCATCAGCCACTGCTCCGGCGTGACGACGCCGCCCGGGGCGCGAATGCGCAGCATAAACTGATAAGCCGGCTCCAGCTTCTGCTTCGCCCGCTCGTTGCGCAGGTCGCGGTCGTCCTGCATGTAGCTGCCGTGGAATTTCATCAGCCGGTTCTCGTCCTCGGGGATGGAGCCGGTAATGCGATCCTCGAGCACCTCCGCCAATACGCCGCGCAAGTAATTGCTGCGGACTTTAATATCTTCGACATCGCTGTGCGGAGCGCTGTTTGGGTTCATCAGGTTATTTTCCGACATCTTGTTTTCTCCTCTCGCGATCGTCGGGACCGATTAATAGACGTCCCTCTGATAACGTTTCTCCTGCTGCAGCCGCGCCATATACTCGCCCGCCGCTTCCGGCGTCAGGCCGCCTTCCTGTTCGAGGATGTCCAACAACGCGCGGTGAACGTCGTGCGCCATCTTCTTCTCGTCCCCGCACACATAGACGTATGCGCCGGCCTGCAGCCATTCGTACAGCTCCTTGGCATGCTCCCGCATTCTGTGCTGCACGTACACCTTCTGATCCGTATCCCGGGAGAAGGCAACGTCCATGCGCGTCAGCACGCCGTCCTTGAGCCACCGCTGCCATTCGATCTGGTACAGGAAATCGGTCGCGAAATGCTGGTCGCCGTAGAAAAGCCACGATTTCCCCGTCGCGCCCGTCTCCTCCCGCTCGCCCAGGAAAGCCCGGAACGGCGCAACGCCGGTGCCGGGGCCGATCATGACGATCGGGGCCTCCGGATTTTGCGGAAGCTTGAAGTTGTCGTTCTGCTGCACGAATACGGGCAGCGTATCGCCCGCCGCGGCTCTCTCCGCCAGATGCACCGAACAGACGCCTTTGCGGGCGCGGCCGCGGGCCTCGTAGCGCACCGCCCTTACCGTCACGTGAACCTCGTCCGGATAAGCGCTCGGGCTGCTCGCGATCGAATACAGACGCGCCGGAAGCTTGCGCAGCACGGTCGCGAACTCGCTTGCGGGCACGCCCTTGATCGCGTAATCCGTCGCCAGATCGAGCAGGTCCCGATCGGCAAGATAAGCGCGAAGCTCCTGTTCCTTGCCCGCCTGAAGCAGTTCGCCGACTCCGCTGCCGGGGGCCAGCTTCGCGATCTGCTCCAGCAGCGGCTTCGTCAGCACCGTGATTTCGTAATGCTTGCGCAGCGCCTCGCCCAGCGGCAGCTTGTCACCGTTCTTGTTCACCGCCACCTGCTCGGCGGCCGACCAGCCCATCGCTTCAATCAGCTCGGCAACCAGCTCCGGATCGTTCTCCGGGTAGATGCCCAAGCTGTCGCCGGGCTCGTATTGCAGGTTGGAGCCTTCCAGGGAAATCTCCAGATGTCTCGTCTCCCGGTCGGAGCCCCGTCCGTTCAAATTCAAGTTTTCCAGAATTTCCGCAGCATAAGGCTTCGATCGCGAAAATTCGGATTCGACCGCTCCGCCTGCCGCAGCCGGCGCCGCCGTACTCGCCGCCGCGCCGGCAGCTGGCGCGCCAAGCGCCGATACGACCTGGCCCATCCACTGCTCGGCCGCCTCGTCGAAGTCTACGTCGCAATCGGCGCGTTCGACGAGACGCTTGCCGCCAAGCTCCTCCAGACGCTTGTCGAAGTCTTTGCCGGTCTGGCAGTAAAACTCGTAAGACGTATCGCCCAGCGCCAGCACGGAGAAGCTCAGCGCCTCCAGCTTCGGCGCTCTCTTGCTGTGCAGAAACTCGTGGAAGGCGAGCGCGCTGTCGGGCGGTTCTCCTTCTCCGTGCGTGCTGACCACGATCAGAAGATGACTGACGCTCTTAAGCGCATTCGGCTTGAAATCGTTCATCGAAGCCAGCGTAACCTGCAGGCCCTGCTCTTCCAGCTTCTTGGTCAGCTTCTTCGCCAGCTTGCTGCTGTTGCCGGTCTGCGAGCCGAAGAGCACGGTCGCTTCCTTCGGCGCCGCCGGCGCGGCAGGCGCGCTTGGCGTCTCCGCGGGCAGTCCGGCCGGGACGCCTGTCGTCGGCGCGACCGCGGCCGCACCGGAATAGGCCGATAAATAACCGCTTAACCAGATCCGCTGCGATTCCGTTAAGCGGGGCAGCAGCCGATTCAGCAGGTCGACTTGCTCCTGATCGAAAGGACTGTTTGATACTTGAAAGACCAACGTTATCCACCTCGCGCGCGTATGCTAATCTCTATTCCCCAGTATTCATGTTACCTTAATTTATTTTACTTATTGAACCTAACACAGCCGGCGGGACGGGTCAATTAGAATGATCTTATAGCATTAATCAAATAAGCTAATATACGCGCCAATTCGACGCCCGGCCGACAAAAAAAGCAGGCCGAACGCTCCGAAGAGCCGTTCGGCCTGCTTGTTTGATTCCGAAAGGGCCGGCTTTAGAAGGTCTTATCGCGAATGACGACGGTTTTCGCCGCCCCGTCCCATTGAATATCGAGCCCGCTCTCGTCGGCGAAGAACCGAACCGGAATAAACATTCTGCCGTCGATCGAAAGCGTCTTGGCGTTAAGCTTTAAGCTGGCGCTCTCGCCCGAGACGGTTTTCTTCACGGTATCCTTGCCTTCCGAGATCGCGTATACGACTCCGTCCTTGGACAGCAGCGCTTCTCCCGTCTTCTTGTCGTAGCCGACTTGATAGCCGAGCGCCTTGCCCACGTCGCGAACCGGGAGCAGCACCGCGCCCGACTTCAGCTGCGCCGGCACCTCGGTCGGCACCAACGCCCCGTTCAGCAGCACTGCGATGCCCTTATTCTCCGGAAGCTTGGCCGGTGCGGCGTATTTCTGAACGATGCGCACTTTGTTGCCGTGCTCGTCTACGACTGCCAGCCTGCCGTCGGCCAGCACGATGACGTCCGTCGGGCGATTGAACTCGGCGGAAGTCGTTACGCCGTCGGCAGAGCCCGGCTCGGTCGGAACGCCCGCGACCGTCGAGACTTGGCCGTCTTTAAGCAGCCGAACGACATGGTTTAAGCTGTCGGCGATGACAAGCGCTCCGTCGGCGGTTACGGCAAGGCCTTCGGGCGAATTCAGACGGGCCGCCGAGGCTTCGCCGTCCAGATAGTCGCCTTCGACGAAATAAGCGTTCGCGTCCGCGTAGCTCCCGCCTCCGGCTGCGGTGGACACCTGTCCGGAGGCAAAGTCGACGTACCGGATTCGCTGATTGCCGCGGTCGCTCACATAGAGATTGTCTTTCTCGTCAACCGCAAGCCCGCTCGGCTCGTTAAACTTGGCGGAAGCGAGCGGTCCGTCCTGATAATCCCCTGCGTCCTCGGCCGCTCCCGGCACGTATTCGATAACGCGGGTCGAAGGCGCGTTCAGCGTCGACACCGTGCCGTTAGGCGCGATTTTGCGGATCAGATGGTTCAGCGTATCCGCCACGTAAACATTGCCCTTGCTGTCGACGGCAACGTCGGACGGAGAGTGAAACTTCGCCTCCGCTCCCCTGCCGTCGTCGGAGCCGAACAGACCGCTGCCGGCCAGGGTCGATACCGTTCCGTCCGGCGAAATTTTGCGGATCGAATGATTGCCGCTGTCCGCTACGTAGACGTTCCCCTTCGCATCGACGGCCAGCCCGGCGGGCGAATCGAAAACCGCCCGTTCGGCCGAATCGTCGTTTAAACCGCCGACCGGGTTGCCCGCTTCGTCTTCGCCAAGCCAGTAGCCGGCATACAAAGCCGATTTGTCCGCATCCAGCGCTCTCAGCAGATGGTTCGAGGAATCGGCGACGAGCAAGCGCCCATTTGCCAGCTCCACCGCCGCTCGCGGCTGATAGAAGGTCGTCTCGGAGAGCGAGCCGTCGTGATGCCCGCTCGCGGTCTGACCGGCCCAAGCATGCACTTCATAGAGCTTGGGGGACTTGGTCCAGCCCGGAACGGCAGCCGACGCAATGGCGGAGCTCGAAAGTCCGATAGCCAGACAGACGGTCCCGGCCAGCAAATAACGGTTCTTCTTATGCATACCGTAATCTCCTTCAGTCATAAATGTTAGATTTGTCCGGTCATACTCGTAATCTTAAAAATAATCGTCTCTTCTTCCAATGTAATCGGATTTTGAATCCAGATTTGAACGATATTTTCTCCTTGATTGAGCGATAACGGGTATGCTCCATCTTCAGCCGGAATCTCAGTGTCGCCCACGACAACTCGGGCATATCGCGGATCGGTACCTAGATATAGACTTGCAGACGACGAGGACACGGTCGTCTCAAGATACTGGCCATTCCAGGAGATTTGGCTTGGACTTTGTTGCTCCCATAACTCCACCAATTCCCTCTGCGAGACATCGCCGATTCTAAAGACAATCTCATAAGTTTTAGACGATCCCTCATTCGTAATCTCCAGATCGAATACGCGGATTCCCGGGTAATACGCGTACTGGGTCAGGTTGTACATTGGCCCTTGTCCTTGCTCATTGCCGTAGATCAGTTCCCCCGAATGTTTTAACGATATAGTGCCGGTCCCGGTAACATCAAAGCCAAGCAGCTGTTCCGGCTGCTCAAATTCCGGAATATCCGCGTAATATTTGTCTGCTCCCGAAACTTTGCGCAGGTTTGCCGAAGAGCCGCCGTAATCTAGCTGCCAACTGGTAATTCCTGCGGGTACACGAACCACTTCCAGCACGTATTCGTACAGATACAGCCCGCTTGGATCGGTCGCATGAACAACCACATTATCGATATTGGAATTGAGAATCAACTGCACGGAGCCGTTGCTCGCAAAATATTCGCTTCCGCCATACATCACGGATTGAAGCCTCATAGAGGATTCGGCGGCGTCGCTAATTTCGCTGATCGTTAAAGCTGTGGCTTCCTCTTGCAAGTAAGCTGCAAGTTGATAGTAGCTTTCGTACGACGGCTCGTAAAACACGTCCCGATCCTGGTTGTCGGTCAGTTTGAAAGGCTCTGTGTCATTCATTTCGGATAACCCGTTAAGGATCCACAGCTCTTTCGAATACTTTTTGGTTGTTCCAGCGTACAGATCCAAGGTCATGCGCAGGTAGCCTTCCGTTAATCCAGCGACCGTCTGTACTCCGCTCTCCGTCCATGTCGCGGTTAACAGCTGTGGCTGCCCTTGAATAATCGGACTGCCTTCGTAAGTCAATTCCGCCCTTGTAATGCCCGGCGCCAATTCCAGCCCCATCTCTAATTCGGGAATAGGGACGGATTCGGAGTATTCATTAAAATCAAGAGCATATCGGTCGATTCCCGTTACTTGCCACTCCAAATCGTGCTCTTCCGCAGGGATTCCAGCCGAAATTCCAACATTCCACCCGAGAATTCCCGCCGGCGTTTCGCTCCTGTGGATGTCCAGCGTAAATTCACGCGTCATTCCCGAGCTTCCTCCCGAAGTCATGGTTTCGATGACGATGCTGTTGCTGCCCGGCGCAAGCGGAACGACGTAGCCCCCTATTCCCCCCTGCGCATACTCATAGCAATAGTCCGTTCCCTCGCCCAAACCGCATTCCGATTGGAGGCTATATTTCACGAATATGATTTCACTCGACGACGACGGATTTCGTTTGATCGCGATTTCCTGAACGTGGTCCTGCACGTTAAAGGAATAGTGCGTCTGCGAAGCTGTGTACGTAAAATTCTGTTGAACCTCCGGCGACGCGGCGCTCTTAAGGTACAGCCCGAACGGAGCGACCGGGGTCGGATTCGTACCGCCGCCGTTATTTCCGCCTCCGCTTGAGCCGCCTCCGCCTCCGGCCGACGGGCTGGGAACCGTGCTTGGCGACGGCGTCGCGCGATTTTTCAACTCATCCTCGCGGCTTTTGCTCGCTTCCGCAAAGCGCTGCTTCTCGGCCTCGGACAGCTTCTTCTCGTATTCTTCCTTCGCTTTCTTCTTCGCGTCCTCCAGCGCCTTCTGGTTCGCCTCTTCCCGCTTTTTCTTTTCCTCTTCCACTTTTTTCACCAGTTCTGCCAACCGGCTCTGCTGCTCGGCTTCCTTCTGCTTCTTGGCCGCTTCAAGCCGGGCTTCCTCTTGCTTCTTGATTTGCTCGGCCTTCCGCTTCTCGATCTCCGTCAAGGTTGGCGGCGGCGTGTTGGCCAGATCGATTTTGTTGGTCAGCGTCTTGTTCGCTTCGTCGATCAGCCCTTGCAGCTGCTCCTGACCGATGGTATTGTTTCTCAACGCTTCCTGCAGCACATTGCCGACAAGATAGTTCAAATTCTGGATAAGCCGATCCAAATCCGCCTGCGTGTCGAGCCCGATCGCCGGATCGTTCTGTCCGCTCTGCAGCTCTTCCCTTTTCTTCCGGATGAACTCCTCGTTCTCCCGGTCGATCTCGTTTTTGGCTTGCAGGATCGCCGCGAGCACGTCGGCGGAAAGGTTGTTCGCCAGGGCCGACAAATCGACCGGAATCACTTCGTCCGGAAATTCGTTCGTCTCGTCGCGATCGTCGATCGTGACCTGCTGGCCGGGATACACCGGTACGGGCGGCGTTGTTTTCCCCTGCCGCGAGTTCGTCGGCGAAACCTGACCGACGCCGGAAGCAATTATGAATCTGGCGTCTCCCGTCACCGGATCGACGGCCACGAACAGATTCGTCCCCCGCACGCCCATGACGGCGGTCGGCGTCTCCAGCGTGAACTGGTCGCCCGCGTTTTTGATCGACTTCACCGTCGACCAGACCGAGCCGTTCCGTACGCTGACTTTGGTTACCGTATTTTTGCCTTCTTTCAGCTTCGAGAAGGTTAGCGTCGTATTGGCCGACACGGCCATCTTATCGTCTTCCGACGTTCCGTTCGCGAACTGAAGCACCGCGGAGCCGCCTTTGCCGACGGTCAGAATGTCCCCTTCGTTCAGGCTCATTTTGGCGAACGCCGTAAATTCCTTGGAGCCGCCGGACTTCTTCACTGTAACCGAGCCCTTAAGCTCCTTGATGACGGCGACCCTGGACGACGCCGCGGACGCCTCCTGGCCCGGAACGCCGAGCAAAGGCAGCGCCAGCAGCAGCATGCCCAGCAGACTAACGACAAACTTCTTCATTCGAATTGCCCCTCTCCATTTGTTCAGTTTTGTTCTAGTTGCCTATCCTATCATTCAAGGTAATGCGTTCACGAGTCGTCGAGACGTCCCAGCAGCTCATATACGCGGATCGGATGAGACTTGCCCTTGAACATGCGATCCTCACCCTCGTCGAAGCGGAACCATGGCTTTGTCTTCTCGTAAACCTGCTCGGAGACGTGGACCTGTCCTTTTTTCGTCTGCGACTCGATTCTCGCGGCTATGTTGACGTTATCGCCGATGGCCGTATAGTCGACCCGCAGGTAGGAGCCGATATTGCCGACGACGACGTTGCCGGTATGTATGCCGATGCCGACATTGACCTCGCATTGGTATTTCTCCAAAATCTGGTCGCGAATGCCGTTCATTCCCTGCTGAATCTCGTAGGCCGTCTGCACAGCCATCCGTTCATGCTCGGCCACATCCAGAGGCGCGTTAAACAGAATCATCGCCGCGTCCCCGATAAACTTGTCAATGGTGCCGGCATTGCGAAGCGTCGTCTCCGTAATCATGTTAAACATCGTATTCAGCGTATCTACAAGCTCGGGAGGCGACAGCTTCTCGGACAGCGGCGTAAACCCGCGGATGTCGAGGAACAGGATCGTAATCTGCTTCAAATCCCCGCCCAGCTTGATTTCGATATCCTGAGCTACGATCTGTTTGACGAGATCGGGAGAAATGTAGCGGCCGAACTGGCGCGTGACGAAGCTTTTCTGCGTGCTGTCCATATACGATTTAAGAGAGACGTTCGCCAAGTAAGCCAGCAGCATGGCCAGCAAAGCGAGCACCGCGTTCGCGTGCAAAGCGGAGGCCTGATACATCGCATATTGGCCGTACAGCACTGCCGCGAATGCGGCCAGGAATAGCAGAATCGAATAAATATTTTTCAATCTCCAGGGCAGGAAAACAAAAAGCAGGAACAGAATAAAAGCAAGCCCCAGCTCAACCCAATCCGGCGAATAGGATACCGTGGTCCCGTTGAGCAGTTGATTGGCGATATTTCCGTGCGCGTACATCAGCTTGAAGTTTCTTTCGATCGGGGATGCGCCCGTGTCCTGCCCCCCGTCGCTCGTAAGTCCGACCGCCGTAAAGCCGACGAACACGATGGAGTCCTTGAACAGATCCGCAGGCAGCTCGCCGTTCAGCACGTCGGTAAACGACACGGTCAGAAAATCGTCCGTCATCAGCTGGTAATCGATCGTCACCGTATTTTTCGCGACCGGCTCTCCGAATTGCACGGGGTCCGTAAGGTTCGCGAACCGGCTTAAGTCCGCCCCCGCCATCTCCGCCGCCTGCCAAGCCAAGGAAGGAACGACTTCGCCGTCCGGTCCCCGGAGATTGAGCCAGGTCTGGCGAATGACGCCGTCCTTGCTCACGACGCGATTGATATGAGCGAGCTGCGCAAGGTCCGCAAACAGCTCGTAAGGTTTGACGATCGCCTGCGCTTGAATATATTCGTCGCGTCTGACGACCGAGGTGCCGAAGTTGTCTCCCATAATGCCCGTCACGGGCAAAATGACATTCGAATAGGAGGCGAGCGCTTCCGCGAACGCCATGTCGCTGTCCGGATTGTCGCTTGCCTCTCCGAAGATGATGTCGAAGGCGATCGCCTTCGGCTCGTTCCCCTCCGGGTTCAAGTTAGCCAGAAACGGAGCGTACACCGCACGATCCCACGGGAATCGGCCCAGCTCCGCAAGTGAAGCGTCGTCGATCGCGACCATAACGATGCGCGGATCGGGCTGATGGCCGGCCGCCTGCTTCATCTCGTAGTCGAACAGCAGCGTATCGATTCTCTGCAGGACTCCCGACTGATGGATGAAAAATAAACCGAGCAACAGAACGGCGTTCAGAGCGATCGCTATTCTCTTGATTTTCCCCTTCAAATCAAATCCCGCCTATGTAAAAGATGGAAACCCTCTCTATTATACAGTAGGCACAAGGCTTTATGTTGCAAATTATCTAAAAATCAACTTTTGTGACGGCAGTCACAAAAATGACAAAAAAAGAGAGTTCCTCTAGGCCCAAATGCCCAAGAAGAACTCTCCCGGTCTTTCACGATTTGCACACGATTTACATATTAAAAGGTGAATCCGCAATTTTGATCGAATCCGTCGGGCAGCCGTCGGAAGCGTCCTGCAGATCGTCGTAAAGATCCTCGGGAATTTCGGTAACGCCGTGGTTGCCATCATTGGCGTAAATCACCTCGGCAAGGCCTTCGTCATCATAATCGTAAATGTCCGGCGCCGTCGCTCCGCATGCGCCGCAAGCGATACAGGTGTCTTTATCTACGTAGGTAAACTTAGCCATGTGATAACCTCCTATTTTCAATCCTTGTCGCGTACGTAAGTAGTCCCACTACTGTCCAATATAATACAAAACCGGTCCAAGATCAAACGAAATTACAGCCGTCTCGCCTTTTGGCCCGCTTCGTTCGGGCATTTCTCAATCGTCGGGACGCTCGCGCAAAAAATCCTTCTCAAGCGAGGTGCCTCTGACTTTTTTATTGCGGATCAGCGTCGACGGATCGTCTCCCAGCATTCCGGCGGTCAGCACGGCGCTTTCGCCGAATTTATCTCTGAGCGCGTCCATGGCGGACATCAATCGCTGCTTCCTCGGCTCCTCCTCGTAGGTGAACAGATCGAGCTGCAGCGGCGTATCTTTTTTCGGGGACAAGCTTTGCAGCGTAATTCCGAGCAGCCTTACCGGCTTCCCTTCCTGCCAATGCGCGTCCATCAGCTTGCAGGCCAGCTCGTATACGTCGTTTGCCGCCTCGGTAGGCACCGGCAGCGTCAGCGAGCGCGTAATCGTGCGCATATCCGGATCGCGAATCGTAATCTGCACGGTCGAGCTCACCATTCGCTGATGGCGAAGCCGCCGGGTCGTCTGATCCGCCAGGTTAAGCAGCACCCTGCGGTACTGATCCCGCTCGGTCAGATCCGCCGGGAGAGTGGTCGTATGGCCGATCGATTTCGGCGCTTCGTGCAGCGGCTCCACCGGTGCGTGATCGATGCCGTTGGCCGCGTTTTTCATCCACGTTCCGTACACGCCGAAGCGCTGGACGAGCACGGTCTCGTCGGCGGCGGCCAGCTCCCCGATCGTGCGGATGTTCAGCTTCAGCAGCTTATCCGCCGTTCGGCTTCCGATGCCGTACAGCGTCTGGCAGGGTTTGCTCCACAGCAGCGCCGGCATATCCCGCCTGCGCAGGACGGTAACGGCGTTGGGCTTGCGCATATCGGAGGCCATCTTGGCCAGCAGCTTGTTCGGAGCGATTCCGATCGAGCACGGAAGCGACAGCTCCTCTCTGACCCGCCGGGCGATCATCTCGGCAATTTCCAAGGGGCTGCCGAACTGCGAGTTGCCCGTAATATCCAGAAAACATTCGTCGATCGACACGGCTTCCACGAGCGGCGTGAAGCTGCCCGCAATTCGCATAAAACCGCGGCTGTATTTTCGGTACAGATCGAAGTTGGGCGAGATCAGCATCAGCTCCGGACAGACGCCCAGCGCCTGGCGAACGGTCATGCCCGTGCGAACGCCCCGGGCCCGCGCTTCGTAGGAGCTGGTAACGACGATCCCTTTGCGCAGCTCCACGCTTCCGGCAACGGCCGTCGGTTTTCCCCTGTACACGCTCGGCTCTTCGGCGGCATGAACGGAGCAGTAAAACGCGTTCATGTCGATATGCAGAATAATCCGCCCTTTTCCCGCGTACTCGCCCACGTCCATCCCTCCTGACTTCTCTACATTATACAGAGGAACCGGACGCCCCCGCAATGAAGCGCGCTCTCTACATTTAATGCCAACCGTGGTATAATAGTTTCACCTGTTTTTATTTTTAAGGAGGCTTTCCGGTAACGCATGTCTACTCCACTTTGTATTTTCGATACGACTTTGCGCGACGGCACGCAAGGCGAGGGGATCAGCCTGACCGCTGAGGACAAGGTTAAAATCGCCCTGAAGCTCGACGCTCTGGGCGTCCATTATATCGAAGGCGGCAATCCCGGCAGCAACAGCAAGGATATCGAGTTTTTTCGCCGGGTTCGCGAGTCGAAGCTGCAGGCCAAGCTGACGGCGTTCGGGAGCACCCGCAGGAAGAATAGCTCCTGCGAGCATGACGTCAACCTGAAGCATTTGACGGAATCCGGCGCGCGCGCGGCGACGCTCGTCGGCAAGACGTGGGATTTTCACGTCCACACCGCTCTGCAGACGACGCTCGAAGAAAACCTGGCGATGATCTACGAATCGCTCGCTTTCGTGAAGAGCAGCGGGATGGAAGCTTTATTCGACGCCGAGCATTTCTTCGACGGCTACAAAGCGAACCCCGACTACGCACTGTCCGCGCTGGCCAAAGCCAAAGAAGCGGGAGCGGCCTGGATCGTTCTCTGCGACACGAACGGCGGCACCTTGCCCGGAGAGATCAGCGAGATCGTCTCGCGCGTCGTATCGGTCATCGACGCTCCGATCGGCATCCATACGCATAACGACTGCGAGTTGGCCGTGGCGAACACGCTGGCGGCGATCACGGCGGGCGCGCGTCAGATTCAAGGCACGATCAACGGCTATGGCGAGCGCTGCGGCAACGCCAACCTCTGCTCGATCATCCCGACGCTGCAGCTCAAGATGGGCTACGAATGCGTCAGCGACGAACAGCTGAAGTCGCTGACCGGCGTGGCGCGGTACGTAAGCGAGATCGCCAACGTCATTATGCCGGTCAACCAGCCTTACGTCGGCAACGCGGCCTTCGCGCATAAGGGCGGAATCCACGTTTCCGCAATTATGAAGGACTCGAAAACGTACGAGCATATCGAGCCTCATCTTGTCGGCAACAAGCAGCGGGTGCTCGTATCCGAGCTCGCCGGCCAGAGCAACATTTTGTCCAAGGCGCAGGAAATGGGACTCGACGTCAATCCGGAGGGCATGAAATCGCGCGAGGTGATCGACCGGATCAAGGATCTGGAGCATCAAGGCTATCAGTTCGAAGGCGCGGACGCTTCCCTGGAGCTGCTGCTCAGGGACGCTTACGGCGACGCCGTGCAGATTTTCTCCGTTGATTCGTTCAAGATTACCGTCGAGAACAATGCCGGCCAGATGACCAGCGAAGCTGTCGTGAAGGTTAACGTAGCCGGAGAGCAGGTCTATACGGTGGCGGGAGGCAACGGGCCGGTTAACGCGCTGGACAATGCGCTGCGCAAAGCGCTCGTGCAGTTTTTTCCGGACATTCGCGACATTCACCTGTCCGACTACAAGGTCCGCGTGCTGGACGAGAAAGACGCTACGGCGGCCAAGGTGCGCGTGTTGATCGAGTCCACCAACTTCAAGGACACGTGGAGCACCGTCGGCGTCTCCTCCAACGTGATCGAAGCAAGCTGGGAAGCGCTCGTCGACAGCATCCGCTATGCCCTGATCGGAATGGACAAGAATGGCGGCATCGCTCCGATGCTGGCGCAGACGAACGGATTGGTCAACCATTAACGAAGAGAGGCTGCGGCCTCTCCATAAAAAAAGGGATCTCCGCGTCCGATCGGCTTGTTCGATCTTCGCGGAAATCCCTTTTTTTTGCGCCTGCCCGATCCCAGCGGCGGCGCTACAGCACGTCCCGCAGCATTTTATCCCATTCCTCGCGCTCGACGATGCCTTCGATCCGGTGGCGGATGACGCCGTCCCGGTCGATAATGAAGCTTACGGGGTATCCGGTGATCTTGTACAAATCGCCCGCCACGCCCTGCGGATCGGTCAGGACGGGAAATTCCAGTCCCTGCTCCGCCACGAATTCCTTGGCCGACCGGACCCGATCGTAATTCGTCGCATTTACCGCATATAGATCCAATTTATCTTGATGCTCTTCGTAGATCGCCTTGAGATCCGGCGCCTCGACCTCGCAAGGCCCGCACCAGGCCGCCCAGAAGTTGACGATCAGCGCCTTGTCCCGCTTGCCCCCTACGCTGTAGGCAGCCGTCTCGTCCAGCAGCCCGTTAAGCTGGAACGCCGGCGCGAAATGATCCGCCTTCGGCGCCGGAGAAGCCGGAATCCCCTCAAGATCGACCGGGCGCGCCGCTTGCCCGGACGAAGCGCCGCGCCCGCTTCCGTCCCATATCCAAACTCCGGCAACCGCAATGACCGCAATCGCCAAAATGATCAGGTTTCTTCGCATAAGAATCCTCAACTTTCAATTCATAAGGTTACCCTTATCTTACCCCATTTCCCGGGAACCTTCCACGGCCCAGACGTGTCGGAATGATGAACATCCCGGCGCCGTACCGGCGCATATCGCCTCAACCGCAAGGGAACGTTAAGGGAACCGCAGATGAGGCTCGGCGAGAATATGCGGCCGTTAAGGAGGAAACAGGAGTGTCCGCAACCACGAAATCCAGACGCAAGCTGTCCGTCTCGTTCACGAGCGACATCGGCACAGATACCCGGGAATCGGAATCGGCGTCTTCCCCGGGCGGCCGGGGCCAAGGCAAGGGTCAAAGCAAAATCCGCGAGTACGTCGCCCTGTCCACGGTGCCGCTCGTACTCGTGCTGGGCAATTCCATGCTCGTTCCGATCCTCCCGACGCTCAGAAACGAGCTCGGCATTTCCCAATTCCAGACGAGCCTCGTCATCAGCCTGTTTTCGGTATGCGCGGCGCTGATCATTCCGCTGGCCGGCTACTTGTCGGATCGCTTCAGCCGCAAGGCCGTCATCATCCCCTCCCTTGTCGTCTACGGAAGCGCAGGGGTGCTGGCCGGCTTCGGGGCGGTCTGGGACTCGTACGGCGTGCTGATCGCCGCCCGGGCGCTGCAGGGCATCGGAGCGGCCGGCACCGCGCCGATCGCGATGGCGCTCGTCGGCGACCTGTACAAGGACGGACAGGAAAGCCAGGCGCTCGGCTTGATCGAAGCCTCCAACGGAGCCGGGAAGGTCGTCAGCCCGATTCTCGGCTCGCTGCTTGCGCTCATCGTCTGGTATGCCGCCTTCTTCGCGTTTCCCGTCTTCTGCCTGCTCTCCCTGCTCGGCGTTATTTTTCTCATCAAGGAACCGAAGCGCCAGGACGAGCCGCAGCCGATCTCCGGCTACCTCCGGTCCGTCCGGCAAATTTTCGCCAAGCGCGGCCGCTGGCTCATCTCCTCCTTTTTCGCGGGATCGCTGGCCTTGTTTATTTTGTTCGGCGTGCTCTTCTTTCTATCGGACATTCTGGAGAAGCCGCCCTATTCGATCGAAGGCGTGCGCAAAGGGTTCGTGCTCGCCATCCCGCTGTTCGGCATGGTCACGACCGCTTACATCACCGGCACCGTCATCCGCAAGAACGGCGTGCTCATCCGTTGGCTCATGAATATCGGACTCGCTCTGATGGTCGTCTCGCTGGCGCTTGCGATCTGGTTTAACGCGAATTTGTACGTCTTTATCGGACTGCTCACCGTCAGCAGCATCGGCACCGGCCTGCTCCTGCCCTGCCTGAATACGATGATCACCGGAGCGGTCGACAAGGCGGAGCGCGGAATGATTACGTCCCTGTACAGCAGCCTGCGGTTTTTCGGGGTCGCCTTCGGACCGCCCCTGTTCGGGTGGATGATGGCCAAGTCGCATACGATCGTGTTCGTGACGGTGTCCGCGCTGTCGCTGATCGCGCTGGCGCTCGTCTTTTTCCTCGTCAAGCCGGGCAAGCAGGTGCAGTAACGGGGTTGCCAGCGTCCGCCTCCATCGTTCATACTCGGGGTGAAGAGGGGGCGCCGAATATGGGCACAATCGCGGAAGTCATCATGGATATCGACGTGGAGAAAAGGTTCGTGCATGCGCTGCGAAGCCGCCTGCCCTGGGAAGCGTGCGGAGTGGTCGTTGGGACGATCTACGGCGAGACGGTCGAAGCGAGCGGGTTTCGTCTCATTCGCAACGCCTCCGCTCATCCGGCGGCGCAGTTTTCCTTCCATCCCGGGGACTGGATCGAAGCCTTCTTCGAAGCGCAAAAAAACCAACGCGAAATCGTCGGTTTATTTCACAGCCATCCGACGGGAACGGTCGTCCCGAGCGCGAGCGATCTCGCGGGGTCCCTTCCCTGGAAGACGTATTGGATTGTCGGGCTGGGCGAGGAAAGCCACGAGATCGGCGTCTTCGCGCGCCGCCCGGCGGAGGAGCGATGGACAAGCCTGCCGCTTCGGATCGTCAGTGCCGGCTCAAATAAGCGTACAGGTCTCCCAGCGTCGTCACCTGCCGGTCCGCAATCCGTTTGAGCAGCTCGAAGTACAGCTTGGCGGTCATCACCGAATCGTGCAGCGCGTGATGCCGCTCCGTCACCTCGATGCCGTAACGCTCGAGCACCTCGTCGAGACCGTAATGAATCGCCTTCGGCTCCAGCCATTTGGCGATCATCATCGTATCGACAATCCGGTGCGTCAGGTTCACCTTAGACGTGCGCCACAAGGCGCTGCTCAGAAATTGCTTGTCATGGCCGCTGCCGTGCGCGATGAGCACCCTTTTGCCGATAAAGTCCATAAAGTCGTGCAGCGCCTGCATCAGATCCGGGGCGTTCGCGGCCATCTCGTTCGTAATGCCGGTCAGCTCCGTAATGTGCGGCGGAATTTTCCGCTTCGGATTGACGAGCCGATAGAACGGCTCGACCTCCTCGAAGCCGCTCCCGCGGATCATGACGCCGCCGATCGACAGAATCTCGTCTCCGTTGTACGGATAGAATCCCGTCGTCTCCAGATCGAATACGACCGCCTCCATATCGGCAAGCCGCATCTCCAGCGCGTTCTCCCTGCGCTGTTCCCTGGTCATCGAGCGGATGAAAGCCATCTGCTGGGCGTTGGCCGAGCCGAACATCGACGCGATCGCCGGAGTCAGTCCTCCCTTTTTGTACAGGTTCCATATCCGCCCTCCCGCATTCGCGTCCTTGGGCTCCTTCACCGCTTTCACCTCCCGCCTAACCGGTACTGCAGCTCTTTCTGCACCTTTCGCTGAATTTTGTTGCCCGTCTTCAGCGCGGTCTTCAGAGCGGGGACAATCTCCTTCGTCAACCGGCTTGCCGGAAGCTTGCCCGTGCCTACGAGACGCCCGTCCTCCAGCGCTACCGACGTGAACAGCCTCAACTTGAGAAACAGGAGGAAGGCCGTCCTCGCCTCCTCCGCCTCCTCCTCGCTCAGCGCGCCGGCCGCGTGCAGCGCGTCGATCCGGCCCAGGGTGCTCGTCTCGCGAATGCCCGCGCGCACGGCAAGCAGCCGGAAGGCGTTCACCATCGGAATATAGGCCCCGTATTTAATGTCCAGGCCTCCCGCGTTGTCTCCGTACTTCTCCGTCAGCAATTGACCGAATACGCCTACCAGCACCTTGTGCCGCAGCGTATTTTCCAGCATTCTTCGCTCGATGACCGGATGGCCGAGCAAGTCGCCGAAGAAGCGGCCGCGCAGCCGATCCGCCAGCCCGACGTCTCCCCATACCGCGCGTCCGTCCGCCGCGATCAGCAAGTAACGAACGTTCTCCCAGCTCGGCTCGGCGAACCAGCCGGCGATCCGGTCCGACCAGTCCCTCAGCGACATGCACCATGCCGGGTTCGAGGCGATGACGTTGCCTTCGCAGGGCGGATACCCGATCTCGATCAAATAGTCGACCGCCGTCTCGGCCAGCCTTCGAAAATAACTCCGGTTGCGCTCCTCTTCCGCCTCGTCGTTCGCATCCGCGTAGACGAGTCCGCTGTCTTGGTCGCTGTGCATCGTCTGCTCGGACCGCCCGCCGCTGCCGTACAGCATATACGCGTAAGGCACGGGCGGAGCGCCAAGCCCCGACCGTGCCACCTCGTTCTCCGCCAGCGCAAGCACTCGGACAATCAGCGCATCGTGCAGCGCGTTCAGCCTGACGATCGCCTCATCGGCGGGCAAGGAAGGCAGCTCGGCCTCCAGCAGCCGCTGCCCCCTCTCCCGCGCCGACTTCAATGGGTCGAGCCCGTCGGCGCAGTCGATGTCTGGCCACCGCTTTTCCCCGATGGGATTGTGCATGCGGTCTATACCCTCCCGTGATACGCCGGCAAGCAGCTTTTCAACCTTTATACGGACGTACCGGCTTTTTTCAATTGCTCCGGATAACCATAGGTGCCGTGCTCGCTCAAGTCGAGGCCGATAATCTCCTGCTCTTCCGTGACGCGGAAGCCGATGACCTGCTTCACGACCCAGAGAACGATGAAGCAAGCCGCGAAAGCGAACGCGCCGGCCACGACGACCGATTCGAATTGCACCCACAATTGCTTCCAGCCGCCGCCCGCGAACAGGCCCGCTTGGCCTACGCCGACTTTGCCGGCCAATTCTTCCGTTGCAAACAAACCATTCGCCAAAGTTCCCCAGATCCCTGCCGCGCCGTGCACGGACAAGGCGTAGATCGGATCGTCGACTTTCATTTTCTCGAAGAACTTGGCGCTGAAGAAGACGAGCACGCCGGCGACAAGACCGATGACAACCGCAGCCCAAGGATCTACGAACGCGCAGGAAGCGGTAATGGCGACGAGACCTGCCAGTGCGCCGTTCAAGGTAGCCGTAATGTCGGCTTTGCCGTTGACGAGCCAGGAGATCAGCAGCGCCGCTACGGCGCCCGCCGCAGCGCCCAGCTGCGTATTAAACGCTACGAAGCCGAAGAAGCCGTCGCCGATCTCTACCGTGCTGCCCGCGTTGAAGCCGAACCAGCCGACCCACAGAATCAGGACGGACAGAGCCGTAAACACCTGATTGTGGCCGAGAATTTCGTTCGCCGAACCGTCCTTGTTGAATCTGCCGATACGCGGCTTGAGCAGAATCGTAGCCGCCAGAGCCCCGATGGCGCCGGTCAAGTGAACGACCGTGGAGCCGGCGAAGTCCTGCGCTCCGTCGTCCGCGAGCCAGCCGCCGCCCCAAATCCAGTGCGCGACCACCGGATAGATGACCGATACGAAGAACAGCGTGAAGATCAGATAAGAGGATAGCTTCGCCCTCTCCGCGAATCCGCCCCATGCGATCGACAGCGATACGGCCGCGAACGCGAGCTGGAAGACGAAGAAGACGGAGTCCGGCAGGCTGCCATCGGTGACGCCGTTAGCCGGGCTAAAGAAGAAGTTGCCGAGTCCGATAAACTTGTTCAGCGAAGCCGAAGCGTCGCCGCCGAACGCGAATCCGTAACCTACGGCCCAGTAGACCAGGGAAGCAAGACCTACCGTGAAAATCGTCTTGCCGGCTACGTGCCCCGCGTTCTTCATCCGGGTCGATCCGGCTTCCAGAAGAATAAATCCGCCTTGCATGAGCAGAACCAGAATTGCCGCCAGCATTACCCACAGCGCATTAAGCCCCATGTTCAGCTGCCCTGCGGACGGATCTTCCGCGAAAGCGACTGTCGGAAACAGGATCAAAAGCGCGCCAATCGATACCAAACTTTTCTTCAACACAACGACCACTCCTCACTTATGTCATGTAACATATCACCAAATGAAATGCATAGTGTCATTATAGGGCGCTACTCCTTGTTTGGCAATATCATTTTCAGAAAAAATAGCAATTATATCTTACACGAACATCACATTTTATTGATTTTAAACGATTTTCTTAGGTTTTGTAGAGAGAAAAGCTCTTGGAACTAGAGATTATCTAGGAAAAGAGGACTGGATCCCGAATTTGCGTGAGGTATTGTAACGCAGGAAAACTCGAACTTTAGCGGACGGGAAGGTTAGGCCCGCGCTCTCTTCGCATGCGACAAGATTCCTTTCGCAGGCGGCGCGCTCCGGCCAAGCATCACGTTTGACTGTACGGTTGAGGATTCTGTATGATGGACAAAAGCGGTCTTTTTGAACTACGTCACAAAGGAAGGGGATAACGATGCGTAAAGATCAACCGCCCGCTCAGCGCCTGTACCGGATCGGAGAGCTTTCCTCTTTGGCCGGCATCAGCCCGCGCACGATCGATTATTACACCAGCCTCGGTCTGCTTCTGCCGGCCAAGAGGTCGACCGGCAATTATCGCTTATACGATGACGAAACTTTAAGCAGACTGCATCGTATTGAACAATTAAAGGCGCAGAAGTTCTCCCTGGAAGAGATTCGGGAGCAGTTCGCCCCGCACAATCGCGTCGCGGGGGACGAAGCCGTCAACCGCAAGCTTGCGGACCTTCAAGTTCATCTCGCCCAGCTCGAACGGGAAGTCAAGGAGCTTGAACCGGTGCTCGAGCAATTGAAGCCCAGGCAGGCCAAGAGGCTGTACAGGGCGATTACGCCGCAAACCGCAGCCTGCGTCGAGGCTCTTCTTCTTCTTTTGGGGAAAAGTAACTTCATGTGAACAAGTTACCCTAATGGAGGTTGAACATCATGTTCTTTCACCCGATGGATTTTCTGATCATCATCGCCTTCGTATTGTCGCTATGGGCCCAATTCCGAGTCAAAGGGACGTTTAACCGCTGGTCACAGGTACCCGCCGCCAGCGGACTGACCGGCTACGAGGCGGCCAGACGAATGCTCGACTTAAACGGTCTGCGCGACGTCCCGGTCGAACCGGTGCCCGGCACGCTGTCCGATCACTACGATCCGATCGCCCGCGTCGTGCGGCTGTCGGAGCCCGTGTATTACGAACGTTCGATCGCCGCGATCTCGGTCGCCTGCCACGAAGTCGGACACGTTATCCAGCATCAGCATTCCTATCCGATGCTCGTGCTGCGTCACCGGATGTTCCCGGTCGTTCGCTTCGCCTCCGGCATCGCGCCGTTCCTGCTTCTGGCGGGCTTCCTGTTCAGCTCGCTCAATCTGATCGGCTTCGGGATCATCTTCTTCTCCGCCGCGGTCGCGTTCCAGCTTGTCACCTTGCCGGTCGAATTCAACGCCAGCTCGAGAGCCCGCGATCTGATGGTCGCGGAAGGGTTTATCCGCCGCGACGAAGAGCGCGGCGTCGCCAAAGTGCTGAACGCCGCCGCGCTGACCTATGTCGCCGCTGCGCTAATCTCGCTGCTCGAGCTCGTCAAATATATTCTGATCTTCACCAACAGCAATCGGGATTAACGCAATCCCGGTTAGACCAAGAAGGGGCGGCCCGGATCTCCAAGATCCTTCGGCCGCCCCTTCTTCCTCTATAACGACTTGTAATCGTTTTTGAAAAAATCCACCAGGAACGAATGGAAAATCTGCACGACAAGCGGCAGCTTCTCCGAGGAACGATGAATGATTCCGATCGTTCGCGTCACCTCGGGCTCGCTGATCTTCACCACGGCCGGCATCATCGAGCTCGTCTCGTACATCGCCATCTCCGGCAGCAGACTGACGCCCATTCCGGCCGCCACCAGCCCGCGGATCGTCCCCGACTCTTCGCTCTCGAAGCCGATGCGGGGCGTAAATCCGGCCTCCTTGCACGCATCCCAGACGATCGGACGCAGCGAGTAGCCGTTGCCGAACAGCACGAACGTCTCGTCCTTCAGCTCGCTTAGATTGATCGCTTCCTCGGCCGCCAGCGGATGATTGGTCGGCAGAATCGCGTACAGGCTTTCGGTCAGGATCACCTCTCCCGTCACCTGCTCGTTATTTTCCGGGAACGGCGAAATAAACGCGAGATCCACCTCGGCGTCTACGATGTCCCGGATCAGGGACGGGTACATGCCCTGCCGGAAGCGGAACTTGACGTTCGGATGTACTTTGCGGAAGGCGGCTACGACTTGGGGCACGAGATGAATGCCCAAGCTGTGCGGGAAGCCGAGGCGAATCTCCCCGACTTCGGGGTCGAGGAACTCGTGAATTTCCATGACGGCGCGATCGAGATCTCCGAGAATCGATTCCGCCCGCCGCAGAAACAGCTGGCCGACCGGCGTAAGCTGCACGTTGCGTCCCCGCTGCATGAACAGGCGTATGCCCAGCTCCTCTTCGAGACGGTGAATTTGCCTGCTTACCGCCGATTGAGCGACGTGAAGCTCCTCCGCCGCTTTCGTTACATGCTGGAGCCGAGCGACCTGCACGAAATATTCCAACTGCCTCAGTTCCACGCCCCCACCCCTTTTCCGCATACTGCCGACTTCCAATGATTGGACAACGGTATTCCATAACGATTATAATGATTACGGCAAACCTTATCAATGAAGGAGGATTTCGTCCCATGTCCCAAGAACGTTCCGTTTCTTTCAAAGGCAATCCGATTACGCTTGTCGGTCCGGAATTACAAGTCGGCGATTCCGCTCCCGATTTCTCGTTGCCGAAGAATCTGCTCGAAACTTCGTCCCTTCAAGATTTCGCGGGCAAAGTCAAACTCATCAGCGTCGTTCCTTCGATCGACACGGGCGTATGCGACGCGCAAACCCGCCGCTTCAACGAGGAAGCCTCCAAGCTCGGAGACAACGTCGCCATCCTGACCGTTAGCGCCGATCTGCCGTTCGCCCAAGCCCGCTGGTGCGCCGCCGCCGGAGTAGACCGTGTGTTCCTGCTGTCCGATTACAAGGACAACAGCTTCGGCAAAGCTTACGGCGTGTTCATTAAGGAATTCCATCTGGACATGCGCGCTATTTTCGTTCTCGATGCGAACGACCGCATCACCTACGTCGAAGTACTGAACGAAATGACCGAGCACCCGAACTACGAAGCGGCGATCGAAGCCGTCAAGAAGCTTCTCTAATCCGCAAAGCTATGCATGACAAAAGCGAGGACAGGCCAGGCGCCTTCCTCGCTTTATTATGTCGTGCGGAGCGCCTCTGTCTAAGCTTTGTGGCTCGACAGCTTGCGATCCAGCACGCTGTATATTTCCTGTATGTTCCGATAGTTCGCTCCGAGATCGCCAAGCGAGCCGCGGGAAGCGGAATAAATATCGACCGCCGTATTGCCAGGGCTTGTACCTACGAGCTGGATCGTAATGTCCATCGTCCGCCCGGACATCGACTTCTTCTCCATGACGATTTCCCCGACCGTCTGGACCTCGTGAAGAACTTTATAACCCTTCATTTTCTTCAGAATGGAGCTAATCTCATCCCAAGCGCGATCTTTCGAAAGGCGATAATAATGGGACTTAAGCTTCGGGTCTTTCGCCTTGTCGCTCGTATGTTCATGACTCCGGATCAATCCGATCAGAATCCGCTTCAAACGCTCTCTCTCCCTCCGAGTACCCTTGGCGCTACATTCTATCATACCACGCCTTACCCGGGGATTAAAGACCTATAAGACAGAAAAAACCCGCCATTGCCGTCCGACGTGCATGTTTCTGAACCTGCTTTGGCAGGTGGGTGCCCGCAACCCGGATTTTGACTTCCCTTTTCGAGGGCCTGTCAGCCGCCTGGCAATGTAGAGCTCCCTGGAAACAAACATTGGTTCAAAACAATAAAGCGTCGTAACGCACAGGGCAGGAATATCCCCATTATAAGCAGGCAAAGCGCAAAAGTAAAATCAATTAGCCTTGGGAGTTGTTCCCTTCGCCGACCGGTTCCTTCTCTTCTTCCGATTCGGACTCTTCCGCAGCCGCTTCGGCCTGCTCCTTCATCAGCATCATCTTCTGAATGACGATGTTGAAATTAAAGAACGTATAGACCGCGATAATGCTTCCGAAGAAGAACGGCAGCAAAAAGGTAAATCTCATGCTGATGGCAATGACGACCACCGCTCCGATCGCCATAGCCAGCGAGCGGAAAGGACGACCGATCGTCAAAATAAGCGCATTCTTGAACAGTTGAACCGTTTTCATATGAAAATGGGACAACAAAGAGAAGAAGTGAAGCATCGAGATAAGCAGCAGCAGCATTAAGGCGATAAAGAGATAGGCCAAAATTTGAAAACCGCTGATCTGCTTGAGATACACCTGGAAGTCGATAATCAGAATCGCGAACAACAAGGCATAAAATACGCCGCCGATCATCGCCTGAACGTAATTCTGCTTATAATTGCGGAAGAACGTCTTGAACAGCGGAACGTCGACGTCTCCAAGCACCCATTTCCGGGCGACCGAGAACATCGCCGAGGTCGCCGGAAACAAGGTAAAAGGAGCTGCGATCGCCATCATGATGACGGCGGAGATGAGGGTGCCTTCGGCATCCCCCTCCGCCGGCTGGCTGATAAACGGCGTAATGAACAAGAACCAAAACGGAAATGAAGTGAGAAGCCATAACACGTTAGTAACCGACAGCCTCATGATCCACTCGGATATTTTGTAGAAGCCGCCCATCATGCCCCGCATTTCCATGGGGAATCCTCCCTGATGACTGTTGGTCAGTTTACTGCTGCAGTTAGATCTTTACGAAATCCTCGTTCTGCGAGCGACTGCCGCGATAATCGTCTCTCCGTTCAGGCCGTCCGCCGCCTCCACCGCCGCCGCGATTGTCGCGGTAGCCGTTGTCGTCGCGGTTGCCGCCGTAACGGCTGCCTCCGCCGCCGTAAGGCTTGCGTCCGCCGTTATAGCCGCCCGGGCCGCGATCGTTGCGCCCTTGGCCGCCTTGGCGCCAGGAGCCGCCGCCTTGCCCGCCGCCGGACGATCCGCCGTAACGGCGTCCGCCGCCGCTTCCGTAGCCGCCGCTGCGCCCGCCTTCGAATTTGCGCTTCTTCGAGCGAACCGGATCCTCCGGAGTCAGCTCGATGTTGACGTCCTTCTTGTCGCCGTTCAGCAGCTTCAAGGCAGCCGCCAGCAATTCAACGGAGTCGTACTGCTCCAGCAGCTGCATGGCAACCCACTTGTAAGGGTTGACTTCCTCTTCGGAGCGAACGGTTTCCATGATGCGCTCGGCCAGCACCTTCTGCTTGCCTTCCATCGCTTCGGACAAAGTCGGGAGCATCTTCTTGGAGATGCGGTGACGGGTTACCTTCTCGATGAAGTGCAGGTGGTCGGTCTCGCGGTGCGTGACGAACGACCAGGAGGTTCCTTCCTTGCCCGCGCGGCCGGTACGGCCGATCCGGTGCACGTAGCTCTCCGGGTCCTGCGGAAGGTCGAAATTGATCACGTGGGTTACGCCGGATACGTCCAATCCGCGCGCCGCCACGTCCGTCGCCACCAGAATGTCGATGCTGCCGTCGCGGAACTTGCGCATAACGGCATCGCGCTGGTTCTGGGACAGATCGCCGTGCAATCCGTCGCAGGCGTATCCGCGCTTCATGAGCGCTTCGGACAGCTCGGCCACGCGGCGCTTCGTCCGGCCGAAGATAATGGCCAGCTCAGGCGGCTCCATGTCGAGCAGACGGCACAGGCCGTCGAACTTCATGCGCTCCTGAATTTCTACGTAATACTGCTGAATCGACGGGGCGCTAAGCAGCTTCGATTCGACTTTCACGTGCTCGGGCTCGCGCAGGAACTGCTGCGCCAGCTTCTGGATGTTCGCCGGCATCGTCGCCGAGAACAGCAGCGTCTGGCGCTCGTCCGGAACCAGCTTCAGGATCGATTGGATATCTTCCATGAAGCCCATGTCCAGCATTTCGTCGGCTTCGTCCAGCACGACCGTCTGCACGTCGTCGAGCTTGATCGTCCTGCGGTTGATGTGGTCGAGCAAACGACCGGGGGTTCCGATAATAATCTGCGGCTTCCGTCTTAACGACCGGATTTGACGTGAGATGTCTTGACCGCCATATATAGCCAAGGAACGCAGTCCCTTGAAACGTCCAAGCTTCTCAATTTCTTCCGATACCTGAATCGCGAGTTCGCGAGTCGGCGCCATGATCAAAGCTACAATGCGGTCCTCCGATGCGGAGATCTTGCTGATCATCGGGATACCGAACGCAGCGGTCTTGCCTGTGCCCGTCTGGGCCTGCCCGATCATGTCTTTGCCTGCGATGGCAACGGGAATAGCTTTCGCTTGGATTGGGGTCGCCTCTTCAAATCCCATCTCCGATATGGCTTGAAGTACGTCCGGCTCCAAACCAAACTCTGCAAATGTGCTCAAACTTTTTCAATCTCCTTCTGTGTTGGGCCTTCAACTTACGGCTTCCAAAAAAATGATCAGTTCATTATAGCACAAACCTGCCCGAAAACTCCAGTCTCAGGAAAAGAGTACCATTCGCTGCATGACCCTCTTGTCCCTGGGGAACCTATTCGTACGTCGTTGCGAGCGCCGCCGCAGGCGTTCCCGCGCGCGAGAGGAGTGCTTTCATGAAGAGGCTTGCCGTAATCGGTCCCGTATTTTTGATGATTTTAAGCGCCGCGGCCGTTGGCTTCGGCTTTCAGATGCTTCTGATTCCGGAGAAGCTGCTCAGCAGCGGGGTGTCCGGGGTAGCGATGGTCGTCGGCTACTTGACCGGCTGGAACATCGGCTGGCTTTATTTTGCCCTAAACGCGCCGATCCTGTTCTGGGGGTATCGCGTCCTTGGCCGGCGCTTCATCGGGCTCAGCATTGTGACCGTCGCCGCCACGTCTTTTTTCCTGCAGGTCATTCCGCTGGTCGAGCTGACGGACGATCGGCTGCTTGCCGCCGTGTTCGGCGGCGTGCTCGTCGGCCTGGGCACGACCGTATCGCTCCGCTACGGCGGCTCCACGGGCGGGTTCGACATTATCGCATCGGTCATATCGCGTTACCGCAACCTCCCCGTCGGCATCCTGATCGTGGCGCTCAACACGATCGTCGTGGCCGCGCTCGGTTTTCTCAAGGACGATTGGAACGCCGCCCTCTATTCTATGCTGTCGATCTACTTAACGGGAAAAGTAATTGACGCCGTACATACGCCGCATCATAAGGTGACCGCGTTTATCGTAACGAACCGCACGCAGGAGCTGGCCTCGAGATTGCTCGGCATGCCGAGAGGCGTGACGATTATTAAGACCCGGGGGGCGTTTACCAGCGAGGAGCGGGATATGCTGATGACGGTCACGACCCGTCTGGAGCTTGCCGGACTGCGCAAAATGATTAAGGAAATCGACGCCAAAGCTTTCGTTAACGTCGTCCAGACGGTCGATGTGATCGGGGATTTTCGCAAAAAATAAAGAAAATAAATCGAAAGGCGAAAATTCTGGATTTTTCAGCAAAATACTACAAAATACCTGTGTCTACTCCCCCCTAACTCGTTTATAATCTTGTTACAGAGCTTATGGGGAGAGAGTAGAATGAGTATTTTTTTGACGTTTTTTTTGCTGCTTAACAGCGTTTTGGGCGGAGGGCCGTCGGCCGGCAAACCGTCCGAAGGGCTATGGAACATAGTAAGGACCGCCATGCATCAATCGACGGCGCCCGGAGGCTTCGACGACGGATCGTCCGCCGTGCCGGAGGGAGACCCGCAGCCTGACGCCCCGGTCATTAAAGGGATTTACGTGACCGCGTACAGCGCCGGAGGGGAGCGGATGGCCACCCTGCTGGATTTGCTCGACCGCACCGATCTCAATTCGATGGTCATCGACATCAAGGACGACCTCGGCAACATTACGTACAAGACGGACAATCCGAAGCTTCAGGAGCTGGGCGATCCCCAGCCCTACATCAAGGACATCGGCAAAGTGATGACGACCTTGGACGAGCACGGCATTTATCCGATCGCCCGTGTCGTCGTCTTCAAGGACAGCGTGCTCGCCAAGAAGCATCCCGAATATTCCTTCGTGCAGAAGGACGGCTCGATCTGGCAGAACGGCAACAAGGACAAGTTCGTTAATCCGTATAGCAACGAAGTATGGGAGTACAACGTCGAAGTCGCCAAGGAAGCGGCCAAGCTGGGCTTCAAGGAGATCCAGTTCGACTACGTCCGCTTTCCGGAAGGCTTCGAGAAGCGGGCCGACGCCTTGAAGTACACGAAGAACGATCAGAGCCGCGTGGACATCGTGAGCGGCTTCGTCGAGTACGCCAAGCAGGAGCTGGAGCCGCTCGGCGTGCGAGTGTCCGTCGACATCTTCGGCTATGCCGCCTCCGTTCCCGCCGCCGAAGGCATCGGACAGGACTTTGTGAAAATTTCCAGCGGAGTGCACGTCATCAGCCCGATGATCTATCCGAGCCATTACAGCACCGGCTGGTTTAAGCAGAAGGACCCGGACAGGGCGCCGTACGAGACGATCAAGGGCGCAATGGACGACACGCACAAGAAGCTGGAGCCTCTTGGCGAGGACAAGCCGATTATCCGGCCGTGGATTCAGGACTTCACCGCCAAATGGCTCGGCAAAGGCCACTATATTCCTTACGGGGCGGCCGAGGTTCAAGCCCAGATCAAAGCGCTGAACGACAGCGGCGTCGAGGAATTCCTGCTGTGGAACGCCGGCAACCGCTATTCCGAAGGAGTTAAATATTAAGATGCACTTTTAAATCGTTGAACCAGCGCTCTCTTGACGGGCGCTGGTTCTTTTTTTGACCCGAGACGCAAGACACGAGAGGCGAGAAGCGAGACGCGCTTAAACGATCTTATCGGTGCCAGGGATGGACGAATAAGCACGTGCGGCGAGCTTAAACGATCCGGGGGAGCTGGAGACAGGCAGATAGGTATGTGTGAAGGGCTTAAATGCTTCGACGGGGCCAATGATGAGCGCATAAGTACTTGTGAGGGGCTTAAACGCTTCGACGAGACCGAAGAGGAGCGCATAGGCACTTGTGAGGGGCTTAAACGCTTCGACGAGGCCGAAGAGGAGCGCATAAGTACTTGTGAGGGGCTTAAACGCTTCGACGGGGCCGAAGAGGAGCGCATAGGCACTTGTGAGGGGCTTAAACGCTTCGACGGGGCCGAAGAGGAGCGCATAGGCACTTGTGAGGAACTTAATCGATCCGACGGTGCCGATGATGGGCGAATAGGTAAGGGTCCCCGCAAAGCAACCGGATTAAGCGTTCGAAGCTTAACGTTGCTTTGCGGGGAATCCTGCAAAGGGTGACAGATGCGGCTTATATCATTCCACAGATTATCGTTCGGTACAGTTCTGGCGACTTATAGCGGATCAGCCCCATCTGTCTATGCCCCATATTGTATGGAGTCCTGCTCCTACTATCGTTTGCCCGGCGAATACGGTTCGCCCAACGCTCCGGGAGCCCTCGAACGGCCCACGGCGCCGACGAGCACCAGAATGGTGAGCACGTACGGCAGCATGTAGATGAATTCCGGGGGCACGTGAGACGAGAAGTCGAACAATTGAAGCACGTTGTTGATCGACTGCGCGAATCCGAAAAACAGCGCTGCGCCGAGCGCGCCGAGCGGATTCCACTTGCCGAAAATGACCGCGGCCAGCGCGATGAAGCCTTGACCGGAGATCGTGTTGTGCGAGAACGAGCCGGTTGTCGTCATCGCGATCGTCGCGCCGCCGATGCCGGCGAGCACGCCGCTCATCAGCACGGCCGCGTAACGCATGCGCAGCACCTTGATGCCGACCGTGTCGGCGGCGCCGGGATGCTCCCCCACGGAGCGCAGCCGCAGGCCGAACGCCGTTTTGTACAGCATGTAATAGATCGCGCCGACCAGAATAAGCGCCAGATACGTTGTCGGATAAGCGTTGAACAAGCCTTCTCCGAGAATCGGAATGTCCGAGAGCAGCGGTATTTTGATTTTATGAAACACTTCGTTGACGAGCGCAGTGTCCCCGGCCCCATCGAATAACAGCTTGACAAGATACAAAGTCGAGCCGCCCGCGATAAAATTGATAACGATCCCGCTGACGACCTGATCGGCCCGGAACGTAACCGTCGCCACCGCGTGAATGAGCGCGAACAGAACGCCGAAGATCGCCCCGGCAAGGACGCCGATCCACGGAGACGCTGCTCCGAGACCCGCCTCCTGCGCCTTGTAGGCCGCTACGGCCGCCGCGAACGCTCCCGCGGTCATGAGTCCCTCCAGCCCGATGTTCACGACGCCCGAGCGCTCCGAAAGAATACCGCCTAACGCAGCCAGGATCAGCGCGGTCGAGAATACGAATGCGGTATTCAGCATATGACCAATCGTTGCCGCATCCATCTAGATCGCCTCCTCTTTGCGTTTCTTCCAGGCTGCCCGCTTCAGCAGCCAGCGGATAATTCCCGGCGCGGCGACGAAAAAGATGACCGAGCCGATGACGATGCGAATAATTTCCGGAGGCACGTTCGCGCCAAAGCTCATTTCGGCGGCGCCGTGCGATAAAACTCCGAACAAAATCGCGCCAAACAACACGCCTAACGGGTTGTTGCCCCCGAGCAGCGCGACGGCGATGCCGTCGAAGCCATGCCCGGTATGGCCGGCGGAGATCACCTGGTTATGGAACACGCCGAGCACCTGGAATACGCCCGCCAACCCCGCCAACGCTCCCGAGATGAACATCGCTTTGACGACGCTCTTGCTGACGCTGATGCCTGCATAGCTGGCCGCGTCCGGGTTCGCGCCAACGACCCTGAGCTCAAAGCCCTGCTTGGTGCGCCACAAGAAATAGTAGAAGAAAATGACGCCGAGCAGCGCCGCAACCATCCCCCAATGCATGCGCGCGTCGTCCATAAACCGCGACAGCCAGCCGATCGTTACGGAAGCCGAATCGTCCACCCTATACGATCTGCCCTTGCCCGGTTCAAGCAGGAACTGTCTTACGATGTAGTTTGCCAGATGCAGCGCGATCCAGTTGAGCATAATCGTCGTGATGACTTCGTTTACGCCTCTGGCCGCCTTCAGGTAACCGGCGATCATTCCCCACACGCCGCCCGCAAGCGCGCCGACGATAATCGCCAGCGGTGCATGAAGATACCAGGGAAGATGTACGGTGACGCCGATCACGGTCGCGCCGGTCATGCCCATAATGTACTGGCCTTCGGCTCCGATGTTGAATAGCCCCGTGCGGAAAGCGAACGCAACTGCAAGTCCCGTGAACAAAATCGGAGTAATCGCCGTCAGCGTCTCGCCGAAGTCGTACCGATGGCCGAACACGGCCCCCAGCAGGGAGCGATAAGCGAGTATCGGGTCGTAGCCGCCGAGCAGCATAATGACCGCCCCGACGATCAGGCCGAGCAGGATGGCGATCAGGGGGACGAGCGCGGACTCTTTCGTAAAAGCTTTAATCAGCTTGTTCACTGTCCGGCCCCCCCTGCTTCTGCTTATAGTCGGTCATCATCAGGCCGAGCTCCCGGTCGTTCGTCTCGGAAGGCTTGACCTCCCCGACGATTCGGCCTTCGTAGATGACCGCGATTCGGTCCGACAATTGCATGATCTCGTCCAACTCGTAGGAGACGAGCAGCACCGCCTTGCCCATGTTGCGCTGCTCCACGAGCCGCTTGTGAATGAATTCGATCGCGCCGACGTCCAGGCCGCGGGTCGGCTGGGCCGCGATCAGCACTTCGGGATTTTTGTCGACTTCCCTGGCGATGATCGCTTTTTGCTGATTGCCGCCGGACAGCGCCCGGGCATCTGTCATAATGGACGGAGTCCGCACGTCGAAATCCTTGACGAGCTTCTCCGCATGCTTGCCGATCGCCTTGTAGTCCAGAAATCCCCGCTTGTTGAATGGGGGCTGGTAATACGTTTCGAGCACCATATTGTCCCGTACCGGAAAATCGAGCACGAGCCCGTGCTTGTGGCGGTCTTCGGGAATCAGGGAGAGTCCCGCCTCGGAAATCGTTCGGGGCTTCTCCCCGGCCATCTCCGCGCCCGCGATCTTGATCGATCCGCCGGCGACCGAACGAAGTCCTGTCAGCGCCTCGATCAGCTCGCTCTGTCCGTTGCCCTCCACGCCCGCGATGCCGAGAATCTCTCCCCGCTTCAGCACGAACGACGTTCCGTTAAGCGCATTCAGCCCTTGGCGTCCTTTGACGACAAGGCCGTCGACCTCCAATATCGGCTCGCCGAGCGCGGCATCCTTCTTGTCGAGCTTAAGCGACACTTCCCGGCCGACCATCTTCTCGGCCAGCTGGTTCGGGTTGGTGCCGGCAACCGGCAAGCTGTCAATGACTTTGCCGCGGCGCACAATCGTCACGCTGTCGGCAATCGTCATAATTTCCTTCAGTTTATGGGTAATGAGCACGATCGACTTGCCCTGGGCGACCAGGTTGCGCATAATGACGAGCAGCTCCCCGATCTCTTGCGGAGTCAGCACCGCCGTAGGCTCGTCGAAGATCAGAATGTCCGCTCCGCGGTACAGCGTCTTCAAGATTTCGACCCGCTGCTGCATGCCGACCGAAATTTCGTCGATCTTTGCATAGGGGTCCACGTTTAAGCCGTATTGCTTGGATAACCGGTCGACCTGCTCGCCGGCCCGCTTCTTGTCCACCGCAAGTCCCATCCACTTCCGGGGCTCGCTTCCGAGAATGATGTTTTCCGCCACGGTAAAAGGATGCACCAGCTTAAAATGCTGGTGCACCATTCCGATACCGAGTTTAATCGCCTTGTTGGGCCCGTCTATGACGACCTGCTGCCCATTGACGAAAATTTCCCCTTCTTCCGGCTGGTACAGGCCAAACAGAACGTTCATAAGCGTCGACTTGCCGGCGCCGTTCTCGCCGAGAAGGGCGTGAATCTCGCCCTTCCTCAGCTTGAAGTCGACGCTGTCGTTGGCGACGATGCCGGGGAAACGTTTCGTAATGCCGCGCATTTCTACGACTGTTTTCGCCTGTTCCATAGTCGCACCCTTTATCGGTTAATGAATTACTCGGCCGTCGGCACCGTAATTTCGCCGCTGATGATTTTCTGCTTGTACTCTTCGACTTTGTCCAGAATGTCCTGAGGCACGTTGGCCTTGGAAGTGTCCGGCAAGCCCACCCCGTCGTCCTTGAGGCCGAGCGTCGTCACTTGACCGGCGGGGAATTTGCCCTCGATCATTTCCATCGACACGCGGTATACCGCTTCATCCACGCGCTTGAGCATGGACGTCAGCGTAACGTCGTCTCCGAACTCCAGCGATTGGTCCTTGTCCACGCCGATGACCCATACTTTCTTGTCCGCCGAAGCGTTCTTGTTGCGCTCCTTCGCTTCGTTGAAGACGCCGTTGCCCGTGGCGCCGGCCGCGTGGAAAACGATGTCGGCGCCGGCGTTATAGAGCGAAGCGGCCGCCGCTTTGCCCAGGTCCGCTTTGTCGAACGCGCCCGTATAGTTGATCTCGACCTTCGCGTCCGGGTTCACCGCGGCTACGCCGGCCAGGAAGCCGAGCTCGAACCGCTTGATGACCGGAATGTCGATGCCGCCGACAAAGCCGATTTTGTTCGATTTGGTCATCGATCCGGCCACTACGCCGACGAGGAACGCGCCTTCGTTCTCGGCAAACTTGATCGAAGCCACGTTGGGAGCCTGAACTTCGCCGTCGATGATCGCCAGCCGCGCGTCCGGATTTTTGTCCGCGGACTCCTTTACGGCGTCCTCGAGCAGAAAGCCGATGCCCCAAGTAAGGTTGTAGCCGTCGCGCACGAATTTGTTCAGGTTCGTTAAATAGTTAGAAGCTTCTTTGCTCTCGAGATTTTTGACTTCCGCGCCCGTGTCGGCCTTAAGCTTGTTCAGCCCTTCCCACGCGCTCTGGTTAAACGACTTGTCGTTGATGCCGCCGACGTCGGTGACCATCGCGAACTTGAAGTCTTTGCCGTCCACCGTCTGGCCCGGCGCCGCGCTTTCGCTTGGGGAAGCGCTCGGCGATTGGCTCGGGCTGGCCGCGCCGCCTCCGTCGTTGTTGTTTTTTGCTCCGCATGCCGTCAAGGTCAAAGAAGCGGCCAGCATAATTCCGGTAAGAAGCTTGGTCGATTTATTCATTGTTTTCGCTCTCCTTCTATTGAGGTAGAGAATTCCGGCGTTCCGTCTCCGATCGGACGTTGGCCGCGCTCCCTCTTACAGCCGCTGTACAACCGCCTTCACCAAAGCGATAAACTTCGGCTTCGTGCGATTCGCGACCTCGATCACCTGCTCGTGGCTGAGCGGTTCGAGATGCTCGCCGATCGCCATGTCGGTCACGCAGGAAATTCCGATTACCTTCATCGCCATATGGCTCGCCACGATCGCCTCCGGCACGGTGGACATGCCTACCGCGTCGCCGCCCATCAATCCCAGCATCGTAAGCTCCGCCGGCGTCATGTACGACGGACCGGTAATTCCGGCGTATACGCCCTCTTTGACGCCGATTCCCAGCGTCTGCGCCGTCTCGCGAACAAGCTTGAGCAAATCTGGTGTGTACGCTCGGCTCATGTCCGGAAAACGGGGACCCAGCTCGGGCTCGTTGGCGCCAATCAGCGGATTCGCTCCGGTCATGTTCAGATGGTCCCGGATGAGCATCAAGTCTCCCGGCTCGAAGCCCGGATTCATGCCCCCGCACGCGTTGGTGACGATGAGATGATCGACTCCGAGCGCCTTCATGACGCGAACCGGAAAAGTCACTTCCTGCATCGTATAGCCTTCGTAGTAATGAAACCGCCCCTGCATCGCAATTACCGTCTGATCTTGAAGCCGGCCAATGACAAGCTGACCCGCATGGCCCTCCACCGTCGACACCGGAAAATGCGGAATCGACTCGTAAGCGATCCGAACCGCATCTTGAATGTCGTCGGCAAGCTCGCCCAAGCCGGAGCCGAGAATCAGTCCGATGCGCGGCCGGCTTGAGATCAAAGACTGAATATGCGCTGTCGCCTCATTCATTCTTTGCAGCAATTGGCCCATTATTGTTTCACCCCCTTTAAAAGTATTACCCAATCCCGCCAATCTCCCGTCCGACTTTACGCGTCCGCATGCACCTCGCCGACGACCAGCGCGGGCGGCCGAACCGGCTCCGGGCGAACCGTTATCGCTTCGTAGATGCGGGCAATCGCTTCCTCCGCGCCGATCTCATTGGCGTGCACGGTCGCGAGCGGCTCGCCGGCCTGCACCGGATCGCCGATCTTCTTGCGCAGCACGATGCCGACCGCCAGGTCGATCCGCGACTCCTTCGTCGCGCGCCCGGCTCCCAGCAGCATCGCCGCCAGCCCCATCCGTTCGGCGGCGATCGCGGCCACATAGCCCGACTCCCTGGCCGGCACCTCGATCAGCCGCTTGGCCGCGGGCAGCCGCTCGGGCTCGTCCACGACCGAAGCGTCGCCTCCCTGCGCCGTCAGGAACGCCTTGAACTTCTCCAGCGCCTCGCCGCTCTCGATCGCCCGCTCCAGCATCACCCTCGCTTCCTCCCGGTCCGTAGCGACTCCCGCCAGGACGGCCATATGGCTGCCCAGCGTCAGGCACAGCTCCGTCAGATCGGCCGGCCCCCGGCCGCGGAGCGTATCGATCGCCTCCTTGACCTCCAGGGCGTTGCCGATCGCGTTGCCGAGCGGCTGGCTCATGTCCGACAGCACGGCAACCGTCTTTCTTCCGACGCGGCTGCCGATATCCACCATGCAGGCTGCAAGCTCCTCCGCCTCGGACATTTCCTTCATGAAAGCTCCGTCGCCCGTTTTGACGTCGAGCACGATGGCGTCCGCCCCGGAAGCGATCTTCTTGCTCATGATGGAGCTGGCGATCAGCGGAATCGAATTCACCGTACCGGTTACGTCTCTAAGCCCGTACAGCTTCTTGTCGGCGGGCGTCAGCCTGTCGCTCTGGCCGATGACGGCCAGCCCGTTGCGGTTGACCAGCTCGATGAACTCGTCGCTGCCGATTTCCACGTGAAAACCCGGAATCGACTCCAGCTTGTCGATCGTGCCGCCGGTATGGCCGAGTCCTCTTCCCGACATCTTCGCTACGGGAACGCCGACGGAGGCGACCAGCGGAGCCAGCACCAGCGTTGTCGTATCCCCGACGCCGCCCGTGCTGTGCTTGTCCACCTTGACGCCCGCGATGCCGCCGAGATCGATCGTCTCTCCGGAATCGACCATGGCCATCGTCAGGCTCGCTCTTTCCTCCGGCGTCATGCCGCGGAAAAATATCGCCATCGCCAGAGCCGACATCTGATAATCCGGAATCGAGCCGTCCGTATACCCCTGGATCAGATACCGGATTTCCGCTTCCGTCAACTCGCCGCCGTCTCTTTTTTTCGTAATCAGATCTACGGTTCTCATCGCGCGCCCCCCTTAGTACCCTTGGGCGGTTCCGCCCGTAACGATCGCGATCGAGGAGCTGGCGCCGAGCCTCGTCGCCCCGGCCTCGATCAGCTTGCGGGCCGTGTCGAGATTCCGCACGCCGCCCGAAGCCTTGATTCCCATCCCGGGTCCGACGACGCCGCGGATCAACGCGACATCCTCGACCGTCGCGCCGCCCGGGCCGAAGCCCGTGGACGTCTTTACGAAATCGGCCCCCGCTTCCTTGCTTATCCGCGAAGCCGTCCGTTTCTCCTCGTCGGTCAAATAACACGTCTCGATAATGACCTTCACCGCGGCTTGGCCCCGGCACGACTGCACAACCTGCTCGATATCGTTCTTCACGGCGGCCGTCTGGCCGGATTTCAAAGCTCCGACGTTCAGGACCATATCGATCTCGGTCGCGCCGGCGCGGATCGCGTCGCCGGCCTCCGCCGCCTTGATTGCCGTGGAGCTCGCTCCCAGCGGGAAGCCGATCACCGTCGTGACGCCGACCGGACTGCCGGCCAGCTCCCTTGCGGCCGTCGGGACCCAATATGGATTCACGCATACCGTCGCGAACCCGTATTGCTTCGCTTCCGCGCAAAGGCGGACAATTTCCTGCTCCGTGCTTGTTGCCGATAATAGCGTATGGTCGATCGTTGCTGCGATTTGTTCCGGGGTCATGGGGATCATTCTCCTACAGGTCTGTTTTTTGAAGCAAATCTTTGGCCGTAATTTGATCCGTCACCAACGTGTTGCCGTATTTGCCGCGCAGAGCGCCCCAGATCGCGTTCACCTTGGAGGCTCCCCCGGCGACGAGGATGGCGTGCTCCTTCTTCCGAAGATCGGAAAGCTCGATGCCGACCGTGCGTTCGTTCAGGCCCGGAAGGCAAATCTCGCCGTTAATGTCGAAATAGCGCGAGCAGATATCGCCGACGGCCTTCGTCTTAATCGTCTCCAATTCCTCGCTGCGCATATAGTTCGAATTGATCAACACCGAATCGGGCGTGGGCGCGCCCGCCGTAAATACGGCGATGTTGGCATGCTGCCCCATGTCCATTACCCTGCGGATATGCCGATCGGTCAGCATCGCCTGCTTGACGAGAATGTGGTCGACGATCGCCGGCAAATACATGAAATAAGGAGTTACGTTAAACGCCTTGCCGAACAGATGGACGATCTCCGAAGGCGAGATAAGAATGTCCGCATCGCTTACGCCGCCATTCAATTGAACGACAAAGGAGTTGTTCAAAGACTTCGTCTTCAAATGAAGCGCGACCTGGTACATCGTCGAGCCCCAGGAAGCCCCGATCGTGTCCCCGTCCTTCGCCAGCTCCATCACGTAGGCGGCGGCCGCTTGGCCGATATACTTCTTGACGACGCTGTCGTCGTAGGTCGGAGTGAACGCGACGACGGCGTTCTTCAATTGAAACCGCTCGATCAGCAAGCGCCGCAGAACCTCGACATCCTCCGTCGGATCTTTGATCTCGATCGTAACGACGCCTTCCGACTTCGCCAGCTGCAGGAGCCGCGATACGGTCGGCCGGGATACACCCAGCGCTTCGGCGATCTGATTTTGGCTGTAATCCAGCTGGTAATACAGCTTGGCGGCTTCCACGACTTTCCTGATTTTGTCGTTATCCAACAAAGTTCACACCATTCGCTGCGCTGATTTTGAAATTTTGTATCAAATAAAATGAAATTATGTTCTCTCATCCGCTATTATAATGGATATAAGCATTCCGCGCTAGGGCGAAATACATACAAAAAAAGCCGCTCCCCATGGATCGGGAACGGCTTGATTTTGTCGTCTCTTCCCAACAATCTCGGCTTACTGGGCCAAACGCAACGCCAGGTTGTACAGATCCAGATTAAACGTCTTCTTCGTGTTCACGACTTTGTCGATATCCGTCGCCACGAATTCGCCGTTGACGATGCCGATCCCTTTGGCGGAATCCCCTTCGATCAGGCGCTGTACGGCGTAATCGGCCAGCCGGCTCGCCAGAATGCGGTCGTTGTGCGTCGGCGTCCCGCCGCGCTGAATGTGGCCGAGCACCGTTACGCGCGGCTCGATGCCGCTGTATTCGATGATGTTCTTCGCCACTTCTTCCCCGGAGCACACGCCTTCCGCCACGACGACGATGCCATGCCGTTTGCCCTTCTGGAAATTGTCCTTCATCCGCAGCGAAATTTCCTTGATATCGAACGGAACCTCGGGAACCAGAATCGCCTCCGCCCCGCTGGCCAGGCCCGCGTACAACGCGATGTCGCCGCAATGGCGACCCATCACTTCGACCACCGACGATCTCTCGTGCGAGGTCATCGTGTCGCGCAGCTTGTTGATGGCGTCCACGACGATGCTGACCGCCGTATCGAAGCCGATCGTGAAGTCGGTGAACGCGATATCGTTGTCAATCGTGCCGGGCAGGGCCATCGTCTTGATGCCCAGCTTGCTCAGCTTGTTCGCGCCCTGGTACGAGCCGTCGCCGCCGATGACGACCAGGCCGTCGATCTCGTGCTCGCGCAGCACGTCCGCGCCGCGCTGCTGGCCTTCCGGCGTCACGAACTCCTTGCAGCGGGCCGTCTGCAGAATCGTGCCGCCGCGCTGAATGATATCGCCGACGCTGCGCAGATCCATCGGTCTCAGATCGTGATTGATCAGCCCCTGATAGCCTCTTTGCACCCCGTAAACCTCAATGCCACGGAACAACGCGCTTCTTACGACGGCGCGAACCGCCGCGTTCATCCCCTGCGAATCTCCGCCGCTCGTCAATACCGCGATCTTCTTTACTGCACTCATCTTCCCAATTCCTCCCCGTAATCCTAAACCTTTACATCGCTTTTCTTATCCAATGGCTGTTCAGCCAGAAAAACACCCTTGTCCACGGACTGCCTTTCATGAGCCTGCGGGCGGTCTGCCGCACGTCCCGTTGATCCCGCACTTTCGGATCGGACAAGTACAGCGCGACGAGCCCTTCGACGATCATCCGGTGAAAATGTCCGAACGGCAGCCCTTCGGCGGCTGCCCTTGCGGCTTGAACCATCCGCTCCATCCGCTCGTTGAGCATCGGCTGATCGGCGTAATAACTGCAAAAGTTCAAATCTCCGCCTTCCCGGTCTTCCGCCTGATCGATCAAATAATCGAGCAAAATGTGCAGCCCGCAGATGGAAGGAAAATACCGGTTGCGGATTTCCGCCGCCTGACGGTCGTCCAGCTTCGGATCGCTGGCGGCCAGGAAAAGCATGAACATGCCCAGCGTCGAGCCCGTCGCCGCCGCGAACTCGTTCCAGCGCAGCTCCGGATAGGAAGCCGCATGCTTGTCCCACCAAGCCAGCAGCTCGCGCTCCCGCTTGGCCGGATCGATGTGCTTGTATACCTGGAGATCGCCATACAGCTTCACCAGCTCCGTCACGAACGGCTGCACCTTGGCATAGGCGGGCAGCTGCGCCACCTGCTCCCGGCACGTCCGCACCAGAGCCGCCAGGTAACCCCCGTCGTCCTGCTCCTCCCGCAAGGCGTAATAATTGCGGGTATCGGCTTCGGGAGTCACCGCGTCGAGCATGCTCTGATGCAGCAGGCGAAAGTCGTTCGGATCCAGCGAAGTGCTGCGATCGCACAGATTGTCGAGATAGTCGCTGATCGTCTGCAGCGCGACGATCAGCGGGATGAGCACATGCCGCCGTTCCAGGTTCGCCGCGGCGTAGACGCCGCCGCCTTCGCAGTGGAACTGCTTGCCGGCAATGCTGTCCAGCGCCTGCTTGCGCAGCTCCGGATCGGGAATGGTCCCCGCCATGTCGCGCCATCGTCCCAGCTCGGCCCGGACCTCCGGCAAAATATACTTGTACACCCTCTTCATTAAAGAAAACGGACCGCGAGGTGATCGGCCCGCCAACAACGCTTCATTCGTCATCTCGTAGGGCCCTCCGCAATGCTCTAACCGTTATGCGGCTTCGCCGACGGTTCCAGCTCCTGCCGGGTGCGAAACCAAATATTCAAGTCGTTGATCCTGCTCGCCAGATCGGCGATATCTCCGTTAATGCGGCAGGAACTGGCGAAATCCTCTTCCTCGAACAACAGCCTCTGCTTGACCCGAATGGCCTCCTCCAAAGCGAAGATCCGATCCGGGATCCTCCCGCGAATCGTCTCCCACCTGGCTATGACCGCGATTTGGCATTCGGGCGTCAGCTCCTCCCAATCTTTCTCCAGAGCGGGAAGCGCAATGCCGTGCCTCTCGCTGTAAGCGAACTGCCGGTCGAGCCACTCGTCTATCCGCATGTTTATCACCCGGTCTTGTGTCCGACAAAGCCTCTAAATTTGCTTTATTCTTTAATTTATCATTTTGCAGAGTTGAAATCCAGTTTTTATTCCCCGAAAATGATCCCCGAATATCGCGAATAATCTGCTATAATACTAGCTAACTCGACAAACGGACGCCCGCCGTCCGAAGGAGCTTATTATGCCGCATGCTAACGAGCCGGTCTCGCTGAGACGGCTTTTGCTGTTTTTCATTCCGATGGGGATCTCGGTGCTGCTGATCAATCTGTCGCACGTCATCATTAACGGAACGCTGGCCCGTTCGGACAATCCCGAGATCATCCTGGCCGGCTACGCCCTGGCCATGAGCCTGCTGGTCGTGACCGAGAAGCCGGCCGTGCTGTTCCGCCAGACCTGCTCCGCGCTCGTGCGCGACCGCGTGTCCTTCCGGGCCGTCCGGCGGATCAGCTTCTTCGTCTTTGGGGCCGCGCTTGTCTTCGGAGCGACGATCGCCTACACCCCCGTCGGCCATTGGGTGTTCGGAGGGGCGTACGGAGCCGATCCGGTCGTGGAACGGGAAGCGGTGCACGCCTATTACGCGCTCATGTTTTTATCCGTATTTTCAGGCGTCCGCTGTCTCTATCAAGGCGTCATTATCTATAAAATGAGAACGAAATGGCTGACGATCGCAATGGTGTTCCGGCTTGCCGGCATGTTCCTGCTGTCCCAATATTTTCTGTACGTCGGTGTCGACAGCGCTTTGCAGGGAACGGTCATTTTCGTATTCGGCATGATGATTGAAGCGGGGTTAAGCTGGTGGGAATCGAGCAAACTGATCAAGCAGCTGCCGGAAAAAGACGAGGAATGCGAAATTACGGAGCCCAAGCAGGTGGCCCGGTTTTACAACCCGCTTCTCTACTCGTCGTTGATTGTCGTATGGGTGCTGCCGATTCTGAACGCCCTGCTCGGCACGACCGATCGGGGCACGCTCGCCGTCGCTTCGTTCGCCGTAGCCGGCAGCCTGATGAATCTGGTCTTGGGCTTTTTTACTTATTTTCATCAGATCGCTCTGCTGTTCGTCAAATCCAACCCGGCCATCGTGCGCAAATTCACGCTGATGCTCGGATTTATTCCTCCGCTGCTGCTCTCGCTGATGGCGTTCACGCCGATCGGCGAATGGATGTTTTCCCATATCCTCGGCGTGAAGGACGAGCTGTTGGCGGCTTGCACCCATGCCTTGCGCGGCTTTCTGCCGTTCGTGCTCGTCTTTCCTTGGCTCGATACGCTTAACGGCATCGTCATGGCACACGGAGAGACGAAGCTGATGTTCGGCTCGCAGGTGGCCAACGCGATCATAACCGCGCTGACGATCGTCCTGCTCGTCCTGCTGATCCCCTCGTGGAACGGCGTGCTGGGCTCGCTTGCCCAATCGGCCGGTGTGTTCGCCGAGGTGTTGTTCCTGACCTGGCTGTTCCGCCGCAGCCATCGGACGGCCAAGCTGGCCGCTTAGCTTCAAGAATAGGAGACTCGCGAATGAGTAACAGCTTAATAATGCGCGGCCAGCTGTTTGTGCTGCGCTTGCTCCAATTTGCCAATTATGCGGCCATGGTGCTTCTGGTCACCTACTTCCCGCTTTACTTCGAAAGCCTCGGCTTCTCGAAGCTGCAGATCGGCGCGATCTATTCGGTCGGACCGTTCTTGTCCATCGTATCCAATCTCGTCGTCGGCATCGTCAGCGACCGGATGAAAAATTTGCCCCGGATTCTGAATTTGCTGTACCTTATGCAGATTCTCGCGCTCGCTCTGCTGCTGCCGCAGCGGGAATTCGTGATTATGGCCGCCATTATGGCGCTGTTCTACCTGTTCCAGACACCGAACAATACGATGCTGGACAGCGTCTCCCTGCTGGCCGCCGAGCGAATGAAGATCAGCTTTCCTTCGATCCGGATGTTCGGCTCGCTCGGCTACGCCGTATGCGCCGTCGTTTTCGGCCAAATTCTGAAGGCATTCGGCTCGAATCTGACCGTCTGGCTTCTGCTCGGCGTCCTCTTCGTCTCGTTTGTCGTCTCCTTCTTCGTCGGAGACTACCAGGCCACGCTGCGCAAATTCGAATTTCGCGGATTGTGGCAGCTGCTTCGCCGCAAGGATACGCTCGTGTTCTTCGGATTGATCCTGGTCATCTCGGTCGCGCATCGGACGAACGAAGGATTTCTCTCGGTCGCCATGCGGGAGATCGGGGCCGACGAATCCGTGATTGGCTATGCCGCGCTCGCCTCCGCCGTCAGCGAGATTCCGATGTTTTTCCTGCTCTCCAGGTACGGTCACCGGTTTCGCGAATATCCGCTGCTCGCGATCGCCAGCGCGTTCTACGTCGTCCGTCTCCTCCTGCTCAGCCAGGCCGACGAGCCCTGGATGATGGTCGCGCTGCAGATGATGCACTGCGTTACCTTCGCGATCTTCTACATTACCGCCCTGCGCGGCCTGCAATCGCTCATCCCCGACGAATACCGCTCGTCGGGCCAGGCCGTGTTCGCCGTCGTCTGGGCGGGTCTGGCCGGAGTCATAGCGGGGACGCTCGGCGGCTGGATGTACGACTCGTTCGGGCTGTCGCGCGTCTTTCAGACCGGCGCTGTCTTCGCCCTGATCGGCACGATCGGCTTCCTTGCCGCCCATCTTCGCCGACGTTAAATGTCCGCACAGATTAAAGAGGCCATCCCTTAAGTCTCCGAGTGCAGCAATTGGACGAACCTCCTACTCCCCCCCCCTCTTTACGGCCCGGCAGGCCAGCCGTCAGGCCATTCGAACGCTGCCCGCTTTAGCCCGGTCTGGGAGACCGTTACGCGGGCCCATTCGGGCAGATGCACGCTTTTAGCGGTCTGGGAGACCGTTACGCGGGCCCATTCGGGCAGATGCCCGCTTTTAGCGGTCTGACAGACCGTTACGCGGGCCCATTCGGGTAGATGCCCCCTTTTAGCGGTCTGGCAGACCGTTACGCAAGCCCATTCGGGCAGACGCCCGCTTCGGTCTGCCAGACCGTTACGCAAGCCCATTCGGGCAGTTGCACGCTTTTAACGGTCTGCCAGACCGTTACGCAAGCCCATTCGGGCAGTTGCACGCTTTTAACGGTCTGCCAGACCGTTACGCAAGCCCATTCGGGCAGATGCCCCCTTTTAGCGGTCTGCCAGACCGTTACGCAAGCCCATTCGGGCAGATGCCCGCTTTTAGCGGTCTGGGAGACCGTTACGCAAGCTCATTCGGGCAGATGTACGCTTTTAGCGGTCTGGCAGACCGTTACGCAAGCTCACTCGGGCAGATGCCCGCTTTTAAACATTCCTGTAGAGTCTAAGATTTACGCTTGGACAAAGCAAAAAGCACCTCGTATGATGGGGGTTGAACGGATCAATGTCCTAAACCCATCAGGAG
>NZ_JBHMDN010000036.1:0-52591 GCF_042431195.1 Cohnella cellulosilytica
TGATGGAGCACCGTGTGAACAGAAATGTTCCCGCACGGCGTGAAGGAGGGGAAAAGGAGAACTGACCGAGTAATGTCGAAGATTCTCCTTACCTATTCCTATAAAAGAGAAATGCGTTCGGCCTATTTGCGAATGCTTTTACGGCTCAGATACAAACTCGACGACGCGCGAATGGCGCTTTTGATGTCGGTGGCGGATTTATATTTCGAGCCTAATCAGGCCGAGGACGAGAAGCTGTTGGACGAAATATTGAAAGACTATCCGGAGGAAAGGGTGAAGATGATGGAGCTCATGCCCGATTGGAAGCGTTGGGGGTACGAGGAAGGGATTCAAGAAGGCTTGGAAAAAGGAAAACCCGAGGGAATTGCCGAAGGAATTGCCGAGGAGCGCGCCTCGATTGTCCGTCGGATGATCGCCAAAGGATTTACTCCGGGACAAGTGGCGGATACCCTCGAAATTCCGCTAGTCGAAGTGGAGAAGCTTCGTCTGGCTGAAGCTGCTGTCCAAGATCGGGAATGAGCAGGCCGGGTTGAGCCAGCGCCAACAGGAAAACGATGAAGGTAATTGACATAACAACAAGTTGGGAGCAGAGACAACGATGAAGATATTGATTACCGGAGCAAGCAGAGGAATCGGATTGGAGTTGACGAAGAAGTTTGCCGAGCAGGGGCACGACGTCATCGCGGCTGTGCGCAATCCAGCGACGGCGGACAAGCTTGCGAGCTTGAAGTCGGCATGCGGCAGCAAAATAAGCGTTGTCGAACTCGACGTTGCGGACGAGAGTTCGGTTCGGACGGCCGCGCAGCGGGTGGAGGCGTCCCATGGTCATGTGGACGTCCTTATCAACAACGCCGCCATCGCGATCGGCCGGAAGGATGGCGTGGAGAACGCCGCGCTGGACGACTACGAAGCGACGTTTCAGACGAACGTGTTCGGTCCCGTGCGAGTGTGCAAGCACTTCATTCCGCTCCTCCGCAAGAGCGAGCGGGCGATGATCCTCAATATGTCGTCCGCTTCCGGAATCATTCAGGACGTCCGAAGCCCGGACTACTCCTACGGGATGTCCAAGGCTGCGCTCAACATGTTCACCGGCAAGCTGCGGCACGAGCTGAGCGGCACCGGCATCACCGTCTACGCGATTCACCCCGGCTGGGTTCGCACCGACCAGGGCGGACCGGAGGCTCCGCTGGACGTCTCCGAGCCGGCCCGGCAAATTTACGAGCTCGCCGCCGGACTGCGCAAGCCGGATCACGAAGGCTTCTTTATTCACGCCGACGGCTCCAGCCTTCCGTTCTGAGGCAAGGCGTTTCGGAGCGGCAAGCGGCGATCGAGCCGGGCTTCCGGCGATTAAAACAGCTGTTTTGAGAGGGACTGGCTCCGCGAGGAACCAGTCCCTTCGCGCTCACACCGGCTCGACAAGCGCGCCGTCCTCGACGCCGTCGCCGGGAATGGGCGTCTCTTCCGGAGCCGGGGCGTCCGGAGCGGGAACCGGGCCCGCATCGGGTCCGCCCGGCGCTTGGCCGGCGCCCGGAGGCAGCAGCCGCGGATCGTCCGGATGAACGGCGATCAGCGCGTCCTGCGTGCGATACGTATCCTTGGACAGCCTTTTGCGCTCCGCGAATTTCCCGTCCACCAGCTTCACCAGGAACGCCTCGACGACATAGCCGTTTTCGCCCTTTTGCAGCAGTGTCTGCTCGCCGAGCGCGACCGTCGGGTCGGCGACGTAAACCGTTTTCGGCGGATTGATCTTCAATTGGTCGGTTTCCGTCTGGTAGGACACCCGTTCGTCCATCGTTCCGAACAGCTTTACCGTAACCGTTTTGTCGGCGACGACGGTGCGGATGAGCAGTTGTTTGCCGGTGGAGTTGCGAAACTTGAAGTTGACGTAGCCGTCCGCGAACGTGGCGTCGAGTCCGCGCGGCAGGTAGCTGACCGGCAGGGAGTGGTTGCGGCGCTCGACGATCTCGAGACCGGCCAGCAGCGCGGCGTTGTACAGCGTGCTCGACACCTGGCAGATGCCGCCGCCGATTCCGGGCGTCAGCTTGCCGTTCAGAATGACGGGAGCTTCCATGTAGCCGTATTCCTTCTCGGCTTTGGCGACGATTTTGCCGTATTCGAACACTTCGTCCGGCTGCAGCAGCGTGTCGTTGAGCGCGAGCGCGGCCGCGGTCACGTTGTGGGAGCGGCCTTCTCCGCTCGTGGCGAATGAGGTGGCGAATTCGGCGATTTTGCGCTCGAGTCCGTCCTCCTTCAGCTTGGCGACGGTAATTTCGGGCGGGGTCTCGACGATGTCCGCCCGGACGAGCCGTACCGATCCGTCGATGTCCGCAAGCGAAGACGGCGCCAGGCTTTCGATTTTCCGCAAAGCGGCGGACAGCTCGATTCCCCTTCCCATTTTTTCCGCCCTGTAGACGACATGGTCCGTTTCGTCGATCGTCCGGCTGGCGTCCGCCGCCCGTTCCCGAACGAGCGCTCCCCAAGCCTGCCTGGCCGCCTTCTCCAGCAGCGCCGAATCCCAGGTCCGAACGAGCTCGAACGCCGGGCCCCGCTCACCGTATGCCCGCCGCTTCGCCCGCTCCCACCACGAAAAGTTTTTATAGCGTTCGATGGCCCGGATCGCCTCGTCGGCGCCGACCCGCAAGCCGAGTTCCCCGAGCGTCAAAGCCGGAATGTCCGCATCGCCGGCCGAGCTCGCGCTAAGGGACCCGTCGGAAGACGTTCCCAGGCTGTCCGGGTCCAGCGAGACGGCGATCGATTCCATCGCGGTCAGTCGGGAGCGGATCGTCGCCAGCGCTTCCTCGGGCGAACGGCCGCCGAGCTCGAGACCGCCGACGCTGAAGCCTTCCGGCAGCGATTCGTCGCTTCCGTAGCTCATCGCGCCGCCGACTCCGGCCCCGATCAGCAGCAACATAACGAGAATAATCCATCCTGCCTTTTTCATGCCGCAACTCCTTTTGCTTCAGAGCACAGGCTTCTTATTAGAAGCTTCTGCGTCCACGCCGTTTTTTACCCGCTATTCGTCGGATTGGAGGCTTTGCGAGCGACTGTAAAATGTTTCTAACCCTTTATACGGCGATTTTTCCGATTTGTTCTTGATTCGGACCGTATAAAATTCGCTGTCCTTTTTTGAAACGTCTCCGACAAAAATGCGATGGAGCGCCGAGAGGACGCCGAAGGCGTTTTGGCTTGCCGTCAAAAATTAAAAATTTCTAAAAAATAGCTAAAGACCGCTTCCAATAAGGTTCCCGGCGTCTCGCGCGCCGGAAACTTCGACAGATTTCCCGGGCAATTGATCGACAAAGAGAGGAAATTCAGGCATGATGTCGAAGTATCTTAAGTCTGAATCTTAACAGGAAGTGATACCGTGATTGAAATGCATGACATCTGGAAGACCTATCCGGACGGCACGACGGCTCTTCAAAGCATCAACCTGGTGATCGACCGGAACGAATTCGTTTACATCGTGGGTCCGTCCGGCGCGGGCAAATCGACCTTCATGAAGCTGATTTACCGGGAGGAATACCCGTCGAAAGGACAGATCTCGGTCAACGGCTTTAATATAGGAAAGCTCAAGCATCGCAAAATCCCTTACGTCAGGCGCAACATCGGAGTTATTTTCCAGGATTACAAATTGCTGCCCAAATTGACGGCGTTCGAGAACGTAGCGTTCGCGATGGAAGTCATCGAGACGCCGCGCCGGCTCATTCGCCGCCGTACGATGGAAGTGCTGGAGCTTGTCGGTTTGAAGCACAAGGCGGGCAGCCTTCCGGCCCAGCTGTCCGGGGGAGAGCAGCAGCGGGTCGCGATCGCTCGCGCGATCGTGAACAATCCCGCGGTGATCGTGGCGGATGAGCCTACGGGCAACCTGGACCCCGATACGTCCTGGGGCATTATGAATTTGCTGGAGGAGATCAATTTTCGCGGCACGACAATCGTAATGGCTACGCATAACAAGGAAATCGTGAACACCATGCGCAAGCGGGTCATCGCCATCGAGCGGGGAACGATCGTACGCGACCAGGCGAGAGGAGAATACGGCTATGAAATTTAGCACGATTCTCCGGCATATTCGGGAAGGCTTCAAGAACGTCGGCCGCAACGGCTGGATGACCTTCGCGTCCATGAGCTCCATCGCCGTCTCGCTGTTCATTCTCGGCGTATTTATGCTGCTGACGATGAATATCAACAAGCTGGCGGATCAACTGGACAGCCAGGTGCAGATCAACGTCTACCTGCAGACCGATACGACGGAGGCGAAGGCGGAGGAGATCGAGAGGCAGATCAAGCGCATTCCTGAAGTCAAGACCGTCACCTTCGTCTCCAAGGCGGAAGGCCTGGAACGCTTTCGCGACAGCATGGGCGAAGAGGGGCGCGCCGCGCTGGACGGCTACGACGAGGAGAACAATCCGCTGCCGGATTCCTTCGAGGTCGAAGCGTTCGATCCCCAGCAGATTTCCTACATCGCCAAGCAGATCGAAGCGATCAACCTGACCGATCCGGAGAAGGCGATCGAGCGGGTGAAATACGGGAAGGACACGATCGAGAAGCTGTTCAGCATCACGAACGCGGTCCGCAACATCGGCATCGTGATCGTGCTGGGCCTGACCGTAATGGCGATGTTCCTCATCTCGACGACGATCAAGATGACGATTATCGCGAGGCGCCGGGAAATCTCGATCATGAAGCTGGTCGGGGCGACGAACAGCTTTATCCGGTGGCCGTTTTTTATCGAAGGGGCGATTATCGGATTTTTCGGTTCGCTGCTGAGCGCGGCTATTCTGATGTTCGGATATTCGCAGCTGGTCGAGTCGACGAGCGCGACGATCGGGTTGTATATGATTCAGTTTGCGACGATGGACGAGGTTTTCAGCAGTGTCGGCGGGGCGATCGTCGGCCTGGGAACGCTGCTCGGGATATTCGGAAGCACGATTTCGGTTCGCAGATACTTAAGGGTATAAAACGATAATCGGGAATATGTCCACCATTTCCGGAGGAGGAGCCTAGTGAAGAAGAAGCTGTTGCTGTTGATCGCGATGCTGTTGGTTGTCGGGATAGCCGTTCGGCCCTATGACGGACAAGCCCAGTCGGAGCTGGACAAGATCGAGCAGGATCTGAAGCAGCTCAAGAACGACATGGATCGCGCGGCCCATAACCAGAGATACGCGGAGAAGACGGTTCAAGAGCTGACGGGCAAGCAGGAAGCGACGCAGGGAGACATCGAGAAGCTGTTGGCCCGGATCGAGGCGGTGCAGCTGAGGCTGCAAAATACGCAATTGAAAATTGCCCAGGCGGAGGAAAGGCTCATCCAGACGGGAGTGGAGCTGGAGAACGCGATCAAGCAGCGCGACAATCGCGACCAGCTGATGGCTTCGCGGGTCAAGATGGCTTATACGGCCGGTCCGGTTTCGTTCCTGGACGTACTGCTCAGCGCGGCGAGCTTCTCCGATTTCCTGGACCGGTTCGACGCGGTGGAGGCGATTGCCGCCCAGGACCGCAGCATCCTCGACGAGAAGCAGAAGTACGCGGACGAAGTCGCCGCTTTGAAGCTGCAGAGCGAGCAGGAACTGGAAGAGATTCGCCTGCTGTACGAGGAGATCGAGCAGCACAAGGCGTCTCTGGAGCAGGAAGAGAAAGACAAGGAAGTGCTGATCGCCAAGCTCTCGGTGCAGATCGAGGAGCTGGAGGAGATCAGCGAGGAGTCGGCCAAGCAGCTCACGGAGCTGGCGAAACAGGCGTCGGCGCTGGAAGCGAAGAAGAATCGAATCAAAACCTATTACACGGGCGGCAAGCTGGGCATGCCTCTGAAGTCGGAATACCGGCTGTCCTCCCCCTTCGGATATCGGATTCACCCGATTACCGGCAAGAAAAAGCTTCATGCCGGCATGGATATGGCCGCGCCGAAAGGAACGCCGATCTACGCGGCCGAGACGGGCGTCGTTATCGTGGCCCAATCCTGGAGCGGGTACGGCAACTGCGTCATTATCGACCACGGCGGCGGCTTGTGGACGCTGTACGGCCACATGAGCGAGATTTTGGCCAAGAAGGGCGATACGGTGAAGCGCGGAGAGAAAATCGGACTGGTCGGCTCAACGGGGCAATCGACGGGCAATCACCTGCACTTCGAAGTCCGCAAAAACTCCGAACCGGTCGATCCCGCGCCTTACTTGAAGTAACGGACCAGAGGCAGCCGATCCTCCGACGAGTCGTCGGGGATCGGCTGTTCTTCTGCCCGGGGTTCATCGTCCCATGGACGCCTCAGGCGCTTGTGCTTGGGTTGACGATGTTCGTCTAGATGAACTAAGCTTGTCATAATCTAGTGATAATGGCGATTTTTCGGGGAGTGGGTTGCGTGTTGTTCAAAGGCCGCACGGTCGCGGCGATGCTGGCGCTGACGGCGATTGCCGCCTGCGTCGCGACGTATGCCGTCCTTGAATTCCCGAGCCGGAGCCGCGGGGCGGGAGGACAATTGGCGAGCGGAGACCTCGGACAAGGGCAGGGAGGCCTGCGCCAGGAGGAGCTCGAGAAGCTTAATAAAGCGATGAACCTGATCGAACAGCGTTATCTTCATCCTGCGGACCGCAAGAAGCTGCTTGACGGAGCGCTGCAGGGCATGGTCGAATCGCTGAAGGACCCGTATTCCGTCTACAAGCCGGAGGACGAGGCGGAGGAGTATATGGACGCTCTGCAGGGAGCGTTTACCGGCATCGGCGCCGAGCTGAGAGTCGAGAACGGCGCGGTCATCGTCGAATCGCCGATTCGCGGCTCGCCGGCCGAGAGAGCGGGCCTCCAGCCGCGGGACGTGCTGCTGTCCATTAACGGCGAGAGCTTGTACGGCCTGTCTCTGAGTGAGGCGGTCGCCAAGATCCGGGGACCGAAGGGCACGAAAGCGAAGCTGAAAGTGCAGAGAGCGGGGCGGACGACGCCTCTGGATCTGGAGCTGGTCCGCGACCGAATCGATCCGGAGACGGTGAGCTCGGAGATCAGAGAGGACGGCGTCGGGCATCTGTTCATCAATCAGTTTACGAGCGAGACGGCCGCGCAGGTGGCGGAAGAGCTTGCCTCGCTGGAGCGCCAGGGGATGAAGGCGCTCGTCATCGACGTCCGGAACAATCCGGGCGGGTATCTGCAGTCGGTCGTCGAAGTCGCCGATCAGCTGCTGGAGCAGGGCAAGCCGATCGTACAATCGGAATATCGCGACGGCCGGCGCAAAGTGGACGTTGCCGAGAACGGAGCGAAGCACGGCAAGCTGTATCCGCTTGTCGTGCTGATCAATCAGGGCAGCGCCAGCGCTTCGGAAATTTTGGCGGGCGCGCTGAAGCAGTCGGCGGGCGCGCTGCTGGTTGGCGATACGACCTACGGCAAAGGTACGGTTCAGGTTCATTTCAACGGCGAACTGGGCGACGACAGCATCCTCAAGCTGACGGTGTACAAATGGCTGCTTCCGGACGGAACGTGGATTAACGAGCAGGGGATCGAGCCGGACATCCCGGTCGACCAGCCCGCTTATTTCCTCGCTTGGCGGCTGCCGCGGGACCGGGTGCTGAAGCTGGACTCGACCGGCGGGGACGTCGAGAATTTGCAGACGATCTTGGAGGGCGTCGGCTACCCCGCCGATCGCCGGGACGGCTATTTCAGCCAGCGGACGAAGGAGGCCGTCGAACGCTTCCAGCTGGACGAATCGCTGCCGGCGACCGGAGAGGTCGACGCCGGGACGGCGCAGCGGCTGGAGGAGAGGCTGTACTCCGCCATTCAGGACCGCGCCAACGACGCCCAATGGCAGAAGGCGCTTGCCGAAGCCCGCAAGCTGGCCGGTTCGTCGGAATAACCATAAATCGGCAGCGCTCGCAGCGAGATCGCGAGAAGGATTTTACCGGCCGCCGTCGAATACCAATTAGGAGGTTGACCCCTGGTCAGCTTCCTTTTTTCGGTGATTCGGCCAGCATGAAGTTCGTTATCCTTTTCCGAATCACCTCCGACCAAAACGCGATTCTGCGTCGAGAGGACGCCGAAGGCGTTTTTGCTTGCGCGAAGGAAGGAGGAGAGAAGCGTGGCAGATCTTCTGGATGTGCTGAGGGAAGCCGGGCAAGCCGCAATCGGCCTGTTCACTTTCCCTTATTTCTATATTGCGATCGCGCTTGTGTGGTGGCATGCCCGCCATACGGTTAATTTGCAGCGCCGACTGTATCACGTCCGGCTCTACGGAACCTTGCGGTTGACGCTGACGAGGGTCGGAGCGGGACTTGCCGCAGGAGCGGCCCTGTCCTTGGCGGGGCTGGGGGCCGGCGCGGCGCTGAACGGCGAGACGCTGATGTTCGTCTGGATCGCGCTGGGCGTGCTGGCGTTGTTCCGCTTCCGGTATATTTGTCTGGCTTATGCGGCCGGCGCGCTGGGCTTGCTGCAAAGCGCGGCGGAATGGACGGGCTTCGGCGTCGCCGAAGGCACGGCGGCCGAGGCGCTGCGCATTCTGCTGGCCATCGATGTTCCCGCGCTGCTCTTCATAGCCGGACTTCTCCATATTGCGGAAGGCTTGCTCGTCCGCTTGCAGAACAAGACGCTGGCGATTCCGCTGTTTCTGCAGGGGAAAAGGGGCAAAGCGATGGGCGCTTACGCCGTCGCCGGAGTCTGGCCCGTTCCGCTGCTGTGGCTCGTTCCTTCGTCGGACGGAGGCTTCTCCCTGCCTTGGGCGCCCTTGTTCGGAGGCGACGCGGCGGCCTGGAGCCTGCTGGCCTTCCCGGTGCTGATCGGCTTTGGCGACCGGACGTCGGCCTATTGGGCGGAGCGCAAAGCGAAGACGTCCGGCAATTGGCTCATGCTCTACGGAGCGATCATCGCCGCTTTGGCCGTCTGCGCTCTCTATTGGCCGCCTCTGGTCGCGATCGCTTCGGCGGCGGCGTTCTTGCTGCACGAAGGCTTGCTCTGGATCGGCAGGCTGGCGGAAGCGGGCAAAGCTCCGCTGTATTCCCAGGACGGCACGGGGGTAAAAGTGCTGGCGGTCCTGCCCGGCACGCCTGCGGAAGAGCTGGGTCTGCAGGCCGGCGAAGTCATCAAGAAGGTTAACGGGACGTTCGTGAGAAACAAAGAGGAGCTGCACGCCGCTCTGCAGCTTCAATCGGCTTACTGCAAGCTGGAGGTCGTTAACCGGGAAGGTCACGTCAAGTTTCTGCAGCGGGCGCGTTACGAGGGAGAGCATTATCAGCTGGGCGTCATTCCGGCTCCCGACGACGTCGAATTCGTCGCTTCGCCGCGTTCCGCGTCGATCTGGCAGGGACTGAAGGGAGCGGGAGCGCGCCGGCTGCGCAATTCTCCCACGATGAGATACGAGGAAGCGCGCCGCGAAGCCGAGCTCGCGGCCGCGGAGCAGGCGGCGGCTGCGCAAGCCGCGGCGGAGGAGGCCGCGAGAGCGGAGAGAGAGCGGGCCGAGCAGGAGGCCGGACTTCCTCCGCGGGCTCAAGCGCGCATGAAATCCTGACCTTGACAGCGGCCCGAGGGTCTAGTATTTTGATAATAATCATCAGGAATAGGGTCCCTAGGGTTCCACGGCGCGGACGGCGCCGGTTCGGTCCGAGAGGGAGCGCATCCGCCCGCCGGGGCAGGATGGACACGGAGGGATAAAAGCCCGGGAGTATCGATGACGACCCGCGACGCCTGCGAAGGCTCGCGAAGGTCCTGCGATGCTCCGGGCTTTTTTTGTCGTTGCGGCGCGCCCGGGCGCGTCGGCGGGACACACTATATTCGGAGGTGCTTGGAATCATGAATCGTTCTTGGCTGCTGCTTCTGGCCGCGGGATTGTGCGAGGTCGGATGGGTGTCCGGCTTGAAGCACGCGTCGAACGCGGGAGAATGGGCTTTGACCGCTCTCGGAATCGTGCTTAGCTTCGCGGGGCTGCTGCGGGCAACGAGAGACTTGCCCGTAGGCACGGTATACGCCGTGTTCACCGGCATCGGCGCGGCGGGTACGGTGCTGGCCGAATCTTTGTTTTTCGGGGCCGAATGGAATGCGATCAAGCTGGTCTTGATCGCCGTGCTGATCGTCGGCATCGGCGGGCTGAAAATGACGACGGATGCCAAACCGAAGGAGGCGAGCGAATAATGGCCTGGATCGCGCTTGTTTTCGCGGGTTTGTTCGAGGTGGTCGGCGTGCTGGCCATGAATCGGTTAAAAGAGAAAAAAGACAAGCTGAGCTTCCTCCTGCTTGTCTTGGGCTTCATCGTCAGCTTCGGATTGCTGTCCGTGGCGATGAGGACGATATCGATGGGCACCGCCTACGCGGTATGGACCGCGATCGGCACGGTCGGCGGGACGCTCGTCGGCATGCTGCTGTACGGAGAGTCCCGCCAGGCCCGGAGAATCTTTTTTCTCGCGGTGGTCGTCGTTGCCGTCGTCGGATTAAAGGTGCTTGGCGACGAATAGCAATCCGTTCCGTTAAGGTTAAGGGCGGTTGATCCAATCGGCGATATCCTGAACGACCTGCGCTTCGACCTTGCCGTCCGCGCTCTTGGCGAAGAAGTGGTTCAAGCCCGGATACAGCTTAAACGAGGCTTTATCGTTATTCTTCAAAGCTTCCTGCCACTGAACGTAATCCTTATCCGCGTATACTTGAACATCGGCTTCTCCTTGCAGCACGAGCACCGGTTTGGTCAGCTTGGCGGCGATCTGGTCGGCACCGCGGCTGTCCATTTCCTTGAAATAGTAGGCCGGAATGCCGAACACGGTTTGCGCTTTGGCCTCTTCGTCGGTTAGGCCGGCCAGGGCCAGCGCCTTCTCGAATTCGGCGGCGACCAGCGCTTCGTTGGCGGCCTTCGCCGGATCGCCGTCGTCCATCGCGGCGATTAACGCCGCGTTCTGATCCGCGATGATTTCCCATAACGTCCGCGGAGAACCGGCGAGAATGGCGAGCCCGGCGAAATCTCCGCCGTCGGCGTCGATGCGGGGCGCCAGCATGCCGCCCAGGCTGTGTCCGACCACGTACACCTTCGACGCGTCGATCCGGCTGTCGGCCTTCAGCAGCTTTGCCGCCGCGACGGCGTCGTCAATCGTCTCGTCTTTCACAGTGAACGACGCGAGCATGTCCGGAGTCAGGCTCTGTCCGTGAACGTAGGTTCTCTTGTCGTAACGGAGAACGGCGATGCCCTGCTCGGCAAGTCCCCATGCGAGATCGCGGAACGGCTTGGCCAGTCCGACGGTTTCGTCGCGGTCGTTCGGGCCGGAGCCATGTACGAGGACGACGGCCGGCAGAGGGCCGGAAGCGCCTTTCGGCAGCGTCAGCGTGCCGGGCAGCGGATATTTCGTGCCTTCTCCGACGATAACCTCTTCCTCGATCAGACTGGCCGGAGTCTCGGCTTGTTCCGCTATAGGCTTCAACCATAAGCCGGATACCTGGTTGTCGGCGTTAAGGTTAAGGCTCAGAATCGCTTTCGCCTTGGCGAACGAGAGCTGAACGACGAATTGTTGCTGGTCGGGAGTTTCGGAGGTTGCCTGGTTCACCTGCGTTCCGGTCAGCTCTCCGGAGGTCGCCGTCGTCTGCTCCCAGCCGGCTTTCAGCGCTTCGACCGGTACGGATTGTTTCATCGTATCGTCGAAGTAAAGATCCGATAACTGCTGATATTCGCCCGCGACGAGCCGTTCGACGATCGCGCGCACGACGGCTTCTGTTTGCTCGGGGGTGAAAATAGCGGCGGTCGCGGTATCTTCCTGAACGGCGGTGCGCAAGCCGAGAGCGCGTTCGAAGAAGGATAGCGGGACGAACATGCGGTTCGACTTGACGGCCGCATCGGCGCCGAATTCAATCGGGCTTCCGTCCGCGAGGCGCGCTTGGTTGCTGCCGGACTTAACGATTGCCGTTCCGGCGGGGCCATAAAGCGCGGCTTCCTTGGAAGCGGGAAGGTATTCGACCTTGAGGCCGAGCGCCTGCGCCGTCTGACGGAGCGGCAGCATCACATCGCTGCCGAGCTTATACGGCTGGGCATCGGGGAATGAGATCGTCCGATTGTCGATGCTCAACTTGTAGGCGGCGGTCTCCGCCGCGGATGCCGACAACGGCATCGAGGACAGAATCAGGGCGGCTGCGGTTGCGAGCAAGGCGGTTTTCTTCATGGTTTATCGTACCCTCCGTATAGTGGATTTGGCGTGCGGTCCAGCTTAATCCCGGGAATTCTTGCGAAAGATCAGGTAAGAGTAGAAAGCGGGCACCAGCGCGCTGACCAGGGCGCACGTCAGCAGAATTCCGATCGACCAGCCTTCCGGTGCCAGCCAGGCCGACAGAAACATGACGATGCCGGCGACGAACCAGATGCGCCCTCCCAGCCGATGGGTCAAGCGCCAGTTGCGTTCGTCCATCAATGCCCAAGGCGTGCGGATTCCGATAAAAAAGTTGCTGCGCACCTGCCCCATCCGATTGCCGATGACGATCCACAGCAGACCCATTCCGCCAACGAGCAGATTGAGCATCGGCAGCGTATACCCGATATTGTCCAAAATCATGAGTACCAGCACGGAGTGGAGGAAAAGGCTGATCGCCCAGCGCATCACGTAATAGTAGCTCTCGAACCGGGCATAGTTGCGTTTGCGGGGGTCCACGTATCGCATGACGGACAGCAGCGCCGGCAGCGCGATCGTCAGCGCGGCGTTCAGGAGCCAGAAGCTCCATTTGGCCATCGTGCGGTCGGCTTCGCCGTTTACATTGTAGTGGGACGCTACGATCTCGGGAAGCCTGTGGTTAAACGCCAGGAACAGCGCGATGAAGATCGCGGCGTTGGCCGCGAGCAGAATCCAGTCGTTTTTCGACCAGATGCCCGGTTTGTTGTCGTTGTTGTCAGTGAGATTCGTCATGGGGATTCTCTCCTTTAGCGCCGATCATGCCGAGAAACCAACCCATGGCTTCCTGCATTACGGTCATATTGATGGAGTAGATGATGCTCTGGCCTTGCCGTTCGTCCTGTACGAGTCGAGCCTGCTTCAGAATGTTCAAGTGATGCGAGATGCTCGGCTTCGAGATGTCGAAATGTTCGGCGATATCGCCGGCCGACAGGTCGCGGTCCTTCAACAGCTGCAAAATTTTCCGTCGTGTCGGGTCCGACAGCGCCTTGAAGGCGTCGTTCATGGGCGGTTCCCTCCTTCCGTGAAGGGCATGTGGGTGTGTGTGGATCGATATTTAGACCATTATCTAAATCTTATATTTAGATGATAAGCTAAATATTAAAATGAGTCAACCGTCCGGCGCAAAAGTATCGCAAATTCCGTCTCCCTGAGTGAAGTGCAGATGGGTGAAGGGGGAAGGGGAAGGGACTGGAATGAGATAAAGTCGAGCCGCCATAGCACCGCCCCACGAGCTAATCTTCGGCAAACTTCCCGCTGTCACATCTTTTTCCAGGCACATCAAAAAAACGCGAGGCTCGGCGTTTGAGCCGAATTCGCGTTTTGCGGGCGTTGCCCGAGGTCACTATGAGGTTGAAGCGAATATTTCCGGGTGGCTTGCGATGAACCAGATGACGACGCCGGCGACGCCCAGGCAGAGCAGCGTGAACAGGGTGATTTTGAAGGCGCTGCGCGGAACGCGTCCGGAGACGGTGCCGGTCTGGCCGTTCACCATATAATAGTAAGTCTTCGATTTGTAGATATAGTTGGCGTTCCACACCGGCAGCAAAAGATGCTTATACGTGATGGCGTCGTAGGTCGTCCGTATGCGAAGGTTGCGAATCTCGTCGCCGCCGATTACCGTCCGGATCTCCGATTGGATCGTCGAGTCGGCCCGGCTCTGCGCCTTCTCCCAGCCTTCCTCGCGGGTGACGGAATATCGCTCCGAGATGTACCCGCTCAGGTACTCCGGCTTGTAGCCCTCCAGCTCCTTCAGTCTGAAATCCCCCAGCTTCTTCAGCAAGTCCGAGTTGTAGTGCCCCGACGCCGGGATGAGAATGTCGTCGAAGCTTCTGCCGTAATCGCCGCGAGTCGGATGCCAGACGGTATATCTCTCGGTGGCGGTATACGTTTCTCTCTTGCCGTTCACGACCCTTGTCCGGGTCACCTGGCGGTAATGGTAAATGCCGACCTCCGCGGAGTAGACGGAGTAAGTGTCGGTATCGTAGGTCCAGTAGGGGATGTAGATTCCGTTCAGCTGCGAATCGACGTCCGCTCTCTTGAAATCGTTGGGCATAAACAGCTTCTTTTTCTTCCAGCGGGCAAAAGAGGAGAGAGCCGCGTCGCGCGACACCTGGAACGGGACGAGCGATTCCGGACGGATGCTGCGGACGTTCTCCTGGCTCAGCACCTTGGGGGAACCGCAGAAGACGCACGTGGAGGTCGTCTGTCCCGCCGGAATCAGCGTTTCCCCTCCGCACGTCTCGCAGTGAATCGCCTGCTGCCGGGTGCCCCAATCCTGCAAGCGGTCCAGGTCCTCCTCGCGGCCATCGCGAAAAGGATGCTCCACCGGCTCGTCGAGCACCTTCTCGATCTGCTGCGTTGCGCCGCAGTATTGGCATTTCAGGTTTTGGCTTTCCGCGTCGAAGACCATCGGCCCCGCGCAGTTCGCGCAAGGGAAGCGGATTGCAGTCGTTGCGTCGCTCATCGGTGCGCCTCCGGCTCGGGCGTGTATGCAAACCCGCTTAGGGGCATCTTTCACCGCCTTTTCGCCCCCTGCTGCGTCACTTTTGCTTGACGTACCTCCGGTACGCCTTCACAAAAGTTCCTTGCATGGAACGAAAATTCGGCAATATCTGCTGTCCTCGGAGGTTGCATACACGCCCTAGATTTTACTTCCGCATTCGGAACAGAATTTCGCGTTTTCGTTCAGCCGGCTGCCGCATTCCGAGCAGAATTTCTTGCCGCCCGACGTTTGCCCCTCAGCTTCCCCCGCCGGACCTTGATCCGACCCTCCGGCTCCCGAAGCCGCCGAGCCTTGCCCCATAGAGCCTTGCCCCGAAGCCCCAGCTCCCGAGCCTTGCCCTGTCGGGCCCTGACCCGCCGACGATGCCGCCGAAGCTCCCGACGATGCCGCGCCGCCGCCCGAGCCCTGCTGCTGCTCCGCCGGACGGTTGTTCATCTGCTGGAACATCTGTCCCATCATCTGCCCCATCGCCATGCCCGCGCCCAATTCGGCGCCGGCTCCGGCCGCGCCGCCGCCCGGATTGTTGGCGGCTTCGCGGAGCGCTTCCGCCGTCTGGTACTTCATATATTGATCGAGGTTGCCGGCGATGTTCATCGACGACCTGCGATCGATCATCTGTTCGACCTCCGGCGGCAGCGACAGGTTCTCGATCGTCACGTTCGTCAACGCGAGCCCGATCGCCGCGAAATTTGGCTGCAGCTTCTCCGCCGCCATCCGTCCGAGCTCGTCGTAGGAGCTGGCCAGATCCAGCACCGGAATGCGCGCTTCGCCGACCAGATCGCTGATGCCGGACACGACCGCCGCTTTCAGGAAGCCGGTAATGCCCGCGGTCGTGAACTCTTTTTTCGTACCGAAAATATCCCGTAGAAACACGACCGGGTCCTGAACCCGGAACGAGTAGTTGCCAAAGCCGCGCATCCGGATCATCCCGAACTCGGGATCGCGCATAATGACGGGATTCGTCGTGCCCCATTTCTGATCGGTAAAGGTCGTCATATTAAGGAAATATACGTCCGATTTGAACGGAGAGTTAAAGCCGTGCTTCCACGAATTGAGCGCGGTGAGCACCGGCAGGTTTTGCGTGCTTAGCGTATAGGTGCCCGGACCGAACACGTCGGCGATCTGCCCTTCGTTGACGAAGATCGCGGCCTGGGATTCGCGGACGATGAGCTTCGCGCCCATCTTGATCGCGTTATCGTAGGCGGGAAAGCGGTAGACGAGAATTCCCCTGTCGTCCAGCCACTCGATCACTTCGATAAATTGTCCTTTAATGAAATCAAACAAACCCATGCGCCACACTCCCAATCTGCCCCCGACGCGCGGGCGGCGATATCTTTAACGATGCGAATCGTTAGCGGTCATAAACGTCGCGGCGCCCGATCGTAAAGAGGCGCGAGCCGTCTATGCATATGCTTTTATCCTATCATAAATAAGCGGACTTCTGTCGCAAAATCGTCAAAATGCGCGTCCGCGAGGAGGGGCTTCGGTCCCTTTTGACGGTGCGCGGGCAAACCGATATAATGGATGGGAACACACATTCTGATGACGGAACGGGCAGGCAAACGATTCGAACAGCCGAGCGAGCGGAACGTCCGGTCGGGCACGGCTGCGGATGCGAAAGGAGCAACAAGCAGATGGCAGAAACGGAGCTGTTGAACAAACCGTTTAAGCTGGTATCGGAATATTCGCCTTCCGGCGACCAGCCGGTAGCGATCGGACAGCTGGCGGAAGGCGTTCTGGCGGGCAAGAGGCATCAGACGCTGCTCGGGGCGACGGGCACGGGGAAGACGTATACGATCGCCCAGACGATCGCCAAGGTGAACCGTCCGACGCTCGTGATCGCGCACAACAAGACGCTGGCGATGCAGCTGTGCAGCGAATTCAAGGAATTTTTTCCGGAAAACTCGGTGGAATATTTCGTCAGTTACTATGATTACTACCAACCCGAAGCTTATATTCCGTCCACCGATACGTATATCGAGAAGGACTCCAGCATCAACGACGAGATCGATAAAATGCGGCACTCCTCTACGGCGTCGCTGTTCGAGAGAAGAGACGTCATTATCGTGGCCAGCGTGTCCTGCATTTACGGTCTCGGTTCGCCCGAGGAGTACCGGGATCTCCGGCTCAGCCTGCGGGTGGGAATGGAGAAGTCGCGCAACGCGATTTTGCACAAGCTGATCGATATTCAATACGAGCGCAACGATCTCAACTTCGTTCGGGGCACGTTCCGCGTGCGCGGCGACGTTATCGAGATTTTCCCCGTGTCGCGGGGAGATTCGGCCATCCGCGTCGAGATGTTCGGCGACGAGATCGAGCGCATCACGGAGATCGACGTGCTGACGGGCGAGATTACGGGCGAGCGGGAGCACGTCGTCATTTTCCCGGGTTCTCACTTCGTAACCGGCGAGGAGAAAATGAAGCGCGCGCTCGTCAACATCGAGCGCGAACTGGAGGAGCGGCTGGTCGAGCTGAGGGAGCAGGGCAAGCTGCTGGAGGCGCAGCGGCTGGAGCAGCGCACGCGCTACGATCTGGAGATGATGTCCGAGATGGGCTTCTGCTCCGGCATCGAGAACTATTCCGGACCGATGACGTTCCGCGAACGCGGAGCGACGCCGTATACGCTGATGGACTTCTTCCCGGACGATTTCGTCGTCGTTATCGACGAGTCGCACGTGACGCTGCCGCAGATCCGGGCGATGTACAACGGCGACCAGGCCCGCAAGACGGTGCTCGTCGACCACGGCTTCCGCCTGCCTTCGGCCAAGGACAACCGGCCGCTTCGCTTCGAGGAATTCGAGCAGAAGGCGAAGCAGCTGATCTACGTTTCCGCGACGCCGGGACCGTACGAGCTGGAGCATTGTCCGACCGTCGTCGAGCAGATCATCCGGCCGACGGGGCTGATCGATCCGATCATCGAGGTGCGCCCGACCAAGGGGCAGATCGACGACCTGCTCGGCGAGATCCGCGACCGGATCGCCAAGGACGAGCGCGTGCTCGTGACGACACTCACCAAGAAAATGTCCGAGGATTTGACTGACTATATGAAGGAAGTCGGCATCAAGGTCAATTATCTGCACTCCGACATCAAGACGCTGGAGCGGATGGCGATCCTGCGCGACCTGCGTCTCGGCACGTTCGACGTCGTCGTCGGCATCAACCTGCTTCGGGAAGGTCTCGACTTGCCGGAGGTCAGCCTTGTCGCGATTCTCGACGCCGACAAGGAAGGCTTCCTGCGCTCGGAGCGCTCCCTGATCCAGACGATCGGACGCGCGGCGCGGAACGCGGAAGGCCGGGTCATTATGTACGGCGATCAGATCACCGATTCGATGGATCGGGCGATCAGCGAGACCGAACGCCGCCGCGCGATCCAGCTCGAGTACAACGAGCGGCACGGCATTACGCCGCAGACGGTCGTGAAGAAGGTGCGGGACCTTATCGAGGCTACGAGAGCCGTGGAATCGAAGCGTTCTTATCTGGCCGGCGCCGAGGATCTGAGCAAGCTGTCGAAGAAGGATCGCGCATCGGTCATCGAACGCCTGGAATTCGAGATGAAGGAGGCGGCGAAGAGCCTGCAGTTCGAACGCGCGGCAGAGCTTCGCGACGCGCTGCTCGAGCTGAAGGCCTCGATGTAGGAGAAGCCGCTCCTGCAATTTCCTTACAAATCTATTTGCAAGGCTGCCCGCAGTCCGGTATAATATACGGGAACGTATATTCCTATTCGGAGTGCGACTGCGGACGGCCAAGCTGGAAGAGCAGCCCCCGCCTTGTCGCGAAAGGGGCTTTTTCGTTTTGGCTAACGAGAAGATCGTCATCAAGGGCGCCCGCGCCCATAACTTGAAGAATATCGACGTTACGATTCCACGCGACAAGTTCGTCGTGCTGACCGGGCTGTCCGGTTCGGGCAAGTCCTCGCTCGCTTTCGACACCATCTATGCCGAGGGGCAGCGCAGATACGTCGAGTCGTTGTCCGCTTATGCCCGCCAGTTTCTCGGCCAGATGGACAAACCCGACGTGGATTCCATCGACGGCCTGTCTCCGGCGATTTCCATCGACCAGAAGACGACAAGCCGCAACCCCCGTTCGACCGTGGGCACGGTGACGGAGATTTACGACTACCTGCGTCTCATGTACGCCAGGGTCGGCAAGCCGCATTGCCCGGATCACGGCATCGAGATTACATCCCAGACGGTCGAGCAGATGGTCGACCGCATTATGGAATATCCCGAGCGCACCCGCCTGCAGATTCTTGCGCCAATCGTATCGGGCCGCAAGGGCGAGCATACGAAGCTGCTGGCCGACGTTCAGAAGCAGGGCTTCGTGCGCGTTCGCGTGAACGGAGAGATCCGCGATCTCTCCGAGAAGATCGAGCTGGAGAAGAACAAGAAGCATTCGATCGAGGTCGTCGTCGACCGGATCGTCGTGAAGGAAGACGTGCAGACGCGGCTCGCCGACTCGCTGGAGATGGCGCTGAAGCTGTCCGGCGGTCAGGTGCTCGTGGACGTCATGGACAAGGAAGAGCTGATGTTCAACTCCAATCTTGCCTGCCCGGTGTGCGGCTTCTCGATGGATGAGCTGGCTCCGCGGATGTTCTCCTTTAACTCGCCGTTCGGCGCGTGTCCGGAGTGCGACGGTCTCGGCGTCAAGATGATCGTCGACCCCGAGCTGCTCGTTCCCGACCGCTCGAAGAGCATCGAGGAAGGGGCTTTCGAAGCCTGGGCGGGCAGCACGTCCAACTACTACCCGCAGTTTCTGGGCGCGGTGTGCGCGCACTATGGCATTCCGACCGACGTACCGGTCGAGCAATTGCAGGACAAGCACATGCAGCTCATTCTGTACGGAACGGGCGGGGAGCGCATCCGCTTCCGCTACGAGAATGAATTCGGCCACACGCGCGATGCCCAGGTTCCGTTCGAGGGCATCGTCCACAATCTGGAGCGCAGATATCGCGAGACCGGTTCGGAAGGAATCCGCGAGTTTATCGAGGCTTATATGTCCGCCAAGCCTTGCGGCAAGTGCCGCGGCCACCGTCTGAAGAAGGAAGTGCTGGCGGTAACGGTCGGCGGGGAGAACATCGCCCACGTCACCTCGTTGTCCATCGGCGAGGCGCAGCGCTTCTTCACCGGTCTCGAGCTGACCGAGAAGGAGCTGTCGATCGCCAACCTGATTCTTAAGGAGATTAACAATCGGCTCGGCTTCCTCGTTAACGTCGGTCTCGAATATTTGACGCTGTCGCGCGCGGCCGGCACGCTGTCCGGCGGCGAAGCCCAGCGGATTCGGCTTGCGACGCAGATCGGTTCCAGTCTGATGGGCGTGCTGTATATTTTGGACGAACCGAGCATCGGCCTGCATCAGCGGGACAACGATCGGCTCATTCAGACGCTGAACCATATGCGCGATCTGGGCAACACGCTGATCGTTGTCGAGCACGACGAAGACACGATGATGGCCGCCGACTGGATCATCGACATCGGACCGGGAGCGGGCAAGCACGGAGGAGTCGTCATCGCCGAAGGAACGCCTTCGGAGGTGATGGAGATCGAGAACTCGCTGACGGGCGCTTATCTGAGCGGCCGCAAGTTTATTCCCGTTCCCCTGAACCGCCGCCAGCCGAACGGCAAGTGGGTCGAGATCAAGGGCGCGAAGGAGAACAACCTGAAGAATTTGAACGCCAAGTTCCCGCTCGGCGTATTCACGGCGGTCACCGGCGTGTCCGGGTCCGGGAAGTCGACGCTCGTCAACGAGATTTTGTACAAGACGCTGGCGCGCGACTTGAACAAGGCGAGAGTGCGTCCCGGTCAATACAAGGAAATCGTCGGTTTGGAGCATCTGGACAAGGTGATCGATATCGACCAGTCCCCGATCGGACGGACGCCGCGGTCCAATCCGGCGACGTACACCGGCGTATTCGACGACATCCGCGACGTGTTCGCGATGACGAACGAGGCCAAGGTTCGCGGCTACAAGAAAGGCCGCTTCAGCTTTAACGTCAAGGGCGGACGCTGCGAGGCGTGCAAGGGCGACGGGATCATCAAGATCGAGATGCATTTTCTGCCGGACGTCTACGTGCCGTGCGAGATTTGCAAGGGCAAGCGCTATAACCGCGAGACGCTGGAAGTCAAGTACAAGGGCAAGAACATCGCCGATGTGCTGGAGATGACGATCGAGGACGCGACGGAGTTTTTCGTCAATCTTCCGCGCATCCACCGCAAGCTGCAGACGCTGATGGACGTCGGTCTCGGCTACATGGATCTCGGCCAGCCGGCGACGACGCTGTCGGGCGGCGAAGCGCAGCGCGTCAAGCTCGCGGCCGAGCTGTACCGCCGCAGCACCGGCAAGACGCTGTACATTCTCGACGAGCCGACGACGGGACTTCACGTCGACGACATCGACCGGCTGCTGCAGGTGCTGCACCGCCTCGTCGATTCCGGGGAGAGCGTGCTCGTCATCGAGCACAACCTCGACGTCATCAAGACGGCGGACTATCTCGTCGACCTCGGCCCCGAAGGCGGCAGCGGCGGCGGCACCATCATCGCCACCGGCACGCCGGAGGAGGTGGCCAAGGTCGAGAAGTCGTACACGGGCAAGTATCTAGGCCCGGTTCTGGAGCGGGACCGCGCCCGCACGGAAGCGGCTATGTCGAAGGCTTGAGCCCATGTTTTATGGAAATAGAGAGCAAAGCGCATGGAATGGAGAGAACACAAAAGAGAGCAGGCCGCGCGCCTGCTCTCTTTTGTCCACGATACAGAATGTATAAGTTTCACCCTTATCCTTGTCTGTAGCGTCTCCGACAAAAACGCGTGCGCCGTCCTATGGACGCCGCAGGCGTTTTTGCTTGCCGACCAACGACTAGGATTGAGCCGAAGGGCTGATCAGCGTCAGAAGCTGCTTTTGCAGCCTGACGATATTTTGCTGGTTCTGGAGAATTTGCCGCTTCTGCTTTACGATCGCCTCCAGATCGCTTTTGGCGTCGACCCATTGCTTGTTCTCCGAATGCTCCCGAAAGCTGTCCCAGGATTCGCGTTTGCGGTCCCGCATGTCGTGGATCGCTTCCTTGGACACCCTCATTTTGTCGATCAGCTGCTTGGCCGGCTTTTTCAGCGAATTGCGCTTCTCCGTCGTCAGAGTCTTGCGTGCTTCCCTGATCTGCTCGTTCTGGGATTTCATCTGCCGGAACAGATTTTTCTGCTCCGTTCTGATCTGATCGAGCTGCGTCTTCAGCGCTTGAATATCTGCAGGCAGCGCGCTCCAATCGATGCTCGGCTTGTCCGACCGCTCATGGCGGTGAGGCTCGCCGGGATGGGCGGAGGCAAGCGTCGGAACGGCAACGGCCAGGGCGGTAAGCGTCAGCAATGCGTACAGGAAACGTCTCATCTTGTGGTCCTCCCAGTTCATGGATTCTCCTTTAGTATGGTCAAAACGAAGCTTTCCATTCTTTGGAACCGGGCAAAAAACGTCAGCTTTTCGATTCCGGGCTCTCCGGATCGGCTTCGTATGCGATCAGGCTGATCGTGTGGCCGACGCTATCGGACAGCTTGCGTTCCGTCTTTCTGACCTCTTCAAGTTCCTCGGGCTTCAGGACGGCGAGGGTAAAATTCGGCTGCTCCATGCGAGGACCTCCTCTCCTTTTCGTATAGTATGGGACAACGCGGGCCGCTCCAATCGCCGTCCGAACAGGGGAATACGATCCCGGTCGCTTACGGATACTAGGGCGTGTATACAAACCCGCTCAGGGGCATCTATCACCGCCTTTTCGCCCCCTGCTGCGACCCTTTGACGTACCCCCGGTACGCCTTCACAAAAGTTCCTGGCATGGAACGAAAATTCGGCAATATCTGCTGTCCTCGGAGTATGCATACACGCCCTGGGGGAGGCTATGCTGAACGAACTCGTTCTACGAATGTGTGACAAAGTTGTTACGACAGCAACTTCGGACTTGCAACCGCGGCGTTCAGAAGCTAACATAGGTAAAGATGGGTTCATTAGGTCAGATAAAGGAGGTCCCCTTTATGTTTCTAGCCGAAGCGGCAACGGAAGCTGTGGAGAGCACATACTCGCACTTCGATATTTTCATGCTGGTGTTCACGGTTCTCATTGCAATCGGTTTAGTGCGTCTGCTGATGCAGAGGCCTCGTAAAAACGTGCTTGCAATCGGATTTGCCACGGTCTGTCTTCTCGTATTCCTTGCGGCGGATTATAAGATGATTAGCGGCTGGTAAGAGGATACGACTATACATAAACGAGCTCGGGGCCATGCCTTGGGCTTGTTTTTTTGTGCTGCCGCCGGCAAGCCCGCGAACGGCCGCGCAGCGGAGATGGAAACCCAATTTCCTTGACCTGTCCCGTCTTAAGCGCAATAATGAGAACAGCGAATACCGCTTGACAGAAGCGGTTTGGAGGATGAACAGCTATGGTGGACAAAGCCGCCTTGCGGCGTGAAGATATCGAGCTGCTGGCGCCGGCAGGCGACTGGGAATGTATGAGGGCCGCGGTGGCCAACGGGGCCGACGCGGTATTCTTCGGTGTGGAGAAGTTTAACGCGCGGGCCCGAGCGCACAATTTTCAGACGAACGAGCTGCCGGAAATTATGGCTTTCCTGCATAAGTACGGTGTGAAAGGTTTTCTTACCTTTAATATTCTCGTATTCGAGGACGAGCTGCCGGAAGCGCGCAAGCTGATTGAAGCGTGCATCGACGCCGGGGTGGATGCGGTGATCGTTCAGGATTTGGGCCTGGTGAAAATGATCCGTGAGATTTCGCCCGATTTTCCGATTCATGGCTCGACGCAGATGACGATCACCTCTCCCGAGGCGGTTGAATTTACGAAGCCGTTCGGGATGGAACGGGTTGTGCTCGGCCGCGAGAACAATCTGAAGCAGATTCGCAAGATCGGCGAGCAGGCGAAGCTTCCGATGGAGGTTTTCGTGCATGGCGCCTTGTGCGTGTCCTATTCCGGGCAATGTCTTACCTCCGAGGTGTGGGGCGGCCGTTCCGCGAATCGGGGCGAATGCGCGCAGGCCTGCCGCCTGCCGTACGATCTGATGGTCGACGGTGTGCAGCAGCCGATGGGCGATATCGCGTACCTGCTCTCCCCCAAGGACTTGGCCGCGATCGACATCGTGCCCGAGCTGATCGAGGCGGGCGTCGCCTCGTTTAAGATCGAAGGGCGGCTGAAGAGCCCCGAGTATGTGGCTAACGTCGTCAGCAAGTACACTAAAGAGATTGACAAATATTTCGCCGGAGACGAGAACGGGCCTTCGAAGGAGGAGGTTCGGGAGCTGCAGCAGAGCTTCTCGCGCGGCTTTACGCACGGCTTTCTGGAAGGGACGAACAACAAGCAGCTTGTGGAAGGAACGTTCCCGAAGAGCCGCGGCGTATACTTGGGCAAGGTGGAGAAAATATTGCGCGACGCGGTGATCTGCAAGCTGGAGGCTCCGCTGAAGCGCGGCGACGGCATCGTCTTTGACGCGGGCGATCCGACGAAGAAGGAAGAAGGCGGACGCGTCTACGACGTGCGGGTGTCCGGAGCCAAGCTGGAGGGGGAAGCGGCGGAAGGGCTGCGGATCGAGATCGTGCCGGGTCGCAACGACATCGATCTCAACCGCGTGCACGAGGGCGACCGCATCTGGAAAACGAGCGATCCGGCGCTGGACCGGCGTCTGCGCGCCAGCTTCGAGACGGAGAAGCCGTACCGGACGTTCCCGCTCGCCGTCTCCGTATTCGGCCAGGAGGGCGTGCCGCTGCGGACGATCTGGACCGACGTTCGCAAGGAGACGACCGTGGCCGTCGAGTCGGAGATGCAGCTGGAGCGCGCGGAGAAGCGCCCGCTCGGTCATGAGGTGCTGAGTGAGCAGCTCGGCCGTCTCGGCGGGACGCTGTACCGGCTCGATCAGCTCGAAGTCGGGCTGAAGGGCGACGTCATCGTGCCCAAGAGCGAGCTGAACCGGATGCGGCGCGAAGCGGTCGAGCAGTTGGAGGCGATGCGGGAGCTGCCGCCCCGATATATCAAGCGGCAGATCGACGAGTTCGCCGACGCGTTCGATTCCGATGCGGCCGATGTCGGCGTAAAGCCGAGCGAGGTGAAGCTGACGGCGCTGTGCCGGACGCTGGAGCAGGTGAAGGCGGTCGCGCAGACGGAGGTCGAGCTGATCTATGCCGACTTCGAGTTCATCAAGCAGTTCCCGGATGCGATTCAAGCGTGCCGCGAGGCGGGCAAGCGGATCGCGCTTGTCACGCCGCGCATCCACATGCCGGGCGAGAACGGCTACCACCGCAACATTCTGAACCTGAAGCCGGATGCCGTGCTCGTCCGCAATACGGGCGCGCTGTACTATTATATGAAGAATCGGATGGAGAACCCGGGCGAGGCTCATCCGCTGCTGATCGGGGACTTCTCGCTGAACGTGGCGAACCACAAGACGGTCAATCTTTTCCGCGAAGCGGGCCTCGACTGGGTGACGCCTTCCTACGACCTGAACATTCAGCAGATGGTCGACATGCTGCGCCGGGCCGATACGTCCCGCCTGGAGGTCGTCATCCATCAGCATATGCCGATGTTCCATACCGAGCACTGCGTCTACTGCACGTTCATGAGCGAAGGCACGAACTATACGAACTGCGGCCGCCCTTGCGAGGAGAAGCGGGCGTCGCTGCAGGATCGAATCGGCATGTCGCATCCGGTGCGCGTGGACGAGGGCTGCCGCAATACGGTGTACAACGCGATCGAACAGTCCGGCTCGGAATATCTGGACCTGTTCATGGAGCTGGGCGTCCGCTCCTACCGCGTCGAATTCCTCGAGGAGAGCGCCGACAAGGTGCACGAGGTGCTTACCCTTTACCGCGCCGCCATCGACGGCCGCATTTCCGGCTCCGAGGTATGGCGCAAGCTCAAGGCGATCAACCAGCTCGGCGTTACGCGCGGCCAACTGGTGAAATAGACGAATTATACCAAGCTCCGTTCCCGCTTCGTGCGGGGCGGGGCTTTTTTCTTGTATCTGGAAATCGCGCATCCATACAAATTTACACTCCCTTAACACAAACGCGAAATTTCGTTTTCAATTCGATGCTACAATCGTTTTCAAGAACATTTGACGCGCATGGGCGCGATGAAAATAGAGGAGGCTCGGAGCATGAAAATAGCGGTTGCGGGAGCGGGAGTAACCGGGCTGACGATAAGCGCGGGATTCGCGGAGCTGGGGCATACGGTGCGCTGCGTGGACGGAGATTCGGGGAAAATGGCGTTGCTGTCGCAAGGGCTCGTTCCTTATCGCGAGCCGGGGCTGGAATCGCTCGTGCTGCGGAACGTCGCCGCGGGGCGTCTGGGCTTCGGCAACGATCCGTCGGGAGTCATGAATGAAGCGGAATTGCTGTTCATTGCCGTCGCCACGCCCGCGGACGAGCGGGGAGACATGTCGCTGGCCGCGTTGTGGAAGACGATCGAGCGCATCGAAGCGTGGCCGGCCGACGGCCGCAAGCGGCTGATCGCCATCGCCAGCACCGTGCCGGTCGGCACGGCGGAGAGGGCGGAGTCGCGCCTGCGCGCCCGGCTGCCGGCAAGCTGCGAGGTGGAGGTGGCGGCCATCCCGGAATTCATGCGGGAGGGGAGGGCCGTTCGCGATTTCTTCGAGCCGGCGCGGATTGTGATCGGAACGGCGACCGACGAGGCCGCGGACACACTGACGCAGCTGCATCGCAGACTGCCCGGTCCGATTCTGGCCACCGACCGCAGAAGCGCCGAACTGGCCAAGCTGGCCGCCAACGCGTGCCTGGCGGTCAAAATCTCGTTCGCGAACGAGATGGCCGCTTTCGCGGAGCAGGTCGGCGCGGACTATCCTTCGGTGGCGCAATCGCTGGGGCTGGACCCGCGGATCGGGCCTTATTTTCTCGAAGCGGGTCTCGGCTTCGGCGGCTCCAGCATGCCGCGGGATACGCATGCGCTCGTCCGCATGGCCGACGACGCGGGCGCTCCGCAGACGCTCGTGGAAGCCGCGGTGCGCGCGAACGCGATGCTGCCGCTGCGCATGGTCCGCAAGCTGGAAGCCGCGCTGTCCGACCCGGCCCGCCGCAAGGTGGCGCTGCTCGGCCTGTCCTGCAAGCCGGGAACCGACGATATGCGGGACGCACCGTCGCTGCGTCTGATCGCGGAACTGAACCGCCGCCATCCCGGCATTGCGCTGACCGCGTACGATCCCGAAGCCGGAGCCGCCGCCCGCAGGCTGCTGCCCGCCGCGGTCGCGATATGCGAGTCGGCCGAAGCGGCTTTGCGCGGAGCGGACGCCGCGATTGTCGTGACGGGTTGGAGCGAGTTCAGGCAGATTCAGGCGCAGGACTTTAAAAATTGGATGAGCCGACCTATAATTATGGATGGAAGAAACGTTCTGGACGCCGCGGGCCTGAATGCGCAGGGAGTTGTCTGCATCGGGGTCGGGCGGCTGCCGTCCATTCCCGGGCCGTCCTCTCGCAAGGCGGGCGAGCTCGCATTGTAACCGTAGAGAGGATGCCTGCAAGATGAAGATTCGCAAGGCGATTATTCCCGCGGCGGGGTTGGGGACCCGTTTCCTTCCGGCAACGAAAGCGATGCCGAAGGAGATGCTGCCCATCATCGACAAGCCCGGGATTCAATACATCGTGGAAGAAGCGGTCGCGGCCGGCATCGAAGATATTTTGATCGTGACGGGTAAAGGCAAACGCGCCATCGAGGATCATTTCGACAGCTCCTACGAGCTGGAGCAGAACCTGCTGAGCAAGGGCAAGCTGGATTTGCTGTCGGAGGTGCAGAAGCCGTCCGAGCTGATCGATATTCACTATATTCGGCAGAAGGAGCCGAGAGGGCTCGGGCACGCCATCTGGTGCGCCCGCAAGTTCATCGGGAACGAGCCCTTCGCCGTGCTGCTCGGCGACGATATCGTCCAGTCGGAGGTGCCGTGCCTGAAGCAGATGATCGAGGTGTACGACCGGGTTCAAGGTTCGGTGCTCGCCGTGAAGAAGGTGCCGGACGACGAGGTGTCGCGGTACGGCATCGTCGATCCCGATCCGTCCGGAGGCGACGGGGACCGGATCATGAAGGTTCGCGGCGTTGTGGAGAAGCCGGCGCCCGAGAGCGCGCCATCCAACGTGGCGATTATCGGACGGTATATTTTGACGCCGGCGATCTTCGATATTTTGGAGACGCAGGACGTCGGGGCCGGAGGAGAGATCCAGTTGACCGACGCGATCTACCGGCTCATGCGCGACGAATCCGTCTATGCGTACAAGTTCCAGGGCACGAGGTACGATACGGGAGAGAAGCTCGGCTACTTGAAGACGATCATCGACTTCGCGCTGGAGCGGCCGGACCTGAAGGACGACATCCGTGCTTATCTCGAAGAGAAGCTGGGACGTTGACCGACCGGCGCGTATGACGAAGCTCCAAGGCTCAGTGGAACAGCACCGACCGAGACATTATCCATGCCTATAGATAGACTGTCCCATCAGCAGGGGCGTACAAGATGATCGATGAAAAAGAAGAAGCATCTGTCTCCTGGAGACTGCCTCATACGTTCCTGAAATCACCGCTTAACGGGTTAACCTTATCAGATTTCAGGATCGTATAGCATCGGAAGGAGATAGATGCGGCTTGCAACCTTCCATCGATCATTGTTCGGTACGCCTCTTTTGCTTATGGGACATCGAAGAGCCGACAGACTCACGAACGGCCGCTCGCCCGGGCGCGAATTTGCGTAGGAGTGGCGTTGCGGATTTTTTTGAATACCCGTCCGAAATAGGTCATGTTGGAGAATCCGACCTGCGAGGCGATCTCCGTGACCGGACTGGCGGTCTCGAGCAGCAGCCGCTCGGCTTCCCGGACGCGCAGCAGATGCACGTACTCGATCAACGTTCTGCCGGTCACCCGCTTAAACATGCGGCAGAAGTAGTTCGGGCTCAGGTTGACGATTTTTGCCGCCTGCTCTACCGTGATCGTCTCCCGATAGCGGCTGCGCAAGTCGTGGAGCAGGCCGGAGAAGTCGTAGGCCTGTGGCGGCGGGGCGGCGCGCTGCATGGCGGCGGACTGCTTGGCGTTGCGGAAATATTGGCCGAAGACGCGCAGCAGCTCGGCCTTGACGATCAGCTCGTAGCCGGGCCGTTTCTGCCCGAATTCCAGCACGAGCCGTTCGAAGGCGGCCCCGATCTCCTTCATCTCCGGCTCGTCCGCGCGCATAAAGCCGGGCCATTTCTGACGCTGGATCAAATAAGGCTGGAAGTAGTTGCTTTCCGTAATATCCAGTCCGCTTCCGCGTACGAGCGCTTCGTTGAAGACGATGCAGACCAGCTCCGAGTCCGGCGCGAGCACGGCGGCTCCGTGCAGCTGCCTGGAGTTGACGAAAGCCGCCTCGCCTTGCCCGAGCACCCGATAATCGGCGTCGATCTGGATGCGGGCTTGTCCGGCCTTGACGAAAATCCATTCGATATGATCGTGCCAATGAAGCGGCACGTTGCGGACAAAGAAAATATTGATCGGGAACGTGCGGTCGGGAATCCAGGTATTCTCTTTGTGGGGACTGCTCGTCATTTCGAAGCTCTCCTTCCTCCTCGAGGCCCGCTGGCCGGATTCGCACGATATTCTCGCAAAAGCGGATCTACGGCGCCATCACGGCGACAATCTGATTATAAACGGCGTAAGATCGTACGAATAGAGGGTAATTTCGTTTCTGGCGGCGTCCGCGGGATTACGCTACGATAAGAGCAGCAGCCAACTTGGCGGCGCGACGGGCGGAGAAGGACATTTCGCTGCGAAGCCGTCGCGGCCAGGGCGTGTATGCCTACTCCGAGGACAGCAGATATTGCCGAATTATCGTTCCATGCATGGAACTTTTGTGAAGGCGCACCGGAGGTACGTCAAGCAAAAATGACGAAGCAGGGGGCGAAAAGGCGGTGAAAGATGCCCCTGAGCGGGTTTGCATACACGCCCTAGGACGAGATCGTCGAATCGGGGGAGACGGAGCATGGTCAAATCGCACAAAATTATCGTAGCCGGCTGCGGCGGCATGTCGCAGGCGTGGATCGCGGACGCGGTCGCGCGGGAGAACGCCGAAATCGTGGCGCTGGTCGACTTGTTCGAAAATACAGCCAAGGCGGCGGCCGAACGCCACGGGTTAACCGTGCCGATCTTCGCCGATCTGGAGGCCGCGCTGGCGGCGACCGACGCGAATCTGGTGTTCGACGTGACGATTCCGGCCAGCCACAAGCAGATCGTGACGACCGCGCTGCGGGCCGGGGTTCACGTGCTGGGCGAGAAGCCGATGGCGGAATCGCTCGCGGACGCCGAGGAGATCGTGCGCGTCAGCGAGGAGACCGGCAGGCGGTACGCGGTTATGCAGAATCGCCGGTACATGAAGCCGATCCGCGCGTACCGCGACCTGGTCCGGTCGGGGAAGCTGGGCGACATCGGCTCGATCCATGCCGATTTTTTCCTCGGGCCGCACTTCGGCGGATTCCGGGACGCGATGGACAGTCCGCTGATCGTCGACATGGCGATCCATACGTTCGACCAGGCCCGGTTCATTACCGGAGCCGACCCGGTGTCCGTCTACTGCCACGAGTACAATCCGCCCGGCTCCTGGTACAAGGGGGACGCTTCGGCCGTCTGTATTTTCGAGATGGACAACGGCATCGTGTTCAGCTACAACGGCTCATGGTGCGCGGAAGGGCTGAACACCTCGTGGGAGGCCGATTGGCGGGTGACCGGGAGCAAGGGGAGCGCCGTCTGGGACGGAACGAATTTGCCTGTCGGCGAGGCGGTCGATGAGACGGAAATCGGCGGCTTCATGAACGCGTTTAAGCGGCTGGACGTTCCGGCAGCCTACGAAGGGCGCAGCGGGCACGACGGCTGCCTGGACGAAATGTTCGCCAGCCTCGAGGAGGATCGTCCCGCGGAGACGGACTGCCGCGATAACATCAAGAGCATGAAGATGGTGTTCGGAGCGGTGGAGAGCGCGAGAACGGGCAAGAAGGTCATGCTGTAATCCGATACGATACGGCGATACGGCCGAGGAACGATGGAGTGTCCGATATCGAAATAAGCGAAAACGGCGGCAGCCGGAGCAGAGCTCCGGTCTCCGTCGTTTTTTCTATGGTTGACCAGGGCGTACATGAACTCGTCAGTTCCTCTCTTGGAGTAACCCTCTTGGAGTAACCCCTGTACGAAATAGATTCTAGATTCTTCTTTCGCTCTCTCTGCCCCGTGCGCCAATGTGCGATTTTTTCGTGCTTTTCCCCGCTTTTCGAGCGCCAAAGTCAGTCGAAGCCGCCTATTTACAGCCCACTCGTCAACGGAAACGTCGGAATAACGGTCCGCCAGACCGTTAAACGGCCGATCATCGGAGGAATCCTCGGAATAACGGTCCGCCAGACCGTTAAAAGACCGATCACCGGAGGAACAGCCGGAATAACGGTCCGCCAGACCGTTAAAAGGCCGATCATCGGGGGAATCCCCGGAATAACGGTCCACCAGACCGTTAAAGGGCCGGTCATCGGAGGAATCCCCGGGATAACGGTCCGCCAGACCGTTAAAGGGCCGATCATCGGAGGAATCCCCGGGATAACGGTCCACCAGACCGTTAAAGGACCGATCATCGGAGGAATCCCCGGGATAACGGTCCGCCAGACCGTTAAAGGGTCGGTCATGGAGGAATCCCCGGGATAACGGTCTGTCGGAGGCAGGAGGTCGTACGAGTTGGCTTCCGCAACAGCGCGTCGGTTCATAGAGAGAGTCAGTTGGAATGGAGCGGACGCGGGCTTAAAAAATGACAATCCGATCTTAAGAATGTTGTCTATCTGCCTCCTGCCGGCGGAGGTAAGATGAGAAGCAGGAGGGATGACGGACATGGAACTGGAGAGGAAGGCGGATAGCCCCTTAACGGCCTTCGCCGCGTTTCGAAAGCGTTTCAAAAAGGAAAGGGCGATGCATCTGTTCGTCGGACTGGGCATCGCGTTCCTGCTGGTGTTCAACTATATTCCGATGTTCGGCATTCTGATGGCGTTCAAGAAATATTCCATCGTCAGCGGAATTCCCGGAATATTCACCAGCCCGTGGGCCGGCCTCGCTCATTTCAAGGAATTTGTAAGCGATTACCGTTTCGGGGAAATCGTCCGCAACACGATCGCGCTCAGCCTGTTGAAGGTCGTCTTTACGTTCCCGGCGCCGATTCTGTTCGCCATTCTGCTGAACGAGGCGCGGCATATGCTGTTCAAGCGTTTCGTCCAGACCGTCAGCTACTTGCCTCACTTCATCTCCTGGGTCGTCGTCGTGGGTCTGTCCTTCTCGTTCTTCTCCACGGACATCGGCATCGTCAACAAGCTGCTCGTTGGTTGGGGCTGGACGGACAAGCCGCTCGCTATTCTGACGGGCGCCAATTACTTCTGGGGCTTGGCCGTCGGCAGCGCCGTATGGAAGGAGATGGGCTGGTGGGCGATCATCTTCCTGGCGGCGATCGCGGGCATCAATCCCTCCCTGTACGAAGCCGCGCAGATCGACGGCGCCGGCCGGCTGGCGCGCATCTGGCACATTACGCTTCCCGGCATCCGGGGAACGGTCGTCGTGGTTATGATTTTGACGATCGGCAGCATTCTCGGCGGGGGATTGGTCGGCTCGAACTTCGAGCAGGCTTACTTGCTCGGAAATGACCTGAACAATTCGACGTCGGAGATCGTGCAGACGTACGCGTTCAAGGTCGGGCTCGCCGACGGCAGGTACTCGTATGCCGCCGCGATTGATCTGATTCAGTCGATCATCTCTGTGACGCTGATTTTCGCCAGCAACGCGATCGCCAGGCGAACGTCCGGTTCCAGTCTGTTCTGATTCGCCCGGAAAGGAGGGCCGACATGTTAAGAAGAAGCGCGGAGGATACTGCGGTGGATGTCGTCGTATACGGCCTGCTGCTCCTCGTCTTATGCGTCACGTTGTATCCATTTTATTACGTGCTCGTTATCTCGTTTAACGAAGGCAAGGATTCCGTGCTGGGCGGCGTTTATTTCTGGCCGCGGAAGCTCACGTTCGAGAATTACGACATTTTCCTGTCCGACTCGAACTGGTACCGGGCGCTGGGCGTCACGGCCGCAAGAACGGTCGTCGGAGCCGGGCTGAGCGTGCTGCTCACCGCTCTTGTCGCCTACGGGCTTTCCCAAAGGCAATTGCTGTTCAAGCGGACGTACTTTGCGATCGTCATCGTCGCGATGTATTTTTCCGGAGGATTGATCCCTTATTACGTCGTGCTTCGTTCGCTGAAGCTGCTGAACTCGTTCGCGGTGTACGTCGTTCCGACGATGCTCAGCACGTTTTTCCTGCTGATCGCCGTTTCCTTCTTCCGCGAAATTCCGCAGGAGCTGAGGGAATCCGCGCACATCGACGGAGCCGGCGAGCTTAAAGTGTTCGGCCGGATCATTCTGCCCGTTTCGGCGCCGCTTCTGGCGACGATGGCGCTGTTCGTCGGCGTCGGACAGTGGAATTCCTGGCTCGATTCCGCCTATTTCGTGCAATCCGACGCGTTAAGGACGCTGACCTACCGAATGATGGAGATTATCAACAAGAGCCAGATTCCGACCGATGCGGTCGCCTTCGCGACGGGCGCCTCGAACGTGACGAGCTATTCCCTGCAGGTAACGTCGATGGTCGTCTCGATCGTGCCGATCGTATGCGTCTATCCTTTTCTCCAGCGGCATTTCGTCGGCGGCATGATGCTGGGATCGGTGAAGGAGTAGAAGTTTTCGAAGGTTATTAGAGCGCTAAGCTTTAATATAAAAAAACGACAAGCAACGGAGGGGTATCGCATGGAAAAGCGTTTTACGTGGAAAAAAGGGGCTGCGGCCGCGGCGTCCTTGACGCTGATAGGCGGGCTGCTCGCGGCATGCGGCGGCAACGGCGATAACGGCGGCGCGGCGAGCGGGAGTCTGGCGCCAAGCGTGGGGGGCTCGCAGGCGGCGACGGACGGCGAACCGATCGAGCTGTCGCTGTTCATCAACCATTCCTGGTATCCGATCAACCAATGGGTCGGTCCGATCGCCGACGAGATTACGAAGCGCACGGGGGTCAAGCTGAAGGTGAACGTCGCGACGGACGAGAAGCAGCTTCCGCTGGCAATCGCTTCCGGAGATCTTCCGGATCTGATCTTCTCGTCTTCGGAGCTCGACCGGCTGTCCAATCCGGACATCTCCTACGCGTGGGACGAATTGATCGCCCAGTACGCGCCGGACTTCCAGATCGATCCGACCCGAATCGCGATCAATACGGTCGACGACGGTCATTTCTACACGGTGCGCAACGCGTTCGCCACCCAGGAGGAGTGGGACGCGAGCAAATACGCGCTGGGCAACGACGGCAATCCGGGAGTCGCCGTGCGCGAAGACATTTTGCAGGAGCTGGGCAACCCGCAAGTCGAGACGCTCGACGATTTCGTCGCCCTGTTGGAAGCGGTGAAGAGCAAGCATCCCGACATGATTCCGCTGGTGCTGGACATCAACTGGACGGAGGCTTACTTCCAGGCGCAATTCGGCGTTACGCCGGCCGATCTGTGGCACGAGCAGGACGGCCAAGTGCAGCTTGGCATCGGCGATCCGCGAATTCTCGACTACTATCGGTTCATGAACGAGCTGTACCGCAAAGGGCTGATCTTGGCCGAGAACTTCGCTTACGCCAACGACCAGATCGACGATCAGTACGCGACGAGCGGCAAAGCCTTCGCGCATATGCACACGGTCAGCATCGCGGATCGCGACAACCTGGCTCTGGAGAAGACAAGCGAGACGTTCCGCTTTAAGCAATTGCCCACCAAGCTGTCGCCCGACGCGCTGCGCATCAACGACGGCGTCGGCTTCTCCGGGGTATTCATTACGAAGAACAACAAGCATCCCGAGGAATCGATCAAGCTGATGCAGTTTCTGGCCAGCGACGAGGGCAAGAAGCTGACCATGTTCGGCATCGAAGGCGAGCATTGGACCTGGAACGAGGAAGGCTATCCGAACTTGAAGTACAACCCTGCGGATACGGACTTCGTTACCAAGAACGGCATCAAATGGTGGTATTTGTACTCCGACGCCATCGTAGAAGGGCTGTGGGGCTACGTTCCCGGCACGCAGACGACGCAGGCGCTCATCGAGACGAAGGAGATCACGCAGTATAAGCCCGAGCTCGGCCTCATTCAAGTAAAAGCGGATACGGAGGAGCGCACGATCAAGACGAAGATCGAAGAGCTGATCAAGAACGAGCGGGTCAAGATCATTTTGTCCGATTCGCCGGAGCAGGTGGAGAAAAACTACAACGCGATGCTGGACAACGCCAGGAAGATCGGCCTGGATCGGTTAAACGCGTGGGCGAACGAGGAGTACGCGAAGAAGAAGGTACTGTTCAAGTAATTGAACGTTCCGAGCCGGCGCCCGGGAGGGGCGAAGCGTCAAGCTTCCCCCTCTGTCGGCGCGCTTGCCGCCATGTTATGCTGAGGAAGGTGGGCCATGAGGAACGCCCCGGCCGGAAGGAGCATAACCGACATGAGCATCGTGAAAAAAATGGTCGTCGGCTACTTTGTCATCGTATTCGTTCCCGTCCTCTCTTTCGGGATTTATTTTTATAACCAGGTGTACGACAATATGCTGCAGCGGTTCGGGGAGAGCCGCCAACAGATTATTCGCCAAGCCTACTCCAACCTGCAGGTCGAGATGACCAACATCGAATCGATCTATCAATTGCTGCAGTACAACGCTTATGTCGTCGAGTACCTGGACGGAACGTATGCGAAGGAAGGCGACAGCGTCTATTCTTTCTTGAAGTATATTCGGCCTCTGCTCGCGTATCCGATGTTGGGGCGCTCGGAAATTCAGTCGATCCGGCTGTACAAGAACAAGCCGGAAGTGTTCCCGATCGTGGATCAGGTCATCGACCTGTCGGAGTTGGACGAACGGCGCGCGATCGAGACGAGTTCCCTGCCTCCCGGCAAGGGCATGTGGTTTCGCGATGCGGCAAGTCCGGAATCGCTGGAGCTGCTCTACGTCCAGCCTATTTATAACGACCGGTTTACCGAGAAGCTGGGCTTGATGGAGGTTCGGGTTCGCCCGGGCATGCTGGATCAATTTTTCGAAGCGCTGGGGAGCAGGGACGGATGGGAGATCTATCTGCTGTCCGGGGCGGGGGAGCCGCTGCAGGCGCGCAACGCCGATCCGAAGCGCCCTTCGTTCGACCTGGCGCGGCTCAAGGATTCGTCCGACAATGCCGTGCTGTTCAACGGAGATTTCATCGCCAACGGACTCGCGCTCGAGGAGCTGGACATGAAGGTTGTTGTCGTCGGACGGGGGAACGAGCTGTTCCGTTCGATCAACGAGCGGGAGGTGCTGCTGATCGGCGGCATCGTCCTGCTGCTGCTCACGCTGTCGGTCATCTATTATACGATGTTCCTGTCCATCGGCAGGCGGATCAGCCGCTTGTCGCGGCATATGCGCTATGTCGGGGAAGACAGCCTGCGTCTGGTGGACGTTCCGCGCAAGCAGGACGAGATCGGCTCGCTCTACGGCTCCTACAACGCGATGATCCGGCGGATCGACGAGCTGATCAACAACGTTCACCGCGCGGAGCTGCGCCATAAGGAAGCTGCGTACAAGGTGCTGCAGGCGCAGGTAAAGCCGCATTTTCTGTACAATACGCTCGAATCGATTCGGATGCTGGCCGTCGCCAACGACGATACCGAAGTGGCCGAAGTTTCGTTCGCGTTCGGGCAGCTCATGAGATACAGTCTCGGCTCCCGGCGGGAGGACACGGAATTGGCCGCGGAGCTTGACATCGTCGCCAATTTCCTCAAGGTGCACAAGGTGAGGTTCCGCGATAGACTGCATTACGAGCTCGACGTTCAGGCCGATATTGCAAACGTTTACTGTCCGAGGTTTATGCTTCAGCCCCTGGTGGAAAATTGCGTCGTGCACGGATTGTCCAAGGTCAGAAGACCGGTCTTCATTCGGATTGCCGTGCGGGAGACGCCGTCCGAGATCGTCGTCGAGATCGCGGACGACGGGGCGGGCATTCCCGGGGAACGGCTGCAGGCGATTCGTTCCGAGCTTCGCAAGCCGGGCGGCGGAGCCTCGTCCGCGGCGGATACGGAAGGCATCGGGCTGATTAACGTGAGCGAACGGATCAAGTCGTTCTTCAAGGGAAACTCGCGGCTTGAGATCGACGGCAAGGAAGGCGCGGGGACGGCGTGCGTTCTGTATCTAGACAAAGGCGGGGTGATGGGGCGTGAATCTGCTGCTGGTGGATGACGAGCCTTTGATTTTGGACGGTCTGGCCAAGCTCGTGGAGCGCTCCGATCTGTCGCGCGTCCGGATCCGGAAAGCGGCGGACGCGTTCGAAGCGCTCGAGATCATGGGGGAATTTATGCCCGACGTTACGATCACGGATTTGAACATGCCGGAGCAATCGGGCTTCGAATTGATCGCCAACGCGCGCAAGGCGATGTACTGCGACCGCTTTATCATTTTGACCGGTTACGACGAATTCGAATACGCCCGCCAAGCGGTGCGCACCGGGGTGCTCGACTATCTGCTCAAGCCGATCGACGAGACGGAGGTGCTGCGGCTGCTCCGCGGCGTCGCCGAGCAGCTGGAAGCTTCCGGAGCGGAGGCGGCGGAATCCGACTGCCACATGAGCCGGATCAAGCCATATATCGAAGCGAATTATCGCGAAGACTTGTCGCTGGATACGCTGACTTCCTTGACCGGTCTTCATCCCAATTATATCAGCGGACTGTTCCGCAAGGAGACCGGGGACACGTTCGTCCATTATTTGAATTCGCTGCGCGTTCGCAAAGCCTGCGAGCTGCTCGTCTCGCAGCGCAGAACGTCGGTTAACCGTATCGGCCAGCAGGTCGGATTCGAGAATCCGCAGCATTTTATCAAGGTGTTCAAAAAGGAAACGGGCATGACCCCGGGAGCTTACCGAGAGGAGAATCGCGATGACGGAACGAAATAAAGGCGGGCATTCGGAACGGTTAAAGCTCTGGTACCGCCGTCCGGCGGCAAGCTGGGAGGAGGCGCTGCCGATCGGCAGCGGCCGGTTGGGGGCGATGGTCTACGGCGGGACGGACGAGGAGGTTCTGCAGCTGAACGAGGACAGTCTCTGGTCCGGATCGTTCCGGGAATTGAACCGGCCGCAAGCGCTTGAAAATTTGCAGGAGACGCGGCGGCTGGCGGCCGAAGGGCGTTATGTCGCCGCGCAGACGCTGGCGGAAGAGAAGCTGCTCGGCGAATGGAACGAATCGTACGTGCCGCTCGGGCATTTGCGGCTGTCGCTGGACATTGCCGGCGACACGTCCGGCTACCGGCGGGAGCTGGACCTGGACTCCGCGTGCGTTCGGACGGAGTTCGAGGCGGGCGGCGTCTCGTATCGGCGGGAGGTTTTCGCCTCCGCGCCGGCCGGGGCGATCGTCGTTCGGCTGACGGCCAGCCGGCCGGGAGCGATCGGCTTGCGGGCGAGGCTCGACAGTCCGCTGCGGCACGCGTCCTTCCCGACGGCGGGCGGCGTGTCCGGCCCGGCCCGCATCGAGATGACGGGACGCTGTCCCGACCACGTGGAGCCGAACTACGCCGAATGCGACGAGCCGGTCGTCTATTTCGACGGCGATGGCAGCAGCACTAAATTCGGCGCCATCGCCGAAGTGACGGCCGAAGGAGGCGAGATCGGCGCGGCGGACGGCGGGATCTCCGTGCGGGGAGCCGACTCCGTTACGATCGTGCTGGCCGCGGACAGCGACGGGCGAAGCCGCAGGGCCGGAACCGCCGAAGCGGACACGCCGGCGGACCGCTGCCGGGCGAGGCTGGACGCCATTCGGGGCATCGCGTACGAGACGCTGCTGGAGCGCCATCTGGAGGATCATCGCGGCCTGTTCCGCCGGGTAAGCTTGAGGCTGGACGATCCGAGCTCCGTGGCCGCGAACGCTGAGGGAACAGTATCGACGGCGGATCTGCCGACGGACGAACGGATGAGGCGCGTCCGCGAAGAAGGAGCCGAAGATCCGGACCTGACGGCGCTGCTGTTCCAGTACGGGCGTTATCTGCTCATCGCCAGCTCGCGCCCGGGAAGCGAGCCCGCAAACCTGCAAGGAGTGTGGAATCGGGAGGTTCGCGCGCCCTGGAGCAGCAATTACACGATCAACATCAACACGCAGATGAATTACTGGGTTGCCGAAGCGTGCAATCTGAGCGAGTGCCACGAGCCCCTGTTCGATCTGATCGACCAGATCAGCCGGAACGGACGGGATACGGCGCGTATTCACTACGGAGCCCGAGGCTGGACGGCTCACCACAACGTCGATTTCTGGCGGACGACCGTGCCGGCCAAAGGCAAAGCCTGCTGGTCGCTGTGGCCGATGGGCGGCGTATGGCTGACGCTCCACCTGTGGGACCGGTACGCTTTTACGCTGGATCGGGCTTTCCTGGAAGATCGGGCGTATCCGATTATGAAAGAGGCTGCGCTGTTCTGTCTCGACTGGCTGATCGAGGACGCGGACGGCTGGCTCGTCACTTCTCCTTCGACTTCTCCTGAAAATACGTTTCTGTCTCCGGAAGGCGCGGAGTCGGCCGTCAGCCCGGGCGCGACGATGGATATGTCGCTTATTCGCCAATTGTTCCTCAATGTGATGGAGGCTTCGCGCGTGCTGGACGCGGACCGCGATTTTCGCGAGGAAATCGGGCGAGCTTATCTGCGCCTGCTTCCGATGAGGATCGGGCGGCACGGCCAGCTGCAGGAATGGTCGATCGATTTCGACGAGATCGAGCCGGGCCATCGTCATTTCTCCCATCTGATCGGACTTTTTCCGGGCAATCTGGTAGACATGCGGGGAGATGCCGAGCGGGCGGAGGCCTACCGGAGATCGCTGGACCGGCGGCGGGATCACGGCCAGGGCCAGGCGGGCTGGGTCGGCGCCTGGGCGATCCACTTCCGGGCCCGTCTGGGCGACGCGCCGGAAGCGGGGCGTTACGTGAACGAGGTTCGCAAGCGGATGTACGCGAATTTGTTTAACGGCTTCGGCGTGTTTCAGATTGACGGCAACTTCGGATTGACCTCGGGTATCGCCGAGATGCTGCTGCAAAGCCATGACGGCGAGATCGGCATACTGCCGGCGCTTCCGCCCGCCTGGACCTCGGGAGCTGTATCGGGATTGCGGGCCCGGGGCGGCCGGGAGGTCGATATCGAATGGCGCGCGGACGGAGCGGTTCAGGTGCGCTTGCGCGCCGAGCGCGCCGGTCCGTGCCGGGTGCGTCTGCCCGCTTCGGCCGGCAAGGCGAAGGGGATCGTCCGCGTGGAGAACGGCGCGGGCGTGCCCTTCGGTTCCCCGGAGCCGGGAGTGTACGAATGGATGGCGGAAGCGGGAGCCGGGTATACGTTTAGCTTTTAATGCGCGAGGATTGCGGGAATAGGCCGCGAACCGCCGGGGAGGCTTCCCTGGCGGTTTGCTTGCGTATCGGATTATAAACGGTATGGACGTATCGGCACTGTCGCTATCGCACCGCATGGACTGTTCGTTTCTCATCGCGACTTTTTCATTGTCTGAAATTGGAAGCGCGTGTTACTCTATAGATGTTTGAGTAGGGGGGACTATGTTGAATTGCATCCAATGCAGGCAGCCTGTTGCCGATGGGAGCCGCTATTGCAGTTTCTGCGGAACGCGTATCGAGGAGCTTGAAGAGGCGGCGGAAGAAGAGACAAGCTATGGAGATATCCAATCGGCTTCGGCAAACGCGGGGCAGTTAAGCATAGGGGTGTCCCTGTTCCTGCTTGTGACCGTGCTTGCCGTTGCGGTCTCGTGGATACAAGATTATACCGCGTCGAAGGATACCAAGATCTTGGAAGTCTTCGGCAAATATCGCGCTGCTATTGAAATGCGGCTTTTCCCAGAGGGAGAAACGGAGCAAATGGAGCGGAAATACGCAGCGGCAACGCAGCAAATGGAAGAGGGAAATTATGTCGAGGCTATACGCTTATACGAGGAATTGGGAGCTTCTTCGGAGAATGAACAGCAGATCTACCGTGCAAAGCTCAATATAAGCAAAAATTATCTGGCTTCCAACGAATATACGAAAGCAATCAGCATTCTCAAGGAGCTGCAAGATCATAAAGAGGCCGCGGAGTTTCTCAAGGAAGTCAATTTCGCTTACTGCGTCGCTCAATATGAAGCCGGAAAATTTCGTCATGCGAAGCTGCTGTTAACAAGAATTGACGATGATAAGAGGACCGAGGAATATCTGGAAAACGCACAGTTAATGATTGATTTTTCAGGCGTATGGGAGAGCAAGGATCAAAAAGTACAGGTTATGTTTTACGGTTGGAATGGTCGGATAGTGACTGAGACTGGCTTGAGGACGCCCAAGTACAATTATATATACGTGAAGGCGGCTTTGAAGGACGGGCGGCTTGTTGGCGACGACTATACGTTTGAGATCAAGAACAAGGAATTAATCGTGAAGCACGCTTCGTCCAAAGCCCAGAAATATAAGAAGATAGCCGACTATGCATATGATATGATGTAATGATCCCATTTTACCGATCGCATTTCTCTTGGCTCCGCCGCGGATTTTTTCTGTCGGCGGAGTTTCGTTTATATCCGGACTAACGAGGCGGAACAAGTTCTTTTTTCCAGGTTGGAAGAGCCGCCGATTTCCTGTAGACTATTAACTAGTCGGGCGGGCTCCGTTAGAGCGGGATCGTCTGTCCGGACATTTACAATTCGGGAATCACGGAGGCATCATGCGCCCCTCATTTTATAGCGAATGGAAACATGTGTTCAAGCTCGATCCCGACAGGGAGATCGGCGACGAAGCGCTGGAAGCGGTATGCGGCTCGGGCACGGATGCGATTCTCGTCGGCGGCTCGAGCGGGGTGACTTTCGACAATACGGTTGAACTGATGTCCCGCATCCGCCGGTACGAGGTGCCTTGCGCGTTCGAGCTGTCCGATCCGGCGTGCGGAGTACCGGGATTCGACGGCTATTTTATTCCGAGCGTGCTGAACGCCAGGGGTTCCGAATGGCTGATCGGGCACCACGCGGCGGCGATCAAGGATTTCGGGCATCTGATGCCTTGGGAATCGATCGTCGGCGAAGCGTATTTGGTGCTTAATCCGGACTCGACCGCGGCCCGGCTGACGGAAGCGGACGCCCGCATCGGGGCGGAAGAAGCCGTCGCTTACGCGCAGGTCGCGGACCGGCTGTGGAACGTGCCGGTGCTGTACGTGGAGTACAGCGGAACGTTCGGCGATATGGAGCTGCTGGGCAAGATCCGCGGCAGGCTGCAGCAAGCCCATCTCTTCTACGGAGGAGGCATCGACGGTCCGGAGAAGGCGGCGCAGGCGGCGCTCCGGGCAGATACGGTTGTCGTAGGCAACGTCATTTACGATAATTTGGCAGCCGCGTTGACGACGGTTCAGGCGGTTAACCAAGCGGCAAAGGAGCGGAATTATGTTCTTTGAAAGAGATAACGCAAGCTCGATCGATATCGACGAATCCATCAACAGATTGAATCCGAGGCAGAAGGAAGCGGCGGTCGCGACCGACGGCCCGCTGCTGATCATGGCCGGAGCGGGAAGCGGCAAGACGCGCGTGCTGACGCACCGCATCGCCTACATCATCTCCAAACGTCTGGCGGCGCCGTGGAGCATACTCGCCATCACGTTTACGAACAAGGCGGCGCGCGAGATGCAGGAGCGGGTGTCCAAGCTTGTCGGTCCGTCCGGCCGGGACATCTGGGTCAGCACGTTCCACTCGATGTGCGTGCGCATTCTGCGCAGGGACATCGACAAGATCGGCTTCGGCTCCAACTTCAGCATTCTCGATTCCGGCGATCAGCTGTCGGTCATCCGCAACGTCATGAAGGACAACAACCTCGACGTGAAGAGATTCGAGCCGAAAGGCGTTCAAGCCGCCATCGGAGCGGCGAAGAACGAACTGATCTCCCCGGAGCAGTACGACCAGCGGCAGGGAGACTACTTCGAATCGATCGTCGCCAAGGTCTACATGCAGTACCAGAAGCGGCTGAAGGCGAACAATTCGCTCGACTTCGACGACCTGCTGCTGCTGACGATCCAGCTGTTCAAGGACGCTCCGGATGTATTGGACTTTTACCAAAACAAATTCAAATATATCCATGTCGACGAATACCAGGATACGAACAAAGCGCAATATACCCTCTGTAAAATGATGGCCGACAAGCATCACAACATCTGCGTCGTCGGCGACAGCGACCAGTCGATCTACCGCTGGCGGGGCGCGGACATTACGAACATTCTCAACTTCGAGAAGGACTACCCCGAGGCGCGCAGCATTTTGCTGGAGCAGAACTATCGGTCGACCTCGAACATTCTGGACGCCGCCAACTCGGTCATCAAGAATAATATCGGCCGCAAAGCGAAAAATCTATGGACGGACCAATCCGGCGGGGAAAAGATTACGGTGTACCAAGGAGATTCGGAGCATGAGGAAGGATACTTCGTCGCCGGGGAAATCCGCAAAAACCGTCAGAACGGCCGCCGCTACTCCGATCACGCCATCCTGTATCGGACGAACGCGCAGTCCCGGGTCATGGAGGAAATTCTGATCAAGTCGGAAATTCCGTACCAGATCGTCGGCGGCATCAAGTTCTACGACCGCAAAGAAATCAAGGACATCCTGTCCTACCTGCGGTTAATCTCCAATCCGGACGACGACAACAGCCTGCTGCGGGTCGTTAACGTGCCGAAGCGGGGGCTGGGCGACACGACGATGGCCAAGGTTCAGGAGGAAGCGACGCGCAAGGGCATCTCGATTCTCCGCCTGCTGAACGAAGGGGACGGGCTGCTCGGCGACGGTCTGTACCATCTCGACGTTCAAGGCCGGGCCAAGATCGCGCTCGGCGGCTTCCGGGACTTGATTCGCAACCTAAGCGCGATGACCGACTACCTGTCGGTGACGGAGCTCACCGAGAAGCTGCTGGAGATGTCGGAATACCGGCTGGAGCTGCAGCGCGAGAATACGCTCGAATCGAAAGCCCGGCTGGAAAACATCGAGGAGTTCCTGTCCGTAACGCAGGAGTTCGAGAAGCGCAACGACGACAAGTCGCTGCTCAGCTTCCTGACGGAGCTGGCGCTTGTCGCGGATATCGATTCGATGGACGACGACGCGGAGGATGCCGGAGACGCCGTCGTGCTCATGACGATGCACAGCGCCAAGGGGCTGGAGTTCCCGATCGTCTTCATCGTCGGCATGGAGGAGGGCGTCTTCCCGGGCACCCGTTCCCTGATGGACAACGAGGAGATGGAGGAGGAGCGGAGACTGGCTTACGTCGGCATTACCCGCGCGGAGAAGAAGCTGTATCTCACCTGCGCGCGGATGCGGCTGCTGTACGGACGCACGAGCTCCAACGCGCCTTCGCGGTTTCTCGGAGAAATTCCGAACGAGCTGAAGGAAGCGCTCGCCCCGGCGGGCGGCGCTCGTCCGGGCTCTTACGGAGGGTACGGCTCGCGGCTGGGCGGCGGAGCTTCCTATGGTGGATCGGGCTACGGCAATCCGCGCGGCTCCTCCTACGGCGGTTCCGGTTCGGCGGCGGGCAGCGGAGGAGGCTATCCTCCGTCGGGCTTCGGAGCGCGTCCGACCGTCTCGCCGATGAACGGAGCGGCGGGAGGCGTCTCGCCGGTCGTCCGGCCGCAGACGCCTTCCGCGGCCAAGCCGGTCGGAGACGGCATGGAGATCGCCGCCGGCGACAAGGTGCAGCACGCCAAGTGGGGCGTCGGAACCGTCGTCTCGGTGAAGGGAACGGGCAACGACGCCGAGCTGCAGATCGCGTTCCCGGCGCCGGTCGGCGTCAAGCGGCTGCTCGCGGCGTTCGCCCCCGTGACCAAAATCTAGGTTGGGATTATCAATTAAAGCGAGGTTAACGTGCATGGCGCAAATGGATTCGTTGGAACGGATGCGGAAGCTCGTCGAAGAGCTGAACGCGCATGGACACCGTTACTATACCGAGGATAATCCGACGATAAGCGATCAGGAATACGACGCCCTCTACGACGAGCTGATCGCTCTCGAGGCGGCGAGCGCCATCGTGCTGCAGGACTCTCCGACGCGCAGAGTCGGCGGCGACATTCTGAAAGGCTTTGAGCCGCATCGCCACCTGTCCCGGCTGTGGAGCTTGGACAAGGCGCAGAACGTCGAGGCCTTGGCGGCCTGGGTCGCGCGCGCGAACAAGCTGATCGCCGACTACAACGCCAAAAATCCGGAGCAGCCGCTGCCCGATCCCGAGTATGTCGTCGAGCTGAAGTTCGACGGCCTGTCCTTGAACCTGACCTACAGCGGAGGAGAGCTGGCGCAAGCCGCTACCCGGGGGAACGGCGAAGTCGGCGAAGGCATTCTGGCGCAGGTCCGGACGATTCGCACCGTGCCGCTGACGATCGGTTATGCCGGCGGAACGATCGAGGTGCAGGGCGAAGGCTTCATGAGGCTGTCCGTGCTGGAGAAGTACAACGTGACCGCCGCCGAGCCGCTCAAGAACGCGCGCAACGGCGCGGCGGGAGCGCTGCGCAACCTCGATCCGAAGGTGACGGCGTCGCGCAAGCTGGACGCGTTCTTCTACAACGTCGGCTATTCGGACGGCATCGCGTTCGCCAATCACCGCGAGATGATGGCGTTCCTGCGGGAGAACAAGTTCCCCGTGAATCCTTATATCGCTTATTTCTCGAATGTCGAGGAGCTTTTCCGGGAGCTGGAGGCGATCGTCGCGCGCCGAACCGGGCTGGATTACCTGATCGACGGAGCGGTCGTCAAGCTGACCGACATGAGGACGCGCGAGGTGCTCGGCTATACGGACAAGTTTCCTCGCTGGGCCGTCGCCTTCAAGTTCGAGGCGGAGGAGACGACAACGGTGCTCGAGTCCGTGTCCTGGGAGCTGGGCCGCACGGGCAAGGTAACGCCGCTCGCCCGCGTCGAACCGGTCGAGCTGGCCGGCGTGACGGTGCAGAACTGCACGCTCAACAACATCGGCGATATCGAGCGGAAGAACCTGCTGAACGCTCTCGGAACGCGGGTTTTCATCCGCCGCTCCAACGACGTCATTCCGGAAATTCTGGGCAAGGCGGACGACGAGGAGGGCGGAGCGATCGTCGCGCCGACCGTATGTCCGGGCTGCGGATCTCCGCTGGAGATGCGCGGCGCCCATCTGTTCTGCAACAACCGGCTCGGCTGCAAGCCGCAGATCATCGGGCGGATCACCCATTTTGCTTCGCGCGATTGCATGGACATCGAGACGTTCAGCGGCAAGACGGCGGAGCAGCTATACGAGGAGCTCGGCGTTCGCGAGCCGGCGGATCTGTACGCTCTGGCCCTCGAGCAGCTGGTCGGACTGCAGCGGTTCGGAGAGAAAAAGGCGTCCAACCTGCTCGACGCGCTGGAGAAGTCGAAGTCGCGCGGGCTCGCCTCGTTCCTGAACGCGCTTGGCATTCCGAATACGGGCAAGGCGACGACGAAAATGTTGGCCGATTACTTCGGAGATTTGGACCGTCTGATGGCCGCGGAAGTGGAGGAGCTGGTCGGGTTGCCGGACGTCGGCGGCATTGTCGCCGAGAGCATCTATCAATATTTCCGCGATCCGCTTAACCAGGCGAGCATCGCCCGGATGCGCGAGCTTGGCGTGAAGCCGGAAGCCTCCGCCCCGACTGCTTCTGCCATGGATACGAATCATCCGCTGTTCGGCAAGACGGTCGTGCTGACCGGCACGCTGACGCGGATGACGCGCGATGAAGCCGCGAAGAAGCTGGAGACGCTCGGCGCGAAGGTGTCGGGCAGCGTCTCCAAGAAGACCGATCTCGTCATCGCGGGCGAGAGCGCCGGCAGCAAGCTGACCAAGGCGCGCGATCTCGGCGTCCCCGTACTGGAGGACGAGGAAGAATTGGTGCGTCTGCTCGGCGGCGCGGAATAAAAAATCAAGGAGCGTTCCCGCCGTCATCCAGGATGACTCGCGGGACGCTCCTTCCCTGTTTTCGCTGCGGTACACGGTGCATATTCGCGCATAATTATATTTTCATAAGCCTAAGGGTTTGCGCTTGAAGCGAGGGAGGGGCCAAGTGAGCCATTGCGCCGGACTGCGTCTCACCGTCCTTCCTTAATTGCCATCATGTCCGGAATTGCGATCATGTCCGGCGAAACCGGCCCGCGCGAATTTGCTTGATCCAGAAATAGACCGTGCAGCCGATGCAGAAGCCGACCAGCGCGGCTCCGGCCGCCAGCAGCAGCATCGCCGACAAGGCGTAACCGGCGATTTCCCAGCCGAGCGCGAAGGAGACGAGGGCCAGCGTCAGGAACAGGACGGCCAGCAGGTTGTTGAAGCGCTGAAGCTCAATCGCCTGCGTTTCTTCTCCTTTATTTTTAAGCGCGCGCTTGGCGATTTGCACGAACACGTTCAGCTTTCCCTCCGTAAGCAGACCGCCCAACTGGATCGCCCACAGAACCGCCAAAATCCAAAATTGATGGAACAAGAAAAACAAAATAACCGACAGCACGATTCCGGCTTGATTGGCCTTCACATACCGCATGGGAATTTCGCGCATTCAATCACCCCAATGTCGATGAATTTACTTGTAATTAATCGTAATCGATCGGAGCTCCATAAGCAATAGGTTAGATCATCCGCTTCCGCGAACGATACGCGCTCGGAGACTGGCCGGACATGCGGCGAAACCATTTGCAGAAATAGTGAATGCTGCCGAATTGGAGCGTTTCCGCGATCTCCGTGACCGTCATCCCCGTCGTTTCAAGATAGCGCTGCGCCGCCTGCAGTCTCATCCTCTGATGATCGGCATGGGGAGAACGCCCGACGGCCTCCTTGTAGGTTTTGGATGCGTAATCGTGACTATAGCCCGTACACTCCTCCAGCCATTCCATGCGATAGTCGGCTTCCGCCCGCGCTTCGAGCGCGGAACGAATCCGTTCGACCATCGTTGGGGCGCTACTGGTCACGGTCGTTCTCCGTAGACGCACATAGAGCCGGATCATCGCGGCGCGGAGGCCGAGCGGCGCCAACTCGTCCTGAACGTTGAATTCTTTAACCAGCTCTTCGAAAAAAGGGAGCGCCCATGACCCGACAAGCGAGCAGGCGGGGATCAAGGCGTTCGGAACGTCGTCCGGGGCGACGAGGCTTTGGTCGTACTGCAGAGGAAACTCGATATTGCGAACGGAAGGATGCTGCGGCCGGGCGACGTATTCGGATTCATCGGGAGCGAAGTGCAGGCCGAACAGGACGAAGGGATCGTCGAGATCGGCGGCGATCCGGTGCGGGACCTCCGGGCCGTATCCGAGCAGGCAGCCGGACTCCACGGAATGCGTCCGGCCGTTGATCATAATTTCGCCCTTTCCTTTTTCCACGTACAGCCACTGATAATCGTCGATCACCCGAGGTCCAAAAGTTTCCCCCGGCCGGCAGGCGAGCCGGTTCGCGTAATGAACGATCGGATTAAAGCTGCGCTCGTTGTCGGACATAGCGTATTCCTCCCGGCAGATAAAGCGGCAATACCGATAAATGACAAATACGACCCGGCTGCCGCTAAATCCTTCTTTCTTTTCCTATGATAACATGGCTTCAAATCGATAGCATAAGGAGAGATGATCCATGTCGGGATTACCGGTTAAGGACAACAATTTAAGTCCGGTCGCAGGGACGTTTCAAGACTCTTCGCCGCTGCTTGCCGCGCCCGAGGCTCTTCGCGAACGCGCGGAGAAGGACGGCCTGCTGTTCTTCAAAGGTCTTATTCCGCGGGAAAGCGTGCTGGAGCTGAGGATGGAGGTTATAAAAATTCTGGAGAGCCGCGGCTTGACCGATTCTCGTTACGCGCCGATCGACGGCATGGCCGACGTGGAGGCGGTCAATCGGATTTCCGACGAGGACATTCGCTGGAACGGCGTCGGAGTCACGCGCGACATTTATCTCGCGATTCAGAAGCTGGAGGTTTTTCACGCGTTGGCCCATCATGAGCGGCTGCTGTCCATGTATCGCGAGCTGTTCGGTTACGAGCCTTTTCCTCATCCGAGAAACATCGCCCGAGTAATGCTGCCCCATCGCGACACCAAGGTTACGCCTTCCCATCAGGATTTTCTTCATATTCAGGGCGAAACCGAAACTTGGACGGCCTGGATTCCGCTCGGCGACGTTCCCCGGCAGATTGGGGGCCTTGCCGTTCTGAAGGGCAGCCACAAGGCCGGACTGCTGGGCGTAACGGAAGCGCCGGGAGCGGGAGGACTGGAGACGATTCTGTGCGGGCTGGATTACGAATGGCAGACGATCGATTACGAGGCCGGCGACGTGCTTACCTTTAACAGTCTCACCGTTCACAAGTCGATGCCCAATCAGGTGCCGGGACAAATACGGCTGTCTTGCGATTTCCGCTACCAGGCTCTGAAGCCGGGCGCGGCGATCGAGCCTCGTTCGCTGCTGCCGCACGGCCCGTTTGCTTGGGAGGAGTTGTACGAAGGCTGGACTCGCAAGGAGCTGCAGCATTATTGGGAGGATGCCGGATTTCGTTATACGGAATTTGACGAAACCATCCGTTGGCAGAAAGAAAAGATTTGTTAAGGTTTATGCTGCGGATGCCAAACGAAGGGGCTGCTCCGGGTCGGTCTGCGACCTTTCGGAACGGCCCCTTCGTTTATTCGGTCGGAAACCGCGTTTACCGTTTTTCTGTCAAGACGGGCGCTTTCCGGAATTTCGTGGCCTGCTCGTAGTCGTAAGCCATGCCGAGCAAGTCGGCTTCGCTCCACATCTTTCCGAAGAAGGCGAGCGCGAACGGCGAGCCGCTCTTATAGTAGCCGGCAGGCACGGTCACGAGCGGTACGCCGGCCACGTTGATCTCGGAAACCGTCGTCGCCCCGATGTTGTCCTCGCTGGAAAGCAGCGGCGTTTCCTTGAACATCTGAGGGAAGGCGAAGCCGTCCAGATCGTTTTTGTCCATCACGTCGCCAATGATTCGAAGAAGCTTGGTCCTGACGGCAACGAAGTTCGAGAGGTCGGCGACGGAGGTCGGATCGGGCAGATCGTCGTTGTAACGGTTGAAAACGGACGGCTTCTCGTTCGTTTTCTCCAGAAGCTCCGCTACCGAGGTGATCGCGGCGTTTTTGCCGAGCCGTTTCAAATAAGCCTCCATATCGTAGATGACGGATTCGATGCCGACGGAGCCCGAAGCCTTGAAATACTCCGCGAATTCCGTTCCGGCAAAAGGATCCGGAACAACGACGGCTCCCTGTTTCTTCAACTCTTCGATCGCGCGGTCGTACAGCGCCTGCGTTTCCTCGGTCAAATCCTGATCGCGCCAGCCCGGGCCGTACAGACCTATGCGCTTGCCCTGCAGAGCGCTCTTGCTGAGCTTGGAAGTATAGCCGTTGCGCGGGATATTGCCGATCGCGGCGACCGTTTTCGGATCTTCGAAGCTGTAGCCGGCAATGACGTCCAGCATGGCGGCCGCGTCCCGAACCGTTCGGGCGTGCGTCCCGATAACGTCGCGGGTGCTTCCCCCAAGAGGAACGACTCCGGCGTTGGGGACGAGGCCGAAGGTCGGCTTGATTCCGACGATCGCTTGGGCGGCCGCGGGATTTTGGATCGAACCGCCGGTTTCCTCCGCGATTCCGAGAATCGCCATATTTCCGGAAATGGCCGTCGCGGTGCCGCTGCTGCTCGCTCCCGGCACCAGCTTGCGATCGACGGCATTGTAAGTATCTCCGTCCCAGCTTGTCGTCGCCCGGGTTCCGGAAGAGCTGAAGGCGGGAATGTTCGTGCGGCCCAATATAATCGCATCGGCCTCCTTAAGCCGGGCGACAACCGGAGCGTCGAATTCGGGAATCAGCTCGATTCCGCCTTTTTCCTTGCTGAGCGGGGCCCAGCCCATCGTCGAAGGGAAGCCGGCCATATCCACTGCTTCTTTAATGACGATAGGCACGCCGGCGAGGGCGCCCAGCGGCTCTCCGGCCGCTCTGCGTTTATCGATCTCGCGCGCTTTTTCCAGAGCTTGAGCGTTCATTACGGTAAATGCATTATAGTTCGGCTCGTACTGATCGATGCGATCCAGATAGGCTTTAACGACTTCTTCAGCGGTATACTGGCCGTTTTTGTATCCGGCCTGCAGTTCGGACAGCGTAATTTCTTCGAATTTGAACTTTGTAGCGGCTGCGGCGTAAGGCAACGAGGCGAACGCAGTCGAAGCGACGATGAGGGCAAGCGCCAATGCAAGCGTACGACGGGAAAAAGCGGATAAGGACATCGTAACAGCTCCCTTATTTTTTAATGGATGAAATAGACGGCTGCCAGACGAATGAGAGGTACGATCGAGAGGGGCGAACAGAATTCGGGAACGATCCTCCTTTCTTTACGAGTTTGAAAATGGGAATAGAAATAACTTTATGTTAAATAATATAACTTAAATATGCCGTTTAGAAGATATAAATTAGGGTTAAGTGGGATTTTAAGGATTTTATAAGCAGAAAACTTCATATTTATGTAAGTTATAAGTAATGTTAAATAACATTAAATTATGGATCATGGGAAAATATTTGAGTTTGTTTCGAAGGTAGGAGCGAGGGCCGCACGATAAGGGACTTATGTCATCGCTGTTATCATGTTGTCTCTTGATCTCATTTCCTCATCGTGTCAGTCCCCCTTGCCATGCAGTCCCTTCATGTCATTGCCTCTTTGGTACTGTCCTTTGTCCGGTTGTCTACCATTGTCGTCGTTGCCTCGCCACTTAACATGCTTATCCTCAACGCTTTTGCCGCTATCCCGTTCACTCAGTCTCTTCCTATTATCATTATCCCGCTCCCTCAGTTTCCTCTGCGTTTTGTATGCACCGTTCTTCCGTCTCACTTATGGCCATTATCCCGTTCGCTCAGTTTCCTCAGCGTTTTGTATGCACCGTTCTTCCGTCTCACTTATGGCCATTATCCCGTTCGCTCAGTTTCATCTCTTTTCGTACACGCTGTCCCTCCGTCTCACTTATAGTCATTATCCCGATTACTCAGTTTCCTCTCCCTTTGTACGTACTGTTCCTTCGCCTCGCTTATAGCCATTATCCCGTTCGCTCAGGCACGTTCATTCTAATCTGGAAGATCTGAACATTCTCTGATCGAAGGGGATACCGGCAAATAGAGTGATAACCGCCATTTCTCTGAGTAAACGGGATACCGACAAATCGGACGGAAACGCCACTTCTCTGAACGAGGGGGATACCTGCAAATGGAACGAAAAGCACGACTTCTCTAAGAAGGGGTTATCGACAAATGGCTGCCGGGTTGAATTCCGGGGCGATGGAGGCGTGTAAGCTATCGAGCGTTTCCTAGCTCTGAGGATCGAGATGAGGGTGTTCAAACAGCGATGGCTATGTACGTCGATGACCGTATCCAGGTCGTCCGATTTGCTTTAGCTGTAAAGGGTTCTGCATGGAATAATTTAACTGTTGCATAGTAGGTATGAGCCGTGGTATATTCTAATTCCTGTCGCCGAAACGGAGCGCAATCAATAAAGTTGCATACGTCGGGCAAACTTGATTACTATCGAATCTGGTAAAATGGTTCTGGTAAAAATTGAGGGTTGCAAGAGGGCGCGGGATGAGGTAAGATGAAATCCTTGCGTCGGAAACGGGGCGGGACAAGCAACACCGATTGTTCTTTGAAAACTGAACATTGAGCGTAAGAAACAACAAGCAAAACCAGCAAGAAATGAGCGAATCAACTTCTTGTGGAGACTTTCACTCTCGGGACTTCCTCCGGAAGCCCTGCCGTGAAAGCTCCTTTCATGGAGAGTTTGATCCTGGCTCAGGACGAACGCTGGCGGCGTGCCTAATACATGCAAGTCGAGCGGAGTTGATGAGGTGCTTGCACCTCTGATACTTAGCGGCGGACGGGTGAGTAACACGTAGGCAACCTGCCCTCAAGATCGGGATAACATTCGGAAACGGATGCTAAGACCGGATAAACGGTTTGGTCGCATGA